>PBZW01000028.1 GCA_002730315.1 Fidelibacterota bacterium
TGATCTGTCGAAAACAACTTAATAACATTACAGGCGTATATTAAATCGAAGGCACATACATTTTCAACTACTATTTTCATGTATTTTCATGTAATTCTTCCTTCAAGCCTATCTTATTAGCTTTCATTTCAGATTTTTTACTATAATATCAACAAAATATTACTATAATAAGGAATTTACATTTTGTGGCTTGTCCACAATGTAAGTTACTAAAGAATGCGGTTTTCAGAATTTTAATCTTTTCATTAATCAAGTGTTGCAAAGGCCAGGCCTTTAGCCAATCAAAGAAACGGAAAAAAGTAATTGTGGAAATAAAGAACATTAGGAATATTGCTATCATCGCCCATGTGGATCATGGGAAGACAACGTTAGTTGATCAAATGTTAAAACAAACTGGAGTCTTTCGCTCAAATCAGCAAGTTGTCGAACGAGTAATGGATTCTCAAGATCAGGAAAGAGAACGCGGCATAACCATAGTCGCAAAGAACTTTGCAATCCAATACAAAGGGATTAAATTGAACATTATTGACACTCCGGGCCATACGGACTTTGGAGGTGAAGTGGAGCGCACTCTAAAAATGGCAGAAGGCGTACTTCTCCTGGTGGATGCTTACGAAGGCCCTATGCCGCAGACAAGATATGTATTACAGAAGGCATTAGGCTATCACCTCAAACCTATTGTAGTAATCAACAAAATTGACAGGCCCGACGGGAGGCCAAATGATGTCCTTGACGAAATATTTGACCTGTTTGTAGACTTAAATGCCGACGATAAACAGTTAGACTTTGCCGTAGTATACGCCAGCGCCAGAGATGGATATGCAAAACTTGAAGTGGAACAGGAAAGCAATGATCTGACACCATTACTGGATGCTATAATAGAACACATCCCTCCGCCAACGGCAAACCCGGACGAACCATTCCAGATGCTTGTACAGGCGCTGGATTATAACGATTATGTAGGCAGGATAGGTATTGGCAAGATTGCAAATGGAAGTATAATCTCCGGCAGTAATGTAACATGGCTTAAAATGGATGGAGAAAAGCGTAATGAAAGAATAGGAAAAATCTTTTCTTTCTCTGGTTTGGAGCGAGAAAGTGTTCAGGAGGCAACTGCAGGTGACATTGTAGCTGTTACAGGGATAGAAAACGTGGAAATTGGCGATACCCTCGCAGATGCAAATAACCCTAAACCGCTTCCCATCATAAGTATTGACGAACCTACGCTATCGATGCTGTTTTCAGTGAACAACTCCCCATTTGCGGGCAAGGACGGGAAGTATGTAACAAGCCGTAATTTGAGAGAAAGGTTATATAGAGAGTTACGTTCAAACGTCTCATTAAAAGTACACGATACTAACTCCAGCGAGTCGTTTCATGTAGCAGGAAGAGGGTTACTGCATCTTTCAGTTTTGATTGAGAATATGAGGAGAGAAGGATATGAACTCCAGGTTTCAAAACCAAAGGTTATATACAAGGAAATTAACGGAAAAAAAGCCGAGCCCGTAGAGTTCCTTGTAATTGATGTACCAAAGGAATTTGATGGACAGGTTATTTCATTGCTGGGGTTAAGAAAGGGAGAAATGTTGAACATGCGGGAAAACAACGGACGGATAAATTTTGAGTTCAAACTTCCTTCACGTGGATTGGTTGGATTAAGACTCAGGCTCCTCAGCTCCACACAGGGAACCGCCATCATGTATCACAACTTTTACGAATACGAGTATTTCAAGGGTGACATTCCACACAGATCTCAGGGTGTCATTGTCTCTATGTCACATGGAGATGTGACTGCATATGCACTTGACGGTTTACGTGACCGCGGGGTTATGTTTGCCAAACCTGGCGATAAGGTTTACGAAGGTATGATAGTTGGTGAACATTGCGAACAGAACGATATAGCCGTAAACGTGTGCCGTGCCAAAAAGGCTACAAATATGAGATCGGCTACGGCGGATAAGGGAATTAAACTTTCACCTCCCAGGGATTTGACGCTGGAAATGGCGTTAGAATACATTGAAGATGACGAGCTTATAGAAATTACGCCTAAAACCTTTCGTCTCAGGAAGAAATTATTGAGGGAACATGACCGTAAGCGTCAGAGAACAACGCCACAAGTACTTAAATAGAATTTTACTTTCTGCTGCTAAAGGCTATATTATCTCCCTGAATTCGTAGGTCTTGTCCTGAAACCAGTTCAAGATCATTCAGGACATGGTTTGGAGACTACACTTTTATGGAAAAAGAGCTGAAACTGGAAATCACTAAACCTGACGGAGTGGTGTACACAATATACAAGTATGCAAGCCTGGATTCGACCAATGAATTTTTAAGACAGCATTGCTCAACCCTGGCGGATTATTCGGTTATCTGGGCCAATGAGCAAACGCATGGGAGGGGACGTTTTACTCGAGTCTGGAATTCTGTACCCGGTCAGGATCTCACATTTTCAATCCTGTTGCCGCTTACGCCACTGGAGCATAAACTCAGGCAGAATATTACGCAGATTGCAGCTCTTTCAGTTGCTCAGTTGCTGGAAGTTTACGGTTTGAAGCCATCTGTAAAATGGCCGAACGACGTGCTTGTACAAGGGAAAAAAATATCAGGTATACTGTGTGAAGTTGTTGAATCGAATAAGAATGTATACGGGATACTGGGAATAGGCCTTAACGTAAACAGTATGGAGGAATCCCTTGCCTTCGTAGACATTCCTGCTACATCGCTTCGCTGTGAATTGCGCCAAAAAGTTATACGGCTTGAACTGTTAAAAAAACTCCTTGAAATAATAATTAATTGCTTTAATGTACTCTGCCAGAGTGGATTTACACAAAACCGGCTGGAGTTAAAGAAAAGATTGGCATTTATAAATGAACAAATCGTTTTTACAGACGTAAAAAAGGAATCATATTCAGGAAGAATAATCGACCTGAATGATGACGGAACATTGCTTTTTGAATGTGAAAAACGAGGTATTATCAGTCTCAATTCCGGAGAAATAGCTTTTAATAATTTATACCATAAGAGGGATTATTAATGATCAGCAATGCATTTATGCTAATGTTTGTTGGTATGAGCGTTGTGTTCGTTTTTCTTGTGCTTTTAAACCAGGCCATGTCTTTGCTTGCTTATTNTACCCANGAGCATACACGCAGGGAGAAAGCGGCACTGGCAGAAGAAGAGCTTGCGCGCAGGAGTAAAAAAAATAAAAGTATTGACACAGGAGACATAGACACACAGACAGCGGTCATATCTGCCGCCGTTCATGCATTCAGAAGTACATGAATATCAGCATTGATGCGTTTTTTATGAAATCTGTAAAGAGTCAGACTATTAATTCTCAAAAACGTAAACTTAAGTGAAAGGGTAATTATTGTGAAAAAAGTCAGGTTCATGGACACTTCATTCAGGGATGGATTCCAATCTGTTTATGGTGCACGTGTGCTTACTCAGGATTTCATGCCTGCGGTAGAGGCTACTGTAGAAGCTGGGATTACGCATATGGAAGCCGGCGGCGGCGCCAGATTTCAATCTCTTTTCTTTTACTGCAACGAATCGGCTTTTCATATGATGGACAACTTCAGGAAGATTGCCGGACCCGATGCAAATCTCCAGACATTGGCCAGGGGTATTAACGTTGTCGCCCTATCACAATCACCCAAAGACATTATCAAGCTTCATGCAACTCTCTTTAAGAAACATGGCATGACTACTATACGTAACTTTGATGCTCTCAATGACATTCAAAACCTTGAGTATTCCGGCGAGTGTATAACTGAAGCCGGCCTACACCATCAGGTATGTATAACCTTGATGGACCTGCCTGAAGAATGTGAACATGCACATACCGCCGAATTTTATCTCCATCGCCTGAAAACTATCCTGGATTCAGGGCTTCCTTATGATTCTATATGTTTTAAGGATGCAAGCGGTACCGCTAATCCACAGAAGGTCTATGATACATTTGTAGGAGCCAGGAAGCTTCTGGGAGACGATGCACTGCTCTGGTACCATACCCACGATACTGCCGGAGTGGGGGTATCCTGCTATCTAGGCGCAATTGAGGGAGGCGCTACAAAAAACGACAATTTTGGTATNGANCTTGCGAAGAGCCCGGTCTGCGGAGGCACAAGCCAGCCTGATATTATTTCAATGTGGCATGCNCTTAAAGGNATGGANTGGACGATTGATNTNGATNTNATGAAGNTTGTTGAAGCAGAAAAAGTTTTTGAAGAATGCATGAAAGATTATTTTATTCCAATAGAGGCAAAACAGGTTTCTCCAATTATTCCGCTTTCACCAATGCCGGGTGGAGCGTTGACAGCAAATACCATGATGATGCGTGATACTGGAACACTTCATCTCTATCCACAGGTTATTAGAGAGATGACTGATGTCGTCAAAAAAGGTGGATTTGCNACTTCTGTTACACCGGTATCACAGTTCTATTTTCAACAGGCCTATGCAAATGTAACTCTTGGTAAATGGAAAAAGATTACGCAAGGTTACGGTGACATGGTGCTTGGTTATTTTGGCAGTACCCCTTCAAGGCCTGATCCGGAAATCGTGAAACTGGCAGAGAAACAATTGGGCAAGAAGCCCTTCGATGGCCATCCACTTGAAATCCTTGAACCCGGAATCCCGGTGGCCACAAAAAAACTTCAAGAAAACGGTATAGAGGTTACAGACGAAAATATTTTCATTACGTACGCCTGTGGAGAAAAAGGTATTGAATTTCTACAGGGAAAAATGAAAGAGAATATCAGAAAAATTTCTAATGAAGCTGAAACCAAGACTGCGCCTGTNCAGACCACAGGCANNAAATGNNCTGAAAATTATACCGTAACAGTTGACGGCAAATCATTTAATGTTACCGTTGCCGAGGGTACCGGAGCTATCCAGNCAATCACACAAACACCGTCTGCGCCAACGATAACTATTAAGGGTGAACCAATTGTTGCCAGCATGCCGGGCTCAGTTACGCATATCGAAGCGGAAGTGGGAGATACNGTAAAAGAAGGAGAAACTATTCTTGTCCTTGAGGCTATGAAGATGGAGTCTCCTGTTAAGGCTCCAAAAGACTGTAAGATCATTGCAATTGAGGTAGCTGTAGGAGACAATGTTAATCATNGTGACACGCTTGCTATGATAGAATAAGTGCCTTTTCTTGTCATTTTATGTTAATTATCTGCGNATAACCCTGCCCCCGTCCGTACCGGCACGGGCGGGCGACGTGTCTTTTGGCGGGTGCGTCCTGTTAACTTGATTATTATGCGATTAATCTCACTTCTTTTTATTACATTCTTTTCACTGGCAAGTACAGTAAATGCTCAGGAATATTCTACTACTTCCGGGGATATAGTGACAGTAACAATCCCATCAGACGTAACACTCCTCAATGTATCAACAAGAAATGGTGCTGAGTTTAAGATTGGCGATAAGATCAGGGAAGGCGATTTCATTGCCCTTATAGTAGATAAAAGCCATAATAAGATTACTGTTACCTCTGGTGTTACCGGTGAAATTACCTATATCAACAAAGACCTTTATAAGAAGTTTACTCCGATACCAGCAGGAGCAACTCTTCTCAAAATAGAAAAACAGAATATTGTTGCTCAATCTACAGAAACCGAAAAAGGTGCCGGTGAACTATCCCTTGCAAGGGTTTTTAAAAATTTGGTACAAAGCACCGGTCTTTATGCACTGATTTTTGGCAACGCAATTGATTGGACGGAAGGTGTGGGAAGAGTACTCATGATCGGTGTTGGATTACTCCTCATATATCTCGGCATTTCTAAACAGTTTGAGCCCCTTCTCTTAATTCCCATNGGGATGGGAGCCATACTTTGCAATATCCCTCTTGCCTTTATNAACGACGANGGTGGAATTATTCGGTATGTGTATGATGCCGGTATCAAGACAGGTATTTTCCCACTNATAATATTNATGGGNGTTGGGGCNATGACTGACTTNGGNCCNTTGCTTGCAAACCCCCGCACCACATTGCTGGGAGCAGCAGCTCAGTTTGGTATCTTTTCAACCCTGATTGGNGCCATACTCCTTACCAAATATGTTCCCGGTATTGATTTTTCTCTCAAGGATGCTTCATCTATCGCCATAATCGGAGGTGCAGACGGACCTACTTCGATCTTTCTGGCCTCAAAACTAAGCCCCAGACTGCTCGGATCCATTGCCGTTGCAGCCTATTCATATATGGCGCTGGTTCCAATAATTCAGCCCCCTATTATGAAACTACTCACCACTAAGAGTGAACGCAAGATCAAGATGTCACAGCTAAGATATGTATCTCAACGGGAAAAAATCATTTTCCCGATAGTTGTCATCATTCTCTGTGCATTGCTGCTTCCATCAGCTGCGCCCCTTATCGGCTTCCTGATGTTTGGAAACCTTATGCGCGAATCAGGCGTGGTCAAACGATTGAGTGATACAACACAGAACGCACTCATCAATATCGTTACGATTTTCCTTGGCCTTGGAGTTGGGAGCAAGCTATCTGCAGACAAGTTTCTTAATCTTGAGACGCTTGGTATTATCGTGCTCGGCCTTTTTGCATTCTCATTCGGCACCGCATCCGGAGTCATCATGGCAAAAATCATGAATTTCTTCTCAACCAGTAAGATCAATCCCCTTATCGGGTCTGCCGGTGTTTCGGCTGTTCCCATGGCAGCCAGGGTCTCTAACAAGGTAGGACTGGACGAGGATCCTCACAATTTCCTGCTTATGCATGCAATGGGCCCAAATGTTGCGGGTGTAATTGGTTCTGCAGTTGCCGCCGGTGTTCTTCTTGCCGTCTTCTTATAATCCCATCGCTATTCTTTCTTTTTGTATTTCTCATGACATTCGTCACATGTTTGCTGTAGTTTTTCGTATTCTATATTCAACCTGACCATTTCCCTTGACTCGGACGCCTCCACTACTGCAAGCGATTGGAAGTGAAAGGATGTATCCAGCAAAACAAATTCCTTTGGCAATTCCACCTTCCTCTTGCCTGTAAAGATTAAAGGTGAAGTATTCTTGAGCAACATGGCGTATTTACTTATAGCATCCCAATTTTGACTTTCAATTGCAACAGCCAGTGCATCATCATATTCATCAAGAAACTTCATATGCATCCTGAACTTGGCCGCACTTTCATAAAGAACATTCTCCTCTTCATCTAAAACCGGTAAAACCATGTCACCCTCTCCCATTTCAACTCTTTTTACCAAGTAGCGAGAAAGCATAAAAAACGATACTAATACAATTATCATAACTACTATGACCCAGAACCCTTTCATATTTTCCATTACCTTTCGTAAACTATTTATACACGCCAACATAGTTGGTTAATCTTTTAATATATCCCTGTAACCAGAGACATAGTGACACATTATACATATTTTTCAGTGCACCAACTATAAACTTATTCATTAAATTATACATCAATTTGAAAATAATGTAATTTTCCAGATTTTATGCTAAACTAAGCATACTAAAATAACAGTGAGAATCATATTATGTCAATATTTAAGGTATCTTCAAGAAAAGAACAGGCACTTCTGCAACGTATGAAAGAACTGAATATTTGTGAAGACGATATCGAAGAGACGTTTATTCGTGCTTCCGGCCCTGGAGGCCAGAAAACAAACAAGACATCTTCCTGTGTAAGCCTTCGTCATATCCCCACAAACATAATAGTAAAATGTCAGCGAGAGCGTTCTCAAGCTCTTAACCGCTTTCTTGCACGCCGTCATCTTTTAGATCAAATAGAACGTATGCAGAAAGGATTTGTCAAGGAAGATGGTCTGCGTATTGAAAAGATCAGGAATCAGAAGAGAAAAAGGGCAAAACGTGCAAAAGAGAAAAAATCTGCATTAAAAACCAGGCAATCAGACGCAAAAGAAAACACTGAAGGCCCGGAAAATGTAGTAGATTTTGACAGTTAATATGCGTTCAGTATTCCCATAAATGCATTACTATAAAAGTCTTGCATAATTCTTATATGAGTATATAATTTTCTGTCCCACTGGCAATCAGGATCACTTAACCTGAATGCTGTAATAAAAGATGAATATTTACTGAAAGCATTATGAGGAAAGATATACTATCGCATATCGTAGTCATATCATTTATATTTTTTTTGTCCCCGATTAAACAGGCTGCAGGAGAGAAAAAGTCACTCCGTTTTGTTGTACTCTTTGAAACAAAAGCAAGCATATCGGAAACAATCATATGTCATTGAAAATTGCAGCAAAGACAATCAACAAACTTTTTTGGATGATATTGCATAAAAAACAGAACCCTGAAAACGTTGCTTATTTTAAAAGTGTGCTGACAGAAGGAAGATTACAGTGAAAACAGTAAACCGTGTTGTTAATAAATTATATGAAGGCTTGAATCCCAACAACATCATCTCAGAACAAGCCGGATTTTTGAATACAGAGAAAATGAAATTGCTGAAAGTGAGGTTTGGTAGTGCCAATTAAGAAGGTGATAGTTGATAAGTCAATAAACGTCGCATATAAGTACTTAAAGTACCTGGGAGCAGAAGTGCAAATTTATGGTTCACTCTGTGTGAAAAGCGAACCTTCTCAGGCAAGAATATATTTGAATGGCAATGAAGTCGGCATAACTACCAAAACCATAACCGGTTTAGAGCCAGGTAAATATACAG
>PBZW01000029.1 GCA_002730315.1 Fidelibacterota bacterium
ACCATTGAACGATCGCGATAAACTGCGGGATTTGGGTTTTGACGGAGTTTTTCCCACCGGAACTCCTTTGGATGAAATTTGTAACAAAATTAAGGAGAAATTGGAATGACTTTGCGTCCTGTAAAAAGAAAAATGGAAACCTTAAAAAAAGCTGCTGGAAAAGCGGTTATCAACGAATCCGGAATTGAAATCAAAAAACTGTACACTGCGGAAGATGTAGAGCGCAGNNGGGGTGTGGATAAGAGTTTGCCCGGTCAGCCACCATTCACACGCGGGATTCATGCGGAAATGTATCGCAAACGTCCCTGGACGATGCGCCAATATACCGGGTTTGCTAATGCAGCGGACACGAATGAACGGTTTCACTACTTGATAAACAATGGACAAACCGGCTTGAACGTGGCTTTCGATCTGCCGACTCAGTGCGGATACGATTCAGATGCTCCGGAAGCCTCCGGAGANGTAGGACGAGTCGGTATGGCGGTGGATTCCTTGCGTGATTTTGAAATTGCCTTTGAGGGCATTGACCTCGATCAAATCACGGTTTCTTTGACCATCAACGGTTCAGCCGCAATTTTGATTGCAATGTATTTGGCCATGGCGGAAAAACGTGGTTATGATTTGAAGGGGCTGCGTGGNACNGCNCAAAACGATATTCTNAANGAATTNATCGGACGTGGAACCTGGNTATTTCCGGTGCAACCTTCGATGAAACTGGTGGNAGACACTGTGGAGTACTGTGCTGAAAATGCACCGAAATACAGTCCGGTCAGTGTTTGCGGTTATCACATTCGCGAATCCGGAGCAAATCCGGTGCAGGAAATGGGCTACGCATTCTGCATCGCCAAAGCCTACATTGACGATGTTTTGAAACGTGGTNTGGACATTGATGAATTTGCGGGACGGCTTTCATTCAATTTCAATATTTTCGGAAACTTGTTTGAGCAGGTGGCAAAATTCCGGGCA
The DNA here is from genome assembly GCA_002730315.1 of Fidelibacterota bacterium. Taxonomy (GTDB): domain Bacteria; phylum Fidelibacterota; class Marinisomatia; order Marinisomatales; family TCS55; genus UBA2126. Next base: position 967 of record PBZW01000029.1, read on the forward strand.
GCGAGGCGGCTTTGGGCGAAGATAGTCCTCGAAGAATATGGTGCGAAAAATCCAANATCNGGNTGGNTGCGNATGATTGCCGGGGGAGGCGGTAGCGGTTTGACGATTCAGCAACCGGAAAACAACATTGTGCGTGGAGCCTACTATGCGCTGATCGGTGCGCTTTCAGGTGCACAGACAATGGCTTTGTGCTGTTACGATGAGGCTTACACCATCCCCAGTCCAAAAGCNCAGCACATCTCATTACGTACCATGCAGTTGCTTGTTGAAGAAATCGGTTTGGCGGACACGGTGGACCCGTTGGCCGGAAGTTATTATGTGGAAACCCTGACCAATCAAATGGAACAGGAGATGGTTAAGGCAATGAAAGAAGTTGACGCACAGGGCGGAATTGTTCAGGCTGTCGCCGAAGGACGCATTCAGGAACAGGTTTCCATTCAGGCTTACCAACATCAACGCAAATTGGAATCAGGTGAATTTCACAAAGTTGGTGTGAACTGCTATGTCGATGAAGACGAAGAAGCCCCGGATGTTGAACTCCATCCATACGCTGAAAAGGACGCGGAACTACAAGTCGCCAGTCTGCAGGAAGTACGGAAAACACGTGAGAACTTCAAGGTGGAAAAAACACTCGCCCGCTTGAAAGCAGACACGNAAAGTGATAGAAACGTGATGCCCGCGCTTATTGAAGCAGTCAAGGCTTATGCAACAGTGGGTGAAATGACGAATGTATTGATTGAAGTTTACGGACGTTATCAGGAACCGATCCGGTTTTGAGAATATTATAACTGTTTACAGACGGTAATTTGGGGGCTGTGAAACTATGAAGCGCATCTAAAGTATTTTAAACATGCCATTAAAATGAGGAATTTCAAGGGTTATATCTTTGTAATCTCAAAGCAATAAAGTAATGTCAGGTAATTATTCAACCGCCAATTTATTTTAGGCACGCTGATATCATATTTGCTGGAATACGGCAATAAATTATAATAAGAATTATAAATGGTGATGTAGAAAATGAAAGGTACGATATTATCTTTTGAACAGGCTCTTTCAATGCCTTATGCCACTTTACGGTTTGTGCACTTGGGTTGGCGGGTGATTCGTATTGAGGCAGCACAGATAGGTAGTCATTTGCCCGGGGATCCAAACCGCTACATCGGAGCAAAGGTTGCGGATGAAACACGGCACAGTTATTTTGTCGCACCAAATGTGGGCAAAGAGTCGATCGCACTTAATTTAAAAAGTCCAGAAGCACACAAGGCCATCCGTAGAATTATTAAAGAGTTGGATGTTGATGTGTTTTGTTGCAACACNTTGCCCGGCCGNTACGAGCAGTTTGGTATTGATTACAAAACCCTNAGTGAAGTTAAAGCGGATTTAATCTGGGCCGGAATTTCAGCAATGGGGCCAGATTATCCTCATGTTCCTGGTTACGATCCAATCATGCAGGCCATGGCCGGACACATGGAACTTACNGGTGATCCNGCTGGCTCACCCATGCTTTCCGGAATTCCGTTGATTGATCTCAAAGCCGGAGATGAAGTTTATGCCGGTGTTTGTCTGGCACTGGCTGAACGGGCAATGACCGGTAAAGGTTCACGAATTGATGTCTCCATGCTGCAGGCCGCTGCTTCCTGGCTGATAACGACTTTGCCATTAGTCGATATTGATTGCGATCCTTCCGAAATCACCCGATCCGGAAATGAACACCGTAAGTTCATTCCAACCAATGTTTATCCGTGTTCAGATGGATTTATGTTGATGGCGATCGGCAGTGACGCACAGTGGCGGCGACTCACGGGAATCCCCCGTTTCCATTCCATTGCACACGAATACCGAGTCAACAATAACGGGCGTTTGGCAGANCGAATCCAGCTTCACAAAGACATTACGGAAATTACGTTTAAGGTTTCCTGTTCGGAACTGGGTGCAGAACTGGCACAATCTTCTCTGCCAAATGCACCGATTTTGAACATTCCGCAGGTGGGTGAATTGGAAGCNCTGCAGGGAGAANCGNACNACNACNACGACACCGGAAGGCAAACAAATCCGGATGCAGCCGATGGCGATTGATTTGGAAAATACACAAACTGAGTTTGCCTTTCCGCCAAAATATGCAGAGCAAACCGGGAGTGTGTTGGCAGAGGCCGGATACTCTGCGGATGAGATTACTCAGCTGCTGGAAAGCGGGGCGGCCACAGGTGCTTGATATTAACAGCCACGGATTATAAGGATAAAAACTGATGGAAATGTCTGTTTAAGACAGCCACAGATAAAACGTTTAGGAATGTTTAGAGAAAATAGTTATTTGCATCATGTGAATGATTTGTCCCTAAAACAATAATGAAAGGGTACTATGAAAAAAATGGCGGGAAAAGTTGCGTTGGTCTCTGGGTCAGGGCGTGGAATTGGACAGGCGATTGCTCTGAAGCTTGCAGAAGAAGGGGCACGTGTTGTGATCAATGATCTGGACGAAACCCAAGTAGAAGAGACATTGTCCAAANTCAAAGGACTTGGAGCACAAGGCGCATCTTGTGTTGGTGATGTAACACAGACAGGTTTTGGGGAACAGTTTGTGAAAGCGGCAATGGACCAGTTTGGTGGACTTGACATTATCGTCAACAATGCAGGCTATCCCTGGGATTCTGTGATACAAAAGATGTCTGATGAACAGTTTCAGGCCATGCTGGATGTGCATACAGTGGCACCGTTTCGGATTTTAAGGGCTGCATCCGGTCCAATCCGGGAAATGGCGAAACAGGAAAAATCGGAGGGCAAAGCGGTTTACCGTAAAGTAGTCAATGTTTCTTCGATTGCAGGGCTCTACGGCAATGCTGGACAGATGGCTTATGCAGCCGGAAAGTCTTCGATGGTTGGNATGACTCGTACTCTGGCCAAAGAGTGGGGTCGTTACAATGTGAATGTCAACTGTGTGGCTTTTGGTTTGATAGAAACACGGATGACCCAGGCACTTGATGGAGAAGCAGTGACAGCAAACATTGGTAAAAATGAAATCAAGATGGGGATTCGACCGGAAATGATTCAGGCCATGAACCAAATGATACCACTGGGACGCGGTGGAACTCCGGAAGAAGCGGCAGGAGCGGTTTATCTTCTTTGCACTCCAGAATCGAATTACATCAGCGGACAAGTACTTTTAGCAAGCGGCGGTTTGATAATGTAGATTGTTGCCAAAAAAGTTGTCTTTTGAACATATTGACTAGTACAGCATGAACATTTCAAACTGGATTGAAAAGCACGCGGATTTTTCACCTGAAAAAGTAGCAGTTCAATTTGTCAGGGATTCTAATTCAACTGATGTAGAGGTTTGGAGTTATGCTGAATTTGAGCAACGTATTAACAAAATTGCCTCCGGTTTAAAGCAAAAATTTTCAGTTGGCACAGGTGACAGGGTCGCTTTTTTAGGTTATAACAATCCTGATCTGCTGGTGTTGCTCTTTGCGTGTGCGAGGCTGGGTGCGATTCTGGTACCATTGAACTGGCGTCTGGCTGCAGCAGAACACGGATACATTNTTCAGGATTGCGGCGCGGCAGTATTAGTCTGTGAAGAAGATTTTCGTGAAAATGNAGAGCGTAACCGTGCTGTAGTTCCTGACTGTGAATTCGTAGCGCACGGTTTTTTAGCAAAAGGCTGGTCAGGATTTGAAGAACTTCTTGAAAGCAATGAAAATTTAGCTGATAATCCTGACGTCACTTACGAATCTCTCCTGCTNATTATTTACACATCTGGCACAACAGGACGTCCCAAAGGTGCCGTTCTGACGCAGAACGCGCTTTTCTGGAATGCGCTTAACAGTGTACANATGCATGATTTAAGTGCTCAGGATCATGTGCTTTCAGTACTACCTCTTTTTCATGTGGGACCGCTTAATATCCAGACAGTCCCTGCTTTTTATACAGGTGCAACAGTTACACTCACCCCAAAATTTGATCCAGGNCAGACGCTGAAATTGATTNCCGGTCTGCGTCCTTCATTAATTTTACTGGTTCCGGTTACAATGCAGGCTGTTTTGCAGAATGCAAACTGGGAAAAATGCGACTGCTCCAGTTTACGTTCGGTAACAACAGGATCTTCTGTGATTCCTGTTGAACTGATCGAGGGCTTTCATCAACGTAATATCCCGGTAGGTCAAGTTTATGGTTCAACAGAAACATGTCCGATTGCGGCTTATTTACGAGCAGAGGATGCAATCCGCAAAATTGGTTCAACCGGAAAAACAGCACTCCACTGTGAAGTTCGGGTAGTGAACGAAAACGGAAACAGTGTTGCCCCCGGGGAAGCGGGAGAGTTGCTTGTGCGTGGAGCAAATGTGATGAAGGAATACTGGAACAATGCAGACGAGANAGCCAAAGTAATAACTGATGGTTGGTACTCAACTGGAGACGTGGGATTTTTTGACGAAGAAGGCTATCTTTTTATTAATGATCGGAAACGCGATGTTATCATTTCTGGAAGTGAAAATATTTATCCTGCCGAAATTGAAGTCGTTTTGAGAGAGCATCCTGACATTCTTGATGTTGCCGTGGTAGGAAAAACTGATCCGGAATGGGGAGAAGTTCCCGCGGCATTTGTAGTAAAGTCTACCCAAACTGAGTTGTCNGAAAGTGAAGTTCTGCTTTATTTGAGCAAATCAATTGCACGCTTCAAACAACCAAAAGCAGTTTATTTTCTTGCTGCTTTACCACGCAACACAATGGGTAAAGTATTGAAATATGAGTTGCGTAAAATTGTTGAAGGCTGATTATTCCAAAAGGACTTCGCTTCTTATTTTGATTCTGTCCGAAAACGATAAAACAGATCTCCAGTTGCAGANACCAGCAGCTCAATTATCAAGATAACGAACGAATATTCTGCAGTGTCTTTTTCAACTCAATATCATCTTCATGGTCNAGTGCAGCCGTTTGAAGTTTTTGCGCCCAGTACGCAGAATCTTTGTGAGCTGAGAGAAGGCTGATTCCGTCAATCACACGATCGAATTTAGTTAAACCACGTGAATGAGTATCACCGTAGCCTTTAATGAGTCGGCGTGCGCGGATTACTTCCAGTGCGAGATTGTAGTCATTTGGCAGGAGAGATAAAGCTGAAGACAACCAATTGTCGATATGGTTCTGCTCAATTTTGTAACGGTAACTCCTGCGGCGGAAAGTCCGCAAACCGCCCAAAAAGTAGAGTTGGATAAAACCCAAAAGCGAGTCTGTACGTACCAGACGTTTCTTGCTGAAAACACGTTCGATCAGGGCCATTAATCCGGAACGCTGCTCAATAAAAAAGCCCAGTTTATTTGGCAGCATCCCAACTATTTCTTCTGCCCGCGGATGTAAAAATTCAGTNATTTTAAGNTAGTCTTCTCCGTNGATTCCCATCTCNTTGTTAATACGGATATTTCTAGCTTTACGTGTTTTGAGATCGGCCACACGGATCACATCATCGTAGCTCATTGCATTTGCAAGATGTTTTGCTGTTTCACAGGTCAAGCGAAATTCATTCTTTGGATCATCTGTCTGCATAACCTGAGTGAGTCTGCTGAGGTATTCATCTCCATATTTTGTGTCCTGATATTCCACCNCCTTTCGCAAGCCGATGAGGGCTATCTTCCGGACTGTTTCCGGAAATTTTTCTGTTTCTTCCTCCANCACATTCCATGCAGCAACCAAAGACGGATTACCAACAGCTTTAAAAGCCGAACCTGTTTTTCGTGGAAAAATAAGCGAAGATATTTTTTCGGGATTTTCTACCTTGTCGTAAGCTGCTGAGAAAACATCAAGACTTGCCTCAACTCCTCTTCCGNAAGCTTTAATTGAAGCTTCGAAACTTTCTCTTGAAAAAGGCAGGGCTTTTGAACCGGCCAATGCTCCGAAGAGGCTGGCTGAAATTACGGAACCAGCATCGACTGCTATTTTTTCCATATCAAAAATAATTTGCCTCTTTGCGTGTTTTTTAGCAGATTCGAGAATTTCTTCATTTTTTGAAATACCGTCTCCAGGCACAGATTTTTCCGACAAGGCAAGAATCCTGTGTTCCGAAGCAATCAGTGTGGTACGGTCAGGTGTGACGAACCCCCGCATAATGGCGCGCCCGGCTTCCATCATTTCCGCCGCAATTAAAATATCTACATCACCGGCTGCAGGCAACAGCGCAAAGACAGGACTATCAATTGTTGCCGGAGCCATTTCGATGTAGTAAATTGTCGCACCGGTGCGCTGCGCCACACCTGCTACAGAGGTAGCCTGAACTGCATAACCGTTGCTGCGCGCACATTGCTCAATCCATTTAGTCAGTACTCCTCCACCCTGACCGCCAACTGCCATTATGGCCAGCTTGATTACAGCAACTTCTTCTGGAAAATTAGCTGTAACAGCCAAATCAACTGAGTTAATATTCATTGTGCAATTTCCTGAAAATCAAGACGGTTACGCTGTCGAAGTTCCTGTAGCCAATTGATCAGCCGTTGCCGGAACTGTATCCAGAAGCGTTCTAAAGTAGAAGGATTTAACACAATATCCGCCCGATAAAATGATGGACAGAGCATTGCCGCAGAAGCTACTTCACCGCAATTACCACAACCAACACAGTTTTGATCTATGCTTGCTACCGGATCATCTCTCAAAGGATCGTCGGATTTTTTAAGAGAAAGAGAAGGACAGCCGGAAAGACGGATACAGGCATGGTCACCGGTGCAGATGTCTTCATCCACGCCGAAGCGTACTTTTTCAACTCTCTTTTTATTACTGAGCTTCTTATCAAACAGCGGTTTTTCCCTCCTTTGGCGGTTAAGCATGCATTCCGAGGAGGCAATGATAATTTTGGGACCGTTGTATTCAGTTGTGAGTGCCTCATGTAGTATGCTGCGCAGTTGTTCCACCTGATAAGTATCATCAATCTGACGTACCCAACTGACGCCGATTCCTTTAACTGCTTCTGCGATGGAATGCTTGGTGGATTTCGAGGAATTTACTGCCCGGGAAGATGGTAGATCCTGTCCGCCGGTGGCGGCCGAAAAATAATTATCAATAATTACAATCACGCTATCGGACTTGTTAAAGACAGCATTCCCGATACTTGAAGAAAGACCATTGTGCCAGAATCCGCCGTCTCCAAGAATTGAGATAGAACGTTTAGTCCCGCCGCCATCAAAAGCTGCGTTTGATGCCGGTCCCAATCCATATCCCATGGTTGAACCGCCTATTTCAAAAGGCGGCAGAGCGGCAAACAGATGGCAACCGATGTCACCGGCGATCTGATGTTGTCCTAAATCCTGTTCTACAAGTTTCATCGCGGCAAAAATAGGACGTTCCGGACATCCGACACAAAATCCGGGAGGACGGATTGGAACGCTCTTTGAGAGGTCAGCTTGTGCTGACTCATGAGCTTTGATTGAGGAAACGTCATTTTGCGGATTCTGGAAAGGCGTTGCTGTCTTCTCAAAAAAAGATACTAAGCCCTTCATCAGCACATCACCGGTATATTCACCTGCCATGGGTAGCAGGTTTTTACCGTAGAGTTTGGTCTTGCTTTCTGCCCGAAAAAGCATTGATCCAAATGTCTGTTCGATGAAGTCCGGCTGGCCCTGCTCAATTACTAGTACTGCAATTTTATTACAGCAAAACTCAAGGAACTCATCATTTATGAGGGGATAAGTAACATTCAAAACGTAAAGCGCGAGGTCCGGTTTCCCGTATAAATCTGCCATTCCAAGCCGCTGAAGAACACTGATAACGTTATTGTATATTCCGCCCTGCATTACTATTCCAACCGCAGAGTCTTCCGGGCCAAAGATTTCATTCAGCTTTTGTTTGCGGATATAGCTTTGTGCGGCAGGCCAGCGTATATTTACCTTTTCCTGTTCCTGAACATAAGACATCGGAGGCAGAACTACGCGTGAAATATTTTTACGCGGTTCGGACAGTGCCTGCTGAACAGTAAAAGGCGGACGCTTATTATCCCTTGTTTTAAAACTACCGGTAAGGTGACAACTCCTGATCCCCAGCATCAGCATAACCGGTGTGTTAGTTGCTTCAGAAAGTAAAAATCCCTGTTCAACCGNTTTCACAATGGAAAGTAGATTTGGGCGCGGCTCAATCATCCAAATCTGCGATTTCATAGCAAATGCGTNACTGCGTTCCTGCATGATTGAAGAACCTTCACCGTAGTCTTCACCGATGATGATGAGTGCTCCACCCGTTACTCCTGCAGATGCAAGATTGGCNAAAGCATCAGATGCGACATTAACTCCAACTGAGCCTTTGAAGGTGACAGCCCCGCGTATCGGATAGTGTACTGATGCAGACAACATTGAAGCGGCTGCTGCTTCAGAGGCATTAGCCTCAAAGCGTACGTCAAGTTCTGAGAGAATTTCTTCTGCATCAGCTAAAACATCCATCAAATGACTGATAGGCGCGCCTTGATAACCACCTACATAACCAACTCCGCCTTCCAGCAGTGCCTTGGTTATCGCNAGAATACCCTCACCGGTGAATTCATCTCCTTCACCAAGTTTGAGCATCTGCACTTCTTTTTCAAATGAGCGCTCAGCCATAGAAAAGTGTTTTTATTTCTGCAAACAGGGTTAACATATTTTCAGAATAATTTTGATTAAGGACATTGAAAGCGGTTAAAGCTGACAGTTTTGTAAAGGGCCACATCGGCAATGAATGTGGACTTTGATTTTATTTCAGTCCGCAAACTCCATTATCTCTGAAACAGCGTNAATTCCTGCCTGAGCNCACTGTTCGTCAATTTCCGGTTTTGCACCTGCAACCGCGNCNCCCCCGTAGAAGTTNCCGACAAACTGAATTGGAACNCCTCCGACAATCAGCAGAATATCAGGTGCAAAATTTAAATCGCTTCTGTAAGCCATTTCAGAGGTTTTAGCACGTAATGTCGCTGATGAAAATGCTTTGCGCTGACTGACTTTTATGGTGTGCGGGCCTGAGAGAGGATTTCGCAGAAAAGCCGCAAGATTGCCGTTACGGTCAACAACTGCAGCGGAAACCATATAACCTCTTTGAGCGCAGTTTTCAACTGCTGCTGAAACAATTTTATGCGCAATATGTGAGGCTAATACACGCAATTGAACGGTTGGAACTTTTTCAGTAGAAAATACTTCAAATGGTGCAAGGAGCAGAATTCCGAGCATTAAAATTATGTTTATGCTTTTCAAAACAACACCTCCTTTTTAGATTGATGTCTGCTTAAACTGAGTTGTCACATTGACAGGCTCAGTTAAGATACTCGTTGAGAGTATAACTCAATCTAACTCACCAATCAAATCCTGCGGCATTTTCCGGAAGGCAATCCAGCAAGGCACCGGATCTTATTAACTCCGCAACTGATTCAAGCGGATCGGTGAAAGGCATATCATAATCGAGGTAAGGCACAAGTTTACGCACCTTTTCGTATACGCCGTGAGTGGCGGAACTGAGCTCAACTGCTCCGCCCTTGCCGGACTTTCCGCTTCGCTGATCTGCAGCCTGACAGCCACAAATTAGCTCAAAAGCCAGAATGTAAGCAGCATTGTTCATAATGTCACGCGCACGTCGTGCGGCAATCAGTCCCATTGAAACATGATCCTGAAAATCACCGGTTGAGGTCAAGGTCTGAATAGAAACCGGAGTACAGAGCGAACGAAGTTCGGCCATGATGGAGGTTCCGGCAAACTGCCCACCCATCAAACCCAGTCGCATACCGGGGTCTTCTTTGCAAAGAAATGCAGGTAAACCGGCGTTATTTGCAGGATCCAGCATCCGATCGGTACGGCGGTCAGCAAGGTTGCACATTGTTGTTAGCACAATCGATAATTGATCCATCCCGTTTGAGACATACTGTCCGTGAAAATTTGCATTATGAAAAGCCTCACTGTATTCCACCAGAATCAGCGGATTGTCATTGGTTGAGTTCAATTCAATTTCCACAGTACGCTCAACAAACTGTGTAGTGTCAATCACAGGGCCAAGAATTTGCGGAGTAGCACGGATTGAATAAGCGTCTTCAATTTGTTGATCCAAACCCTGAGGTTTTCCTGTACCTAAATTTTTCAACCAGTCTTCCACTTCCGCGTCATCAACTGCCATTTTACTGTCGGACAAGGTAGAGTAAAGTGCAGCGGCAGCTTTTATTTGTCCAGGGTGAGGTTTGTTTTTGTGAGGTGCAGGATGAAAAGGCATGATTTTTCCACGCAGAGCTTCGATGCTTAAAGCGGAAATCAGCAGATCACTTTTAATCAGTTTTTTTGCATCAGCAATGAGGCAAGAGGCCATGCCTGCCATGGCTGAAGTCCCGTTTATCAGGGCCAGTCCCTCTTTGCAACCTAAATGCATCGGTTCAATTCCGGCATTTTTGAGAGCATCTGCGGCAGGTATAATTTTGCCTTTATACTTTGCACGCCAAAATCCTGTACCAACCATCGCAATAAAAGCCAGTGGCCCTAAATCACCGCTTGCACCCAATGAACCTTTTTCCGGAATACAGGGTAGGATTCCGGCATTGTAAATGGCAATGTATTTTTCGAAATTTTCAAACGCAATCGCCGATGCACCTCGTCCAAGGGAATTAATCCGGGCCAGCATTGTGGCACGTACAAAATCGTCATCCAGCAGCGGTCCCACATTGGAAGCCACTGACCGTATAAGATTGTTTTGCAGACGTTCCTGATATTCCGGAGGTACGAGCCAGTTTACAAAACCGCCAACTCCGGTAGTGACTCCGTAAATCACCCTTCCGGATTCCACAAATTCATCCAGCAGTTTCCGGGATGCTTTGACCCGTGCTTCAATTTCAGGCGAAATTTCCACCTGTATTTTCGGATTCCGCGCCATTTTGGCGATGCTTTCCACGGTCAATGAATTTCCATCAAGGATCATTTCTCTACCATTATTAAGTGTTTTGTTCAGTAGTCTGCAAAATTCAGTTTTACGGAATCTGCTGATATTTTTCCGTATTAACCGCAGCGGAATTCATAATAAATGCGGAGCCTTTTCCGCTACACAGGGTATAAGCAGTTTCAGTGTCCGTTCAAAAATATCAACTGCACTGTCGACGTCTTCCTCAGCCATTGGAGTAGAAAGGATATACATCCCGCGGCTGCTGGAAAAAATGCCCTGGTTGAGCAATTCCAAATGCAGAAGCTGCGAAAGGTTTCCGGATTTTTTCGCACCCCGGACTACATCACCGCCGTTGACTATTATTTCGTCAGTCCAGTGTACACCAATCACAGAGCCGATACCGGTGACTTGAGCTTTAATTCCGTTACTGGTGAATGCTCCGGAAAAACCGTTCCGCATCCGTTCA
>PBZW01000030.1 GCA_002730315.1 Fidelibacterota bacterium
TCTACTGTTTTAGGTGTGGAATTCAAAATATCTACAACTCTCTTATGTATTTTAGATTGAAATTGTTCTCTTGATTTCTTATTTACAAAGGGTGACCGCAAGACTGTATAAACAGTCCGTTTTGTCGGCATTGGAATTGGACCGGAAATCACAGCGCCAGTTGATTTAGCTGTTTTTACAATCTTTTCCGTTGATTTATCCAACAAATGATGATCGTATGCTTTAAGACTTATGCGTATTGTTTGACTTGCCACTATATTTACTCAACAATCTCCGTTACGACACCGGCACCCACAGTCCGTCCGCCTTCACGAATGGCAAACCGCAGTTCCTTGTCCATGGCAATTGATGTGATCATCTCTACATCCATCACTACGTTATCACCGGGCATAACCATCTCTGTTCCTTCCGGTAAGGTCACCACACCGGTTACATCTGTGGTCCTAAAATAAAACTGGGGACGATAACCATTAAAAAAGGGTGTATGGCGTCCGCCTTCTTCCTTCTTCAATACATAGACATTGGCCTTGAACTTCGTATGGGGTGTAATGGAACCCGGCAAAGCCAATACCATACCGCGCTTCAACTCTTCCTTATCCACACCGCGGAGCAATAAACCGGCATTATCACCGGCCTGGCCTTCATCCAGTAACTTCCTGAACATCTCTACACCGGTTACGGTGGTCTTCTTATGCTCACCCATACCAATCATCTCTACCTCATCACCTACCTTGATGATTCCGCGCTCTATACGGCCCGTTCCCACTGTACCACGGCCGGTAATAGAAAATACATCCTCAACAGGCATTAAAAAGGGTTTATCCACATCCCTTTTCGGTTCCGGGATAAAACTGTCACAGGCGTCCATCAATTCCACTACACAGGCGTTGGCTGCTTCATCACCCGGGTTATTCAGCGCATTTAAGGCACTGCCCTTGATAATGGGGGTATCATCACCGGGAAACTCATACTCATTGAGCAGATCCCTTAACTCCATCTCCACCAGCTCCAACAGCTCTGGATCATCCACCTGGTCTGTCTTATTCATGAATACTACCATACTGGGCACATTCACCTGGCGGGCCAATAATACATGCTCCCTGGTCTGGGGCATGGGACCATCTGCGGCACTGACCACCAATATAGCGCCGTCCATCTGGGCCGCTCCGGTGATCATGTTCTTAATATAATCTGCGTGTCCCGGGCAATCTACATGGGCATAGTGACGGTTCTCCGTCTCGTACTCCACATGAGCTGTCTGGATCGTGATTCCGCGCTCCCGCTCTTCCGGGGCGTTATCAATACTGTCAAATGAACGTACCTCCGCCATACCACGGGCTGACTGCACCAGCGTCATCGCTGCTGTCAGCGTCGTCTTACCATGATCCACGTGGCCTATCGTACCTATATTCACGTGCGGCTTCGTGCGTTCGAATTTTTGCTTAGACATCGCTTACTCCGCTACTTGGGTTATGATGCTTTACCATGTACTTTTTCTATAATTTCTGCTTCCACACTTGACGGTATCTGTTTGTACTCTGCAAACTCCATGTGAAAAACAGCTCTACCCTGTGTCAGGGATCTTAAATCTGTAACATATCCAAACATTTTGCTCAAAGGAACTAGTGCATTAATAACTTGAGCGTCTTTACGCTGATCCATCCCTTGGACATTTCCACGACGGGAATTGATATCACCTATAACGTCACCCAAATACTCATCAGGGACAATCACTTCTACTTTCATGATTGGTTCCATTATAACCGGCTTTGCTTTTCTGCACGCATCTTGGATAGCCATTGATCCGGCAATCTTAAATGCCATTTCAGATGAATCTACTTCATGGTAAGAACCATCGATCAATTCAACCCGGACATCCTCTATCGGATACCCGGCAACAACACCATTCTTAATTGCTTCTTCCATACCTTTGCTAACAGAAGGGATATATTCACGGGGAATGACACCACCAACGATTTTATTATCAAAATGATAACCCTTGCCAGGTTCGTTGGGTTCAATATTTATAACCACATGACCATATTGACCACGGCCACCCGATTGGCGGACAAATTTCGTTTCAACATTTTCTATACGTTTGGTAATTGCTTCAGTATAAGCCACCTGCGGTTTCCCAACATAAGCCTGAACACTAAATTCCCGCAATAATCTATCTACCAGAATTTCCAAATGTAACTCACCCATTCCAGCAATAATCGTTTGACCTGTATCCTGGTTAATAGAAACTTTAAATGTTGGGTCTTCTTCACCTAGCTTAACCAATGCTTTGGATAAATTTTCCTGGTCCGCTTTTGAAGCTGGTTCAACGGATACTTCTACTACTGGTTCAGGAAAATCCATTGCTTCCAACAGAATTGTTTTCTTCTCATCACAGAGAGTATTTCCGGTCTGTGTATTTTTTAATCCCACAGCAGCAACAATTTCACCAGCGGATACTTTTTCCAATTCTTCTCTTTTATTGGCATGCATTAACAGGATACGGCTTATTCTTTCCCGCTTATCTGTATTAGGGTTGAAAATGTATGATCCTTTATCGAGCGAACCGGAATAAACACGCATATAGGTTAGTTTACCTACATAAGGATCTGTTATAATTTTAAAAGCCAAAGCACTGAAAGGAGCATCTGGATCCACATCACGAATTAAATCAACATCCGAATCATTCGGATCCAAACCATGCACTGCACCAATATCATTAGGAGATGGCATAAAATCAATCACGGCATCTAATAATCTTTGCACACCTTTATTTTTAAAAGCTGATCCGCATAGAGTGGGAATAAATGTATTATCTAAACACCCTTTACGAATCGCAGTTTTTAATTCATCAACTGTAATTTCTTCTTCTTCAAGATATTTTTCCATCAAATGTTCATCATATGTAGCTGTTTCTTCAATCAAATGATGACGCCATTTTTCCGCTTCTTCTTTCATATCGTTGGGTATTTCACCAAACTCAAACCGAGCGCCTAAAGAAGATTCATTATATAAAATGGCCTGCATTGAAAGCAGGTCAACAATACCTGTAAACATTTCACCATTGCCTATGGGGATAACAATTGGCAGTGGATTTGCACCCAGCCGTTCTTTCATCATGTTCAATACGTTATAAAAATCACTACCTACACGATCCATTTTATTTACAAAAGCGATACGGGGAACATTGTATTTATCTGCCTGTCGCCAGACTGTTTCACTCTGGGGTTCTACACCACCTACAGCACAAAAAACGGCCACCGACCCATCTAATACACGGAGTGACCGTTCAACTTCCACAGTAAAATCAACGTGGCCAGGTGTATCAATAATATTTATGCGATGGTCATCCCAAACAGCTGTAGTAGCTGCAGAAGTAATTGTAATGCCGCGTTCTTTTTCCTGCTCCATCCAGTCCATAGTCGCACCACCTTCATGAACTTCACCAATGCGGTGTGTTCTACCGGTATAAAAAAGAATTCGTTCGGTTAATGTCGTTTTACCGGCATCGATGTGTGCCATGATACCAATATTACGAACTCTGTCTAGTGGATTGTGTTTCATAATCTAAATCTTAACGAAAATGTGCAAATGCTTTATTTGCTTCAGCCATACGATGGGTATCTTCTTTTTTCTTGATGGCACCACCTTCTTCATTAGCTGCTGCTATCAATTCTAATGCTAACCTATCAGACATCGGCTTACCTTTTCGGCCACTTGCAGCATTGATGATCCAGTGCGAAGCAAGGTAGAAACGACGATGGGTAGGAACTTCAATCGGCACTTGATACGTCGCACCTCCAATTCTTCGAGATTTTACCTCTACAATTGGTGATGTTTTTTCAATTGCTTTCTCAAAAATCTTAATACCGTCCGATTTTGTTTTGGTTTTGATTGAATTCATGGCGGAATAAAAAATCTGTTCGGCAACGCCTTTTTTGCCTGCTTGCATCAGATAATTGATAAACTTTGCTACCGCAAGGTCATTGTATACCGGATCAGGTAAAATTTCTCTTTTTTCTGGTCGTCTGCGTCTCATTATTATTTATTTCGGTTTTTTAGCACCATAACGTGAACGACTTGTCATACGATCGGATACACCTGCTGTATCTAGTGAACCGCGTACAATGTGATAACGTACACCAGGTAAATCCTTGACCCTACCTCCTTCAATTAGAACGATAGAGTGTTCCTGGAGATTATGACCTTCGCCTGGAATATATGCGTTAACTTCGCGCCCATTTGTTAAACGCACACGGGCCACTTTCCGCAAAGCAGAATTCGGTTTTTTAGGTGTAGTTGTGTACACACGTGTACATACTCCCCTTTTTTGGGGATTGCCCATCAGCGCTGGAGTAGAATTCTTTTTTTCCACCTGCCTGCGCCCTTTTCTAATTAATTGATTTATCGTCGGCATATCAGTTCCGAAAAAGCCTGTAAATTTACCATTTTAATTGAATTTCAGTCAATTGCTTTTTAGTCAATTCTGTGTTAATAATCGTTAACTAACTGCCTTCGTTAAAGGTTCTTCCACGACCATGGAATCGGGGTCTTCAACCAACACTTTATCCAAGCCTGGACTACCAGTACCTGCTGGAATCAATCTTCCCACAGCGATGTTTTCCTTGAGGCCACGCAGATAATCAGTTTTGCATTCCACTGCGGCATCGGTTAATACCCGCGTAGTTTCTTGAAACGAAGCAGCAGAAATGAAGCTTTCTGTATTCAATGATGCCTGTGTAATACCCATCAATAATGGTTTAAAGGTCGGCGGTTTTGGTTTGCGGGTTTTTGCCGGAGTTTTGCCGTCTTCTTTAAGTGCTTTATTGATTTCACGCAGTTCTTTTTTATCTACGAGAGAATCTTCTTCCAAGTCAGAATCACCAGGCTTGGAAATGACAGCCATATTCATAAGGATTCGATTCGTTTCAAAGAATTCACTTTTATTCACACGATCTCCTTGCATGTATTTACTGTCACCGGGATCAATGACACTTACTTTTTGCATCATTTGCCGAACGATAACCTCAATGTGCTTATCGTTGATTTTTACACCCTGAAGACGATACACTTCCTGGATTTCATCCACGAGATATTCGCGGACTTTACCTGACCCAAGGATATTCAAAATATCAGTCGGAGAAGTAGAACCTTCACAAAGTGGAGTGCCAGCAGTTATATTATCCCCTTCATGGACAATAATATGTTTGCCATAAGGAATATTATATTTGCGAACTTCTTCATCTTCGCTGATTATGTGAATCTTGCGAATTCCACGTTTCACATCACCAAACTGTACACGGCCATCAATTTCACTGACCACGGATGGATTGCGAGGATTGCGTGCCTCAAATAATTCCGCAACCCGGGGTAAACCACCAGTAATATCACGCGTTTTACCGATTTCCTTTGGTATTTTCACCAGCGTTTGACCTTTCTGGACTTTTTGTCCATCCCGAACAACCAGAGTAGCCTTTACTGGTAAAATGGTACCTCCAGATAGTATTTTATCATTCTTATCTACAATATCTATATGCGGACTTAATTGACGGTCTTTCGCTTCAACGATCACCATTTGTTTTTTACCGCCTTCAACAGCTTCGATGTGGTAGGTTTCACCTTCAATAAAATCTTTACACTGGATTTTACCTGTCTGACGGGCTAAAATAAGATCTGTATAAGGGTCCCATTGAAATAATACATGGCCACCTTTTATTTTTTCACCATCTGAAACAAGAACATCTGAACCATAGGGCACATTATAATCATTTAATTCCCTACCATCACTATCTACAACTGTTATCTTAGCATTTCGCACCATACATCGATTCACTTTATTATCATCTTCATCTTTAGTTGATGCAATTTCAAGAGTATCTGAAAATTTTATTGATCCAGCAAACTTTGTTGTCATTTCGGACTGTTCAATAATACGTGTTGCCGTACCACCGATATGAAATGTTCTTAATGTTAACTGTGTGCCCGGTTCACCGATACTTTGAGCAGCTTGGATTCCAACTGCTGTACCGATATTCACCTGGTTGTGTGCTGACAAATTCCATCCGTAGCATTTAGCACAGACACCACGCATTGATTCGCAGGTCAGCACGGAACGAATACGTACATTCTCAACATTATTATCAGCAATAACATCAGCCTCTTCTTCACTGATTAATTGACCAGATTTTATTTTTGTTTTTCCGTCAACAATAAAATCATCAAGAATTGTTCGTCCCAAAACACGATCAGCTAGCGGCTCAATTATTTCTTCACCTTCTTTTAGATCTGCTATGACAAGACCGTTAATCGTTCCACAATCAACTTCGTATATCACAACATCTTGGGCAACATCAACCAGTCGTCTTGTCAAGTAACCGGCATCAGCTGTTTTCAATGCAGTATCAGCCAGCCCTTTACGAGCACCATGCGTGGAAATAAAATATTCCAACACAGACAAACCTTCTTTAAAGTTGGACGTAATTGGTGATTCAATAATTTCACCTTTCCTTCCTGTCATTGATTTTTGAGGTTTAGCCATCAATCCGCGCATTCCAGCCAGCTGTTTAATCTGATCCTGGCTGCCCCGTGCACCTGAGTCAGCCATCATATAGACAGGGTTAAACCCCTGGTCATCCTGCTTCAGGTTTTCCATCATAGTAGCTGCAACTTGGTTCGTTGCATGGGTCCAAATATCAATTACTTTATTATATCGTTCACCTTCAGTGAGAATGTGGCGATCAAACTTGCTTTGGATTGAAGAAATTTCCTTAGTTGCAGATTCAATGATTTTATCCTTCTCCCCAGGAATTAAAACATCACTAATTGAAATTGAACTGCCACTTTTGGTAGCAATGTTAAATCCCAGGTCTTTCAGCTTATCCAAAAATTCTACCGTTGAATAATTTCCAGCGTGTAGATAGGCTTCATTTACAATTTTCTGGAGTGATTTTTTATTGATGATTTCATCAAAATAATCCAGCTCATCTGGTAAAATTGCATTAAAAATCACCCGTCCAACTGATGTATCCTTATGCCATTGACCTTTATGTCGGACATTGATAATGGCATTCATATCAACAGCTTTATTTTCATAAGCCATGATCACTTCATCAAAGGAACCAAAACTTTTCCCTTCTCCTTTTGCTCCTTTACGCATGCGTGTTAAATAATGGCACCCAAGGACCATATCCTGAGAAGGAATTGCAATCGGTTTACCATTGGCTGGGTGTAAAATATTATGACTGGACAGCATGAGTATTCGAGCTTCCGTCTGTGCCTGCAGGGAAAGCGGTACGTGGACAGCCATTTGGTCACCATCAAAGTCAGCATTAAAAGCTGCACATACCAAGGGATGAATTTTGATTGCTTTTCCATCGACTAACACAGGTTGGAAAGCCTGGATTCCCAGACGGTGCAGTGTTGGTGCACGGTTCAGCAACACGGGATGATCCAATACAACGTATTCAAGTACTTTGAAAACAATTGGGTCACTGTTTTCAATCATGAGCTTTGCACCGCGTGGTGTTTGGGCAAACCCGCGTTTGATTAATTCATTTATCATATGGGGTTTAAACAATTCCAGCGCCATTTTCTTAGGCAATCCACACTCATTTAAATTTAATTCGGGCCCGACAACAATCACTGATCGGCCGGAATAATCAACACGTTTTCCAAGTAGATTTTGACGGAAACGTCCAGTTTTACCACGCAGCATATCCGAAATGGATTTTAAGGGGCGGCGAGTTCCGGAGCGAATAGCTGTCTTTCTGCGGTTATTATCAAATAAAGCATCAACGGATTCCTGCAGCATACGTTTTTCATTCCGCAAAATGACATCAGGAGCTTTGATTTCCATCAATTGCTTCAAGCGATTATTACGGATGATGATCCGACGGTATAGATCATTTAAGTCACTGGCTGCAAAACGACCACCATCAAGAGGTACAAGTGGTCTTAATTCAGGGGGCATGACCGGTAAAACAGACACAACCATCCATTCTGGATTATTTACTTTTTTCTTATCAACAGTTGGTAATAATGCTTTGGCAACCTTTAATCGTTTTAGAGCATCTCCCCGCTTTTGTTTTGAACGTGAAGTTTCAATGATTTCTACAAGATCATTCTTTAGCTGGATCATATTCAACCGTGACAGTAATTCTCTAAGAGCTTCACCGCCCATGGCTGCATAGAAGAAATCTTCATTATCTCTTTCTTCCTCAGTTACGGCGTAAAAGCCATATTTTGTTTCCAGTTCTAAAAATTCATCTTCATCAATGAGTTCTTTACTTTCCCGTCCGCTTGCTCCCGGATCAATAATCACATATATTTCGTAATAAATGATACGCTCTAGATTTTTGGTACTTAATCCTAACAAATAGCTCAATTTGCTGGGGATAGATCGTAAATACCATATATGAACAACTGGGACAGCCAAGGTAATATGCCCCATACGCTCACGGCGGACACGTTTACGTGTAACTTCTACTCCGCAGCGGTCGCAAATGATACCGCGATAACGAATACCTTTATATTTCCCACAATGGCATTCATAATCTTTTACCGGTCCAAAGATTTTTTCACAGAAAAGGCCATCTTTTTCCGGTTTATATGAACGGTAGTTTATCGTTTCTGGTTTTAACACTTCCCCATAAGATCTCGTCAGTATCATCTCTGGCGAAGCCAAGCTTATGGTGATAGAGTTATAATTTTTTGATGTGTCTATTTTTGTGGACTGAATGAATGTCAAACCTTCATCCTCCCTTTATTCAAGTTCAATATCTAAACCTAGGCCTTGCAGCTCTTTGATCAATACACCAAATGATTCCGGTGAACCAAATTGGGGTAGATCCTCTCCGCGAACGATGGCATTGTATACCTTTGATCTGCCTTCAACATCGTCAGACTTTACTGTTAATATTTCCTGAAGCGTTTTGGCAGCTCCATAAGCTTCCAATGCCCAACATTCCATTTCACCAAATCTCTGACCGCCGAATTGTGCTTTACCACCTAATGGCTGTTGAGTGATTAATGAATATGGACCAGTCGAACGGGCGTGCATTTTATCTTCTACCATATGACTTAATTTCATCATATAGATCATGCCAACTGTTACTGAATTTTCAAACTCCTCACCAGAGCGACCATCAATCAATGTTGCTTTACCTGTAATTGGTAAATTAGCATTTTTTAATTCAGTTTTAACTTCCTCAGGTGTTGCTCCGTCAAATGCAGGTGTTTCATAACGGCAGCCTAAAACATCGCCTGCCCAGCCCAACATTGTTTCATATAATTGACCAAGGTTCATTCGTGATGGTACGCCTAATGGATTAAGCACAATATCAATTGGTTGGCCATCTTCAGTAAAAGGCATATCTTCTTCAGGAACAATTGTAGCTACAACTCCTTTATTCCCGTGACGCCCTGCCATTTTATCACCAACTTGGATTTTACGTTTATTGGCTACATACACTTTAGCTAACTGGAGAATTCCAGGTTGCAATTCATCTCCAACACGTAGTTTAAAAACCTCACGTTCCATATAATCTTCGATCGCTTGCCACTCTTTTCGATATGAACGCCAAACAGTTTTGATCTTTTTCCAAACGTCCTTGTCTTCGACCCATTGAGCGTCTTGAGCAAAACGCTCTAAGTCATAACTTTTAATACGCTTGATAGTCAATTTTGTGGATTTTTTTATCAAGGTTTTTCCTGTTGACTTATCACGGATACCACTTGAAATCTGACCTTTTAGAAGTTCCACAAGTTTTTCATCACGTTCATTTTTGAGAGACTTTTTCTTTGCAATAGTCTCTCTCTGGAAAAAAGTAATTGATTCTTTTAATTCCTTCTTGGAGATTTTCTTTTTCTTCTCAAAGAGTTTGGTATTGATGACTACACCTTTAATACCTGGATCTGCCGTTTTTGAAGCATCTTTCACTTCTCCGGCTTTTTCACCAAAAATAGCACGGAGGAGTTTTTCTTCCGGCGTTGGATCTGTCTCTCCTTTTGGTGTCACTTTTCCAATCAGGATATCACCCTGTTTCACTTTTGCACCAATGCGAATGATGCCGCGTTCATCCAATTGACGAGTTGCATCTTCACTCACATTCGGAATTTCAGCAGTTAATTCTTCTTCGCCTCGTTTTGTATCGCGGACCTCCAAATCTATTTCATTAATATGGACACTGCTGAAGACGTCACTTTTGACTAAACGTTCACTAATGACAATCGCATCTTCAAAATTGTAACCACGCCAAGGCATGAATGCAACCATGATATTACGTCCTAATGCCAATTCACCATCATTACATGATGCGCCATCGGCAATAATATTACCTGCTTTTACTTTTTGTTTTTCACGTACAAGCGGGCGCTGGTTTTGAGAAGTATTTTGATTCGTACGGTGGTATTTTTTTAGCGGTATCTCAATGACATTGGTATGTTCCGTTAAAGCCAATTCATCGGGGATTTCGCTTGATCGAATGATTATTTTCTCAGCATCAACATATTCAATCACACCATCTATTGGAGAAGCAAGTGCAGATCTGGAATCCTTAGCAACTTTAGTTTCGAGACCAGTGCCGACAATAGGTGCTTCCGGTTTCATCAACGGTACGGATTGTCGCTGCATATTGGATCCCATCAACGCCCTGTTGGCATCATCATGTTCCAGGAAAGGAATTAATGCAGCCGCAACACTTAATATCTGGTTGGGTGCAACATCCATATAGTTTACATCTGCAGGAGGAACCATAGGAAAGTCACCACGAATGCGAGCACGGATAACATCATCTGTTAAACGACTATTCTTATCCATGGACGTATTGGATTGCGCAATCATTACCCTGTCTTCATCATCAGCTGATAAGTATTTGACTTTTTTAGAACCATAAGAACTATTACCTTTTTTATTAAGCACTCTATACGGAGCCTCAATGAAGCCATGTGCATTCACTATAGCAAATAATGCCAACGATGATATTAATCCTATATTTGGACCTTCAGGAGTTTCGATGGGGCATAATCTGCCGTAATGAGTGTAATGTACATCGCGGACTTCAAAACCAGCCCTTTCGCGTGTTAATCCACCAGGACCAAGCGATGAAATACGACGCTTATGAGTGATTTCAGCTAATGGATTTGTTTGATCGCCAAATTGTGATAATTGACTCGTACCAAAAAATGTATTAATCACTGTAGTTACAACACGTGAATTAATCAAATCCNGGGGCGTAATGGATTCCTGTTCACGTAAATTCATACGCTCGAAAATGGTACGCAACATTCTGCTTAATGCAACACTGAATTGATTGGTCAGTTGTTCACCAATCGTTTTAACACGTCGATTACCCAAATGATCAATATCATCCGGGCCGCGTTCACCTTTGCGCATATCCACAAGAAATTTCAATACCTGGATGATATCATCCATCGTTAAAACTGTGTCTTCTACAGAAACATTTAGGTTAAACTGTTGATTCAGCCGATAACGACCCACCTGCCCTAAATCATATTTTTTAGGACTGAAGAAAATCCTTTCGATAAATTTTTGAGCAGTTTCAAGATTTGGCGGATCACCAGAACGGAGTAATTGATAGACTACGCTCAATGCCTGTTCAGTATTGTGAGTAGGGTCTTTCTCCATTGTATTTAATAGGAGCATCGAGGAGAAACTCTTATTACCATCTACAACTTCAATTGATTTTATACCGGCATCCTTTAGCGTATCGATTACTTCCTGGTTTACTTCTGTACCGCCTTCATAGAAAATTTCACCTGTTAATTCATCAATAATATCCTCAACCAATGTTTTCCCAAATGAATTTTCTACATTCTTGTCTGACAAACCAAAACTGGAGATTGAACCAAATGCTTCAAAAATATCACGGTTTGTCGAGAAACCCAGTGCTCTTAGAAGCATGGTGACGGGGAATTTCCTGCGGCGGTCAATAATAGCGAATAAACAATCATTAATATCTGTAGTGAAGTCAACCCATGAACCACGAAAAGGAATTATTCTCGCTTGGAAAAGCTTTGTGCCGTTAGGGTGAATATTTTCATCAAAAAATACACCCGGTGAGCGCTGCAGTTGTGAAACAATAACACGTTCAGCACCATTTATAACAAAAGTACCCTTTTCTGTCATGTAAGGAATATTACCGAAATAAACTTCCTGTTCGATACTTTGAGCGAATTTGTTTTTGTCTTCTTCATCAGTAATATGCAGAACAAGACGTACTTTCAGTGGCACAGAATAAGTCACACCGCGATCGATACATTCTTCCGGTGTATATTTTGGCAGGCCTAGAAAATAATTACTGTATTCCAGTACGTAATTGCGATGAGAATCTTCCAGTGGAAATACATTCTGAAAGACTCCCTCGAGTCCAATGAGTACCTTTTCATCTTCTGCAGCATCTTCTTGTAAAAATTCTTGAAAAGAATCTTTTTGCAACGACAGTAAATCTGGCATATCAATAAATGATTTTATTTGAGAAAATGAAATACGATCGGACNTACGCTTAGTTGTGGCTCCCAATTAAGCCTCCTTATTTTAAAGTTGAAGAATCGATGGTTTTAATAAAATCTATTAAATTATTTCAATTCGACAGTGGCGCCAGCTTCTTCCAACTTGGCTTTTAATTCATCAGCTTCAGCTTGAGGAACACCCTCTTTGACAGCTTTCGGCGCTGCATCTACCAATTCCTTGGCTTCTTTTAATCCTAAGTCTGTTACAGCACGAACAACTTTAATAACGTTGATTTTTGATTGACCTACTTCAGCAATAACGACATCGAATGAATCTTTTTCTTCGGCTGCGCCAGCGTCACCTGCTGTTGGGGCTGCGGCGGCAACGGCTACCGGTGCGGCAGCAGTAACACCGAATTTTTCTTCAATATCAGAGATTAATTCTGATATTTCAACCATATTTGATGATTCGAGATAGCTCAACACATCAGCTCTTTTGACTTCAGCCATGATTTTTACTCCTTTACTTTCATATTAAGATTTTTGTTCTTTTAAATTATTTAACACATTCGCCACATTAGTAAGGGGCGCATTCAATGTATTAACAAGTTTATTCATTGGACTCTGCAACATCGATACCAGTTTGGCTAACAATTCATCTTTGCTGGGTAAATCTGCTAAACGCTTGAATTCTGAACCATCTAAAATATCACCCTCAAACAAAATTCCTTTGACTACAGGTTTATCATTTTCTTTTGCAAAAGATTTGATCACTTTCGCTGGGCTTGTAGGTTCATCGTAAGAAATTGCGATTGCTGTAGGTCCATTTAAGAATTCATCCAGACCTGCAATGTTATTTTCATCCGCAGCAATTTTCAGCAATGTATTCTTGGCGACTGTATATTCTACATCCGCTTGATAAAATTGACTGCGCAGATTGGTTATACTACCTACATCTAAACCAAGATAATCTGTAAAATAAATTGCCTTGGCGCGACTAAGTTTATCCTTCAATTCTGCGACTGCTTCAATATTATATGAACTTGGCATTGGTTTACCTTATTGTTGCTAAATCAACTTTGATCCCTGGCCCCATAGTGGAGGACAAGGTCATTTTCTTGAAATATGTTCCTTTAACGGATGCAGGTCTTGCTTTTATAATTGTATCATAAATTGCTTGGACATTTTCCCGAAGTTGATTTTGGTTAAATGATGTTTTTCCGCAAATCGTATGAATTATACCATTTTTATCGACGCGCAATTCAACTTTACCTGCTTTGATCTCTTTAACAGCTTTATCTACATCCATTGTAACTGTACCGCTTTTGGGATTCGGCATCAGTCCTTTAGGACCTAATATTTTTCCAAGTTTACCCAGATCGGCCATCATGTCTGGTGTGGCAATAATTTTATCTATATCAGCCCAACCGCCTTTTATTTTTTCCAAGAAATCATCATTACCCACATAATCAGCCCCAGCTTCCTGTGCTTCTTTTTCTTTTGGTCCCCGAGTTAATACCAACACTTTTACTTCTTTACCAGTACCATTAGGCAAACTGGTGGTAACACGTATATTTTCTTCAGCGTGACGGGGGTCAACTCCGAGGTTAATGGCGACATCGATGGATTCGTCAAAATTTACGTATTTTAATTCTTCAAGAAGTTTTACAGCATCTTCCAGAGAATATTCTTTCATGCGATCAAAGTGTTCTTCAACTGCTTTTCTTTGTTTTGATTTTTTCATAATTTATTGAACCTCCAGCCCCATGCTTCTGGCTGTACCCCGGATCATTTCCACAGCTTGTTCAATAGTATTTGCATTGAGATCTTGCATTTTAATCTCCGCAATATCTTTTAAATCATGCTCAGAAACTTTTCCTACTTTATCTCTATTGGGTTCTGGGGACCCTTTATCTACTTTTGCTGCTTTCTTTAGCAATACAGCTGCAGGGGGTGTTTTAGTAACAAAAGTAAAACTGCGATCTGCAAAAACTGTTATCTCCACGGGAATAATCATGCCGGGCTGATCTTGTGTTGATGCATTAAATGCTTTACAAAATTCCATGATATTTACACCGTGCTGCCCTAAAGCAGGACCTACAGGCGGAGCAGGATTTGCTTGTCCTGCTGGAATTTGTAATTTGATAAAACCTATTTCTTTTTTTGCCATTTCTTAAGAAAACCTACTTTTCAAGTTCAACTTGTAAATAATTCAATTCAACTGGCGTTGGTCGACCAAAAATACTAACGGATACTTTCAGCTTTTGCTTTTCTGCATTTACTTCCTGGACATAACCACTGAATTCTACAAATGGTCCATCAGTCACTTTTACATGGTCGCCAACACGGTAAAGAGTCTTAACCACTTCCCTGGCGTCACCACTCTCTACCACACCAATGATACGATTTATTTCATCAGACTTAACCGGTTCCGGTTCGCCCTGAGGACCCACAAAACTCATTACACCAGTAGTGTTTTCGACAAGATAACGCGCTTCTTTATCCATATCCATATTTATTAACAGATATCCCGGGAAAAAAAC
Source organism: Fidelibacterota bacterium (assembly GCA_002730315.1). GTDB lineage: Bacteria > Fidelibacterota > Marinisomatia > Marinisomatales > TCS55 > UBA2126. Next base: position 15,009 of record PBZW01000030.1, read on the forward strand.
CCTGTTGCGGACTTTCTTTTTACCATCTTTCATTTCAATAATGTTTTCCGATGGGACCAGAATATCTTTTACAGCATCTTTCATCTTTTGAGAATCAACCTCAAAAAGAATATTATCACGAATTTTCCGTTCTTTGCCGGAAATGACTCTTAATGTATACCATTCCATAATTAAAGAATCACATTCATGATGCGTGAAAGAATAATATCTATGAAGAACAAGAATACACCTATCAGCAATGATACAGAAATAACAACGTAGGTTGATCCTTTTAATTCATCCCACGTCGGCCAGGAAACTTTACCCATTTCAAACTGAACATCGCTGAAAAATTGCCGCATTTTCTTGATCATTTTTACTTTTTTTTAAATAGCGTATTTTGCTGCAGGAGTGGAAGGACTTGAACCCTCAACCCCCGGTTTTGGAGACCGGTGCTCTGCCAGTTGAGCTACACTCCTATGTGTGATTGAACATTTCACCCCAACCGGTCCTGTTATTTCGTTTCTTTAAAGATCACGTGCTTACGTACAATCGGATCGTATTTTTTATATTCAACACGATCGGGATGTCTGCGCCTGCTTTTCGTAACTGTATAACGATAACCAGTCCCGGCTGTACTTTCTATCTGGATAATGTCGCGTTTGCTGTTTCCAGCCATAGTTTATTCAACAATTTCCGTTACCACACCGGCACCCACAGTCCGTCCGCCTTCACGAATGGCAAACCGCAGTTCCTTGTCCATGGCAATTGATGTGATCATCTCTACATCCATCACTACGTTATCACCGGGCATAACCATCTCTGTTCCTTCCGGTAAGGTCACCACACCGGTTACATCTGTGGTCCTAAAATAAAACTGGGGACGATAACCATTAAAAAAGGGTGTATGGCGTCCGCCTTCTTCCTTCTTCAATACATAGACATTGGCCTTGAACTTCGTATGGGGTGTAATGGAACCCGGCAAAGCCAATACCATACCGCGCTTCAACTCTTCCTTATCCACACCGCGGAGCAATAAACCGGCATTATCACCGGCCTGGCCTTCATCCAGTAACTTCCTGAAGATCTCTACACCGGTTACGGTGGTCTTCTTATGCTCACCCATACCAATCATCTCTACCTCATCACCTACCTTGATGATTCCGCGCTCTATACGGCCCGTTCCCACTGTACCACGGCCGGTAATAGAAAATACATCCTCAACAGGCATTAAAAAGGGTTTATCCACATCCCTTTTCGGTTCCGGGATAAAACTGTCACAGGCGTCCATCAATTCCACTACACAGGCGTTGGCTGCTTCATCACCCGGGTTATTCAGCGCATTTAAGGCACTGCCCTTGATAATGGGGGTATCATCACCGGGAAACTCATACTCATTGAGCAGATCCCTTAACTCCATCTCCACCAGCTCCAACAGCTCTGGATCATCCACCTGGTCTGTCTTATTCATGAATACTACCATACTGGGCACATTCACCTGGCGGGCCAATAATACATGCTCCCTGGTCTGGGGCATGGGACCATCTGCGGCACTGACCACCAATATAGCGCCGTCCATCTGGGCCGCTCCGGTGATCATGTTCTTAATATAATCTGCGTGTCCCGGGCAATCTACATGGGCATAGTGACGGTTCTCCGTCTCGTACTC
>PBZW01000031.1 GCA_002730315.1 Fidelibacterota bacterium
AAAAGTATATCGTGGAGTTGAGATTTTTTTTCTACCTCAAAACTTCGATTTAAAGGTAATAGGGTGATTCGAACTTTATTTGTCACAGAATATTATACCGGGATAACTACAGGCTTGGCATGAATTAAATCATTATTGATAGACTGTTTGACTACTGAACCGGGTTTAACAACAAGAAATTCCGAATCAGACCAACTTCCACTAACAAATCGTTGCAGAAGACCTGTGTTTCCCTTTACTACGTCGAATTTCCACTTGTTTTGCACTGCTTTTGTTTTGGCCATCTTTAAATAATATTTATTAGAGTCTGTTCCTGTGTCAATAAATGCCATATTTGAATAATGCTTTGTTTGATCCATAGCATCATTTAGATAATCCAAATTTTCTTCACCATATTGTTCTTTAAGTTCTTCTGTTGGAACATCCATACCATATAGTCTTTGCAAAGATCTTTTTTTAATGGTTGGTTTATTTTTCGTATTTACCATCCATCCTACAGATTGAAAATATGTTCCAGGATTTCCAAAATAGTAATCTAGATATTTTTGCTTACTTCCTAAGAGGATACCAATACAATCATGGTTTCTGGGAATGACAAGTTGCGTTTTACGTGCAGCTAGCCCATATATCCAAGTATTGCAAAGACCATACCCCAAAAGAATTGTGTCAAACCCCATACCATCTGATTTTCGGATGGATTTTTCAATTCGATTTCGCATCCCTACACTACTTAAATCGTGAATCCCTTTTGCAATGAATTCAGCATCAATTATATTTTTGGTTTTATCTATACAATGAAGCAGTTCATCCTTGAATACTTCGCAACTAATCAATTTATAATTCATTTATTTTACTATACCCAGTAACTCTTTTGCCAAGACAACGCCTGCGCTTGCGTTATCCTTATATCCGTCTGCACCAATGTCTTTTGCAAAATGATGAGTAACAGGTGCGCCACCAACCAGCATGATCACTTCATCCCTTATGCCTGCGTCTCTAAATGCATCAATTGTTGTGTTCATTCCTTGCATGGTTGTGGTTAATAACGCAGACATACACACCAGTTTTGCTTTGTGTTCTTTCACCGCTTCAATAAATTGTTCTGGGGAAACATTTGTACCCAAGTCCACTACCCTGAAACCACCCCCTTCCAAAAGTGCGCCTAGTAGATTCTTCCCAATATCATGCACGTCACCTTTGACTGTACCCGTAATGGCGCAAATTGTAGTATCCTCAACACCTTCACCGACAAGAAGCGGTCTAATCAATGCCATGGCTCCTTTCATTGCTTTTGCGGACATTAGCAATTGAGGTATAAAATATTCAAACCGTTCAAACCTGGCTCCCACTTCATCCATAGCACGGATCATATATTCATTAATGAGGACGTGAGGATCAATATTTTCATCCAAGGCTTTCTCGGTTATGGTCAAAGCCGTTTTGGGATCGCCGTTTAACACAGCATCATGTAAATTTTCGAGATAGTCCATGTTTCGCTATTCCCTCTATTTATTTTATAATTAATTCACCGAATGTAGACTGTTTTCATATTGGTAAACTCTCGAATCCCTGCTTCAGAAAGTTCCCGGCCATAACCGGATTCTTTGATACCGCCAAAGGGTAACCGTGGATCGGAGCGCACAAAGTCATTTACAAAACATCCCCCGGCTTCAAGGTCATTGGCAGCGATGCGCTCACCTCTTGCAACATCTTGGGTAAACACGGCGCCCCCAAGGCCAAAGGGTGTCTGGTTTGCCAGACGAATAGCTTCTTCTTCATCTTTTACCTGAATAATGGCAGCTACAGGACCAAATATTTCATCATCAAAAGCCGGCATGCCTGGCTGAACATTATCAAGCAATGTTGCTGGATAAAATGCACCTTTCACATCCGGCACTTCTCCACCCACTAATAATTCAGCTCCTTTTTCAATACTGGCCGTGACCTGGCCATGTACTTCATCCCTGGCATGGGAGTTAACCATGGGGCCGATGTTTACACTTTCATCGAATGGATCCCCCCATATTTGATCTTCCATGGCTTCCAACAGTTTGGATCGAAAACTGTCCAGGACGGGTTCAACCACAATGAATCTCTTGGCGGCTATACAACTTTGTCCCGTATTTAAGAACCGGCCAATAACACAGGCGGTCACCGCCTGGTCCAGGTCCGCATCCTCCAGAATGATATAAGGGTCGCTTCCGCCTAATTCCAGGACTGTTTTCTTTAAGGCGGCCCCGGCCTGTGAAGCCACTGCCTTGCCTGCCGGTGTACTGCCGGTCAGTGTCACTGCTTTCACATGGGGATTAATGATCACATTTTTTACGGCTTTAGAACTGATAACCAGAGTACGNAACACATTTTTTGGGAAACCTGCTTCAATAAATATATTTTCGATGGCCAAGGCACAGCCCTGCACATTGGAGGCGTGTTTCAAAACACCCACATTTCCGGCCATGAGGGCCGGGGCAGTAAACCGGAAAACCTGCCAGAATGGAAAATTCCAAGGCATAACCGCTAAGACAATGCCAATAGGCCGATAGGCCACATAGCTTTTTGATGCGTCTGTTTCAATGATCTGGTCAGCTAAAATTCTTTCTGCATTTTCCGCATAATAATCACAAACCCAGCCGCATTTACCTGCTTCCGCTATAGCCTGGTTATAAGGTTTACCCATTTCCAGTGTCATGAGCCGGCCGAATTCCTCTTTTTTTTCTCGCATTATTTTACCGGCCCTTTTTAGAAAATCACCTCGTTCAGCAAAGGATGTATTGCGCCACAGTTTAAAGGTGGTATCAACATCAGCAATAATGCCCTTTACTTCATCTATTGTCATTTCTTCATAAGAAGCTATCAAATCACCATTAGCAGGATTAATGGATTGCAGGGCCATCTAATTTCTCAGTTCAGATTTAGTCATATACAATATTAGACTGTTCTTAAATACCAATCCAATTCAAGAGGAGTTACATGCTTGTTAAACCTCTCCATTTCGACAGATTTAAAAATGTGGTAATGGTTACTAAAATCCTCTCCAAAATACTCTTTAATAAAAGCACTGTGCTTAAACGTATTTAGGCTTTCGAATAAATTTAATGGTAAAGAAGGCGGATTATCTTTGTTGGCATCACCGGTGGAAATTTTATGTGGTATTATTTTCTTTGTAATACCATAATGCACACCCGATAATAAAGCTGCGGCAACTAAATAAGGATTGGCATCCGCGCCGGAAATACGGTGTTCAAGCCGTTTTGCTTCTTCAGGGCCAGTGGGTATGCGAATTGCAACCGTCCGATTGTCAACCCCCCATGTGGGCGCCATTGCGACAAACAGCTGCGGCTGAAAACGCTTGAAAGAATTGGCATTCGGACAAAAGACAGCCATGGATTCATTCATAGTCTCNAGNAAGCCCCCGATGGCATGATGGAGNGTAGCAGACCCTGTACTATCTTTGGGANTGCTGAATACATTNTTNCCTTTTTCATCTAATAAACTCATATGGATATGCATCCCATTACCGGCTAAATCAGTATACGGTTTAGCCATGAAAGTGGCTTTCATGCCGTGCTGTTGCGCAACTCCCTTAATCAACCGTTTCAGTAAAATAGCATTATCACACGCTGATAATGTGTCAGCTTCATGTTTTAAATTGACTTCAAACTGGCCAGGGGCATTTTCCGCCACAGCAGTATCAGCAGGAATTCCTTGTTCTTGAGCTGCAGCAGAAACACCACTTAAAAAATCCCCATAATCATCCAAATCATTAATGGCGTACACCTGGGTATTGTTTTCCCGTTTCCCAGTCGTTTTTGATATGGGCGGTTGGGGTCGTTTATTGCGGTCTCTCCTGGCATCCAATAAATAGAACTCTAATTCAACAGCTATTACAGGTGTTAGTTGCAAACCTTTAAAGCGATCAATAACTTGATTTAAAACATGGCGAGGATTTGCAAAAACCGGTTGATTATTATCATCAACCATGGTCAATAATAATTGCCCCATTGTTTGTTTATGCCATGGTGTTGTGGACAGTGTTTTTGGTATTGGAACACATGTACTGTCACCATCTCCCTGCACAATTCCCAGACCCGTTTCTTCAATCGTATCACCGTTGATATCCAGTGCAAACAATGATGTCGTGAAATAAACTCCATTTTTATATACTTTTTCCAGTGCACTGGGAACAACACGTTTTCCTCTTACAACTCCATTTAAATCAGCAATTAGCAAATCTATCCCGGAAACATCCGGATGTTGATCCAGGAAGAGTTTATATTCTTTTACTTTTGAACCAGCCATAATTTTTCGGTGAGAAAATACATCTAAAAACTTCAATGAAAGATTTTTTTGTTTATGACTCTTTATTTACTTTCGCAGGCAAAACTATATAATAAATCAACCCTTTTAGAGTAATAATTCATGGCGACACCGATTATAGGCATATCCACGTGCTACGCACAACAAGGCATGTTTAATTATCACCAGACAGGTGAAAAGTATATAGCAGCAATTATAAATGCCATCGACGGGTTCCCAATCCTTATCCCTGCCCTGGCTGATAAACTGGATCATGAAAAACTATTTTCTACTATCGATGGAATTTTACTCACAGGCAGCTATTCCAATGTGGAACCCCACCGTTATAATGGTCCTGCCAGTAAGCCGGACACCAAACATGACCCTCGCAGGGATGCAACTTTTTTACCGCTGATCCTGGCAGCCGTTGAGGCTGAAATTCCCTTATTTGCCATTTGCCGNGGATTCCAGGAGATGAATGTCGCCTTTGAAGGTTCGCTCCACCAGGAAGTCCATAAAGTAGCTGAAAAGCTTGATCACAGGGAAGATGAAAGTCAAGATGTCGATGGGCAATACGATTTTTCACATAGTGTAACGCTTACAGAAAATGGTGTTTTATCCCAATTGACAGATGAAAAAGCGCCTATGGTGAATTCAGTGCACTGGCAGGGTATCGATAAACTGGGACAGGGCCTGCAGCCTGAAGCAGTCGCGCCTGATGGCTTGATCGAAGCTTTTTCAGTTAAGAATGCCAAAACATTCGCTTTGGGCGTCCAGTGGCACCCGGAATGGAAAGTGATGGAAATACCATTTTACAAAGTAATCTTTGAAACCTTTGGAAAAGCATGTACAGAAAGAGCCAATTCAAGATAGAAAGATCATTATGACAGCATTGAATACACAACAGTTACAAGAGATGGATATACAGCACCATCTGCACCCGTTCACAGATACAAAAATTTTGAAAGAAAATGGCAGCCGGATTATTACAAGAGCAGAAGGTGTTTATTTATGGGACTCTGATGGCAATAAGATCATTGACGGCATGGCCGGATTGTGGTGTGTGAATGTAGGTTACGGGCGTAAAGAGCTGGTTGACGTAGCTCAAGAGCAAATGAATGAGTTGCCTTATTATAATAATTTCTTCCAAACAACTCATCCGCCAGCAATTGAACTTTCTAAAGTGCTTGCAGATATTTCACCTCCACAGTTCAATCATGTTTTTTTTACAAATTCCGGATCGGAAGCCAATGATACTGTTGTGCGCATGGCAAGGTACTATTGGGCATTGCAAGGTAAACCTGATAAAACAGTTATTATAAGCAGAGAAAATGCTTACCACGGCAGTACAATGGCCGGCTCAAGTTTGGGGGGTATGAAATTCATGCACGAACAGGGCGGAATCATTTCCGACATTGAGCATATCGATCAGCCCTATTGGTTTAAAGAAGGCGGCAATCTATCTCCAGATGAATTTGGATTAAAAGCTGCTCGAGCATTAGAAACAAAGATCAAAGAATTGGGTGAGGACCGCGTGGCGGCATTTATTGGTGAGCCTATTCAGGGAGCCGGCGGTGTTATTGTTCCACCTGATTCTTATTGGCCAGANATACAACGTATCTGTGAAAAATATGGTATCTTGCTCATTGCTGATGAAGTTATTTGCGGCTTTGGCCGCTTGGGTAAATGGTTCGGTTCTGATTACTATAATATCAAAGCCGATTTTATGCCTATCGCTAAAGGACTGTCTTCAGGATATTTACCCATTGGGGGGTTGATGGTAACAGACAAAGTAGCCGACGTTATTATTGAAAAGGGGGGAGAATTTGCCCACGGCTTCACCTATTCCGGGCACCCAGCTGCATGTGCTGTTGCAATAGAAAACATCCGTATCTTGAAAGAAGAAAAGATAATTGAAAATGTTGAAAATGAGGCAGGTCCTTATTTGCAAAATCGCTGGAAAGAATTAGGCGATCATCCCCTTGTGGGCGAAACGCGTGGCGTTGGCATGGTTGCTGCCCTGGAACTCGTGAAAAATAAAGAAAACCGGGAAGCATTTCCGGAGGATATGAAAGTGGGGACTATATGCAGGGATTTCTGTTTTAATAATGGATTCATCATGCGTGCTGTAGGTGATAAAATGATTATTTCACCACCATTGATCATGACCAATGCTGAAACAGATGAATTGGTAGAAAAAGCCCGGCTTTGCCTCGATCTCACAGCAAAACAAATCGGTATTTCTTAAAAGATCAATTAACACCAACCAATTCATGGGAATGAACTGGTTGCGCTTCGTTGTTTGCATGGGGAAATTTCAATCGGGTAATTTGGAATGAAAACAGGAATCGCAACATTATTGTTGTGGTTCTTGATTTAACAAGATTTCGATTCTTCTGTCCGCCTCTGCGTTGCCAATATACGCTGCTTGTCTGTACACCATTAAAGCTCTGTCCCGTTGATCATTTTCTTCGTACAGTTTTGCCAGTTCCAAGCGCAGAGATGAATTTTCAGGCTGCATGCGTATCTTTGTTGCTAATTCTTCAGCTTTTTCTTCTATATCAGAAATATCCTTGAACATCTGCAAGTATTCCCTGGATTTAGATCCCTGGCCTTGGTGTTTATAGGCCTGGCCAAGGCTATATAATGTTTCAGTATTATAGGGGTCTAATTGCTCTGATCTTAATAACCGAGTTATTGCATCTTTATATTTTCCCAAACGCATGAATGCCTGTCCATAGTGAAACCACACATCCGCATTTTTACTATCATGTTCAGAAGCTTTTCTTAACATGTCTTCTGCTGTTTTAAGGTCATTTTCTGCAAGAGCTACAAGCCCCATAAAATGAAACACCGTTCCATTGTCTAATGACATTTCATTAGCTTTTGTCAATGCCTCTTTGGCCTCTTCCATCCTGGTCAAATAATAAAGAACAACACCTTGTTTATAATATCCCTGCCAATCTTCCGGTGAGATCAACGTCGCTAACTTGTATTGTTTTAAAGCATCTTCATAGCGACTGCCAGACTTATGAATATTTCCTTTTTCAATATATACTGCCGCTATATTCCTGTCGATAGCCAATGCATCCTGGAGCGTTGCAAGAGCAAGAGTCTCCTGCTGCATGTGGGCATAGATCCTGCTCATAGTAATGTAAAAGGGTATAATAGCTGGATTCTTCTTTAAAGCTAATTGTACATGCCTTATGGCATTTCTATAATCGCGAATTTCAAAATAGGCTTTTCCTAAATGATGATGAACCTGGGGTAAATCGGGCTTCTGGGCTAAAACCTTTAAATAATATTGCAGACCTTTTTTGACTTCTCCATTTTGGACATGTGCCCGGCCCAGCCAGAACCAGCCATACAAACTTTCTGGTTCTGTTTGCGTGGCACGTTCAAGCCAATAAATTGCTTTACCAGAATTAAATTTATTCAAATATATATCCCCAAGATTGCGCATAGCACGACTATAGCTATCATCAAGCTCAATTGCTTTTTCAAAATGCTCAATGGCGAGATCATCCTCGCCTAATTCTTTATAGATCGTGGCCAGATTATTATGCCCGCGCGCAAATTCCGGACTATGCTTCACTGCACTTTTATAAGCAGCTAAAGCCAATTTAAGATTTTTTTCATAATATAAGACATTGCCAAGGGCCAGCCATGTGCCCGGTTGGTTTTCTTGAATTATTAAACTTCTATTATATAACTGGATGGTAGCAGAAGTATTACCAAGTTTATTTTGCGCTTCAGCCAGCGCATTGATGGCAGTTATATTTGCCTGATCATTTTTAAGGAGTTCTTCGAATATTTTAATGGCTTTATTATACTGTTTTTCTTCTAGCAGCTTTAATCCGTCTGCGATGGACTGCTGAGTAAAAACAGTTTGCAACAGAAGAGAAAATATTAATATGCCAGTTCTGATAACCCTTCTCCCTGAACAATTCTATAATATTTCTTCACTNTTTTTATTATGAATGTTTCTTCCTTACCTCCTGGCCAATCCACATTTATTGCGCCAATTGTATCACTATTTCCCAATCCAAATACTATCCGTTTATCATTGGCTGCCAAATAGCTTGCTCCCGGATTTACATAAGCGATCTGCTTACCATTAGCTGATTCAATGGTTATCTTGGCCCCAATGGCATCACGATTACATGTTCTACCAATGAGTTCAAAACCTATCCAATTATTTTCTGGTATACCCGTTTTAATCAACAAGTTTGCAGGACCATTATTATTGGATATGACATAATCAAGATCGCCATCATTATCGATATCTCCAAAAGCAGCTCCCCTCCCCACTGAAGGATTTGCAGCAGCACCAATCAATTCCTGATCAATTTCTCTGAATGTGCCATTTTTATTATTCACAAAAACCTGTTTGCGCTGGGCATGAGTATAGGCACTGTTAAAATGGGCAATATTGTCGATCACGTGGCCATTGACCACGAAGAGATCCAGCCAGCCATCCAGGTCTATATCTAATAATTTTGTACCAAAACCGAGTACATCCAGGCTGGGCTGGCCTAATCCGGCAGAAAATGTTTTATCAGTAAAAGCGCCATTACCATCATTCAAATACAACGTATTCGATTCCCCGCTGAAGTTGGTGACGAATAGATCCAAGTGTCCGTTATGGTTTATATCACCAAAGTCGACACCCATACCCGCTTCGGCTTTGCCGTTCTCATTAAAACCGACACCATTAAACAGAGCNCTTTCTTCAAAATGGGCGCTGCCATCATTGATGTACATGAGATTCATAACCTTATCATTGGTAACATATATATCCATATCGCCATCATTATCTATGTCTCCCGGTACGACACCAAGCCCTTTACCGTGATCTTTGGAAATACCGGCTTTGTCCGTCCAGTTCGAGAATGTTCCATCCCCATTATTGTGGTAAAAGTCATCTGTAACTCCTTCAAAAAAGTCGGGATCACAATAGGCCCGTAAACTGCTGGTGCTCTCTCCGCACCAGAGATTTTTATCCACCGAAAAATCCACATAATTGACCACATACAGGTCTAACCAGCCGTCGTTATCACCATCAAAAAAAGCTGCGCTAGACCCCCATTTTGGGCTTTCTATGCCCATTGCTGACGTCATATCGGTAAATGTACCATTATTGTTGTTGATATAGAGGATATCCGCCCCAAAATTGGTTACATAGAGGTCCGTATCGCCGTCGTTGTCCACATCTCCACAGGCACAGCCAATACTGTAAGATTTGTCACCCACTCCGGCTTTTTCAGTTACATCAGTCCATTGTCCACTATCATTTCTAAATAATGTATTGGCCAGAACAATATTCTTTTTCCAACCGGGAAGGGGCGCGCCCTGGCAAAAATAAATATCCAAATCTCCATCATTATCATAATCCAAAAGGCAGACACCGGAGCCCATCGTTTCCACATAGAATTTTTCCCCGCTGCCGCCGTGATCATGGACAAAATTCAACCCCTGACTTCCAGTGATATCTACAAATTCAAATGATTGGGCATTTAACAAAATTTGAATGAATAGGAAAATAATTAATAGCTGTTTCATAAGAACGTTTAATTTACTAAATAAGCCTTTCCTGAAAGAAAGTATTTCCTGTATACTTGAATGATAGGGAATGGAAATTGGAGATTGTTCAAATGATTTTTACATCATTACATTATTATTCGTAAATATGTTAATTCTATGACATCACCCATATTTATTTATACTGGAATCATCGTTTATTTGCTGGGCATGCTTGCTGTTGGTTTTTATGCAAGCCGAAAAATATCCGGAACGGATGATTTCCTTGTTGCGGGGCGACGGCTGCCCTTGTGGCTCTGTACTGCAGCTCTATCGGCGACATTTTTTGGCGGTGGTACGATTCTAGGCGCTGGCGGCGCTGCCTATGAAAAGGGGTTCTTGGGTGTAATCGCTGATCCTTTCGGCGCTGCATTGTGCTTATTCCTGGCGGGATTGTTCTACATCCGCATCATGCGCCGTATGAAGCTCACCACAGTGGTAGATTTTTTCGAAATTCGATTTGGTAAAACAGCCGGTTTATTAGCAGCCATCATCATGCTCTGTGTCTATATTGGCTGGACAGGTTCGCTCCTGGTCTCCTTGGGCTTCATCCTGCATACTATCACCGGTATTTCAGCCAATACAGCCATTATAATCGGCACTATGATTGTTTTTGTCTATACCATGGCCGGAGGTATGTGGGCAGTATCGCTCACGGACTTTTTCCAGATGATCATTGTCATAGCCGGGTTGGTGGTGATTACCCCAATAGTTATATCCAAAGTGGGCGGTTTCGATGTTTTGACTTCCACGCTACCGGAAGGCAGTTTCCGCATGACGCCAAAAGATGCAGGAACCATAGAGTGGTTGAATTATTTTCGTGCCTGGATGGTTATAGGCCTCGGCAATATCGCCGGACAGGATCTATTGCAGCGCTCCTTATCAGCCAAGAGCGAAAAAGTCGCTCAAAATTCTGCTTATTTATCAACGATCATTTATTTGACTTTTGGATTATTACCGGTCTTGATAGGCATGGCTGGAAGTATCTTACTCCCCGGGTTGGATAATGCAGAATTGGTGGTTCCTAAACTCGCCCTTGAATTTCTACCCCCCATTTTGGCAACCCTCTTCATCAGCGCACTTCTGGCAGCAGTTATGAGCAGCGCCGATAGTGCTATCCTGGCTTGTTCTAGTGTCCTTGGAAAAAATTTGCTTCCCTATGCAATTAAAACAGCTTCTGATGAAAAAGTTTTAAGGTGGACCAGGTTGTCGGTTCCTCTCTTTGCCATTTTTTCAATGCTGGTGGCTTTGTTCGTTGGAGAAGTATACTCACTGCTGCTGGATTCATTCAGTATTCTCCTGGTGGGGCTTTTTGTACCCCTGACTGCAGGTATTTGGTGGCCCAAGGCAAATACACCGGCGGCTTTAAGTGCCATGGTTCTTGGTTTTATTTCATGGTTAGCATTCAAGTTCATCACCCCCGGCATCCCGTCTGATATGATTGGATTGGGCGTTAGTATTGGGGCCATGGTACTTATTACATTATTTACTAAAGATAAGGAATCTGCAAATCCAATCAAGGATGTGGATGGGAATATTATTCCCTATGCTGACAGACTGGGGATACTTAAATAAACTAAAAAAGCCGCTCCAAAAGGAACGGCTTTTCCAGTAATTGTTAACGAATTAAGATTCGTTAGAACGAATAGCCTACAGATATACGCATTACACTGTCTAATGCATCATGGCTTGTCATTGAAACACCAATATCAGCACCAGCAACATTGACCCCGCCACCCATTGACATGGGAGCCTGATCATCATTGATATTGTAACTGAAGCGCAATGAAGCGATACTGATATTGTATTCAGCATTCACTATGTACTGCTGAGTCATATCAGCTTGTTTCAACACATTTACACCTGCATTCAATCCGGGTATAGCTTCCCCAATTACACCAAATGAAAAAGTCATTGGNAGTGACATGGATGGAAAATCTTCAGGAACTTGTGATTTTACATCAGGCCCAAAGTTGGAAATGACAGCCCCCATTTGAATGCCGCTAAATCCTGTATTGAACTGCATACCTAAGTCAAAAGCCATTCCGCTTATGTCAACATCATCTATGGTCTGGCTAACTGTCTTGGCAGAGACACCAATCGAGAATTTATCAGATAGGCTCTTACCATAGCTTAGCTGCATCGACATATCGGTTGCTTTAAATGAGCCTTGGTTCGGTACAAAAACGAATTGACCGTCTGTCTCATCCCAACCGGATCTCATCATATCACCGTAGTCAACACTGACAGCGCCAATTCCGATTACACCGCCAGCTATTGGCATTGCAACACCAACGCTCATGATGTCTGTATCAACAAGCCATTGAGACATGCCAGCAGAAAGGCCCATACTTGAACCGGACAACCCAGCGGGATTTGAGAACATTGCTCCGGCGCCGCTGGCCTGTGCAGATGTACCACCCAATGCTGCTGTTCGCGCATCTGTTTCAATATTAAGAAATTTAAAGGCAACCGATCCTACTTTGTCGTTATCATCTGCGATCAAAAATCCTTGCAGCGATATAACCAGCAGAGAAGCGACTGCCCATTTCACAGTTTTATTAAGATTAATTGTTTTAATCATTTTTTTACTTCCTTTCTGGTTTAGCGTACGACCGCCAGTTTGCCTGTTTGTTCGCCGACCTTCCAATAGTAGATACCTGTGGATACCTGGTTTCTGGTACGCGAGACCAGATTCCAATCAAAGGATCCAGCAGAAGTTGCCGTCCCTTCAAATATAAGGTTTCCAGCTACATCAAATACCTGTATATCATCACCACTCTTCACATTGTAGAAACGTACAAAATACGTTTGCGCTGTCGTGGCTCCGTGGTAGGTCTCCATAACATTTGCTTTCCATGGATTCGGTGCAACAAAAACATCCGTAGAGGCCTTACCATCAATGTCATTGTAGGTTAGTTCATCTACAGAAACTGTTAGCGCTGGTGGAACATCACTTATCTGACCTCCCAGACCGTCGGGAGCTGCTTGCATGGGATAACACATAGTGTAATAGCTTTCCAATGATGGAACACTACCATGTACAGCATCTGAACCGGCTAAATCATAGGCAGCCACATAGTACCAGTACGTTAGACCAATGGCCACAGCCTCATCTGTCCAGGTATAGGTTCCATCTCCATTAGAATAATCACCTAAGCTTGCAGATGGTATATCCAAAACCTCAGTATAAGGCCCTGTTGCGGATGATGTGAAATCCGTTCCCAGGCTTTCATCACCGATCATTTCACCACCGTCATCCAAATTATCAGCAGAAACACCTTCTGCGGTCATAATCGTGGCTGAATTTTGACGAGGAGCAGTNGCCGCTTTATAGATACGAAATCCTGCGAAATCTGCTTCTCCCTTATGCGGATCAAGAACTGCCATCTGTGCATCACTGTAAGACCAAGTCACAGTTACCTTGCCCTCATCAGTTGTTACCACACCATTGGCTGCGATAGATGGCGCTGCGGGAGGCGTTGGTAGTTCCATGTCCCAATCATATACCTTCCGAGCATTAGNAGCTGCCTGCTGTGTATTGGCAAGACCTGCACCGGCTAATACTGCCACCACAAATGTTGCTGTATCACCAGCAGCTAGATTAGTAATGCTATAGGACTGCAGATAACGCATATCCATGGGAGACGGGTTATTATCTTTTTTATCACCTGTACTACTGCTCACCATAGTCGCCATGGCATAGCGTGAGGCAACTGTTTGGGGATCTTCATCACCTGTCCACCACATATGGTTTACATCAGCAGCTGCAAGATCACCATAAGCTGTGCCATTGATATCCAATGGTGTTTGGCCCACTCGTACACCACGATATTCACGGGCTGGATCATCGATACCAAAATCATTGGCAGCTGAGCCAGGGTCATCGCCATCCAGCTCCATGGTCAACAAATAATTTGAATCATAGTCAACAATATCATCTGTCCAGAATGCATAGTCCCAATCAGGAAAAGGCACGTTCCAGGTACAATCGTGGTCCGCTTTCGACGCTAATACAAGTTCATCTACAGTGGCCGAACCATTGTTGATCACATGAATCTCTTCAATCACGAAGTCATTATAGTCGTGCTCACCCACCGCGAAGTAGGTATTGGACTCACCATTGTAGCTCCAAGAATAACGATTTGCAACAACGTTTAAACTTGCAGTTGGAATTGACCAGGTTGTGGTTGTTACCCATGGCTCCTTATTATAATCATCGCCTGCCCAGCCACTAGTAGTAGTACCAGGCTCAGTACCTTCTGTCACATCATACTGACCAGTGGTCCCTTCATACAGAGTTCCACCAATGTCGGCAATAATCCAGTAACCGGCACGACAATTGTAGTTTAAATATCCATGACCAGAGGCTTGGTTTGAACCGGGATAGACCCAGCCAGGAATGATAGCGCTACAGGTTTGGTCACCTGTATTGCCATACGAATCCCAACCCATCCAAAGGTCACCATTCGTATGATATACCCATGTTTGGGAAGCAACCCGCATCAATGTGCGGCCATGAATATTCTGCTTATCCAATACATCGCGAATATCCTTTGCCATAATGTTGGTAGCCAGCCCACAGATTACGACGCCTGCCAGGATAGCTTTAAAGTTTATTTTACGTTTCATAATTAACTCCTTGAATTATCCTAATTAGAAATCGATCTGTACGCCGAAATTCATTGTCATCGGCTTGCCATAAGCCAACAGGTTATTGGATGAACCAGCAGCTATGTCATAATATGCAGAAGCTTCATCAAAAAATGAACCGGGATCTGCGATATATACAACATTCTGTTTGTTCATTACATTCTCGATCAATAGATAGACTGTTGGATTTACAGGACCCAGTGCGAGTGTAGCATCCAATTTAAGATTCACATCTGTGGTGGCAGGAGCACGTTGATCTAAAGCAGCTCCAGCAACACCGGAACGGGCTGATACCGGCAGACCGCTCTGGTAGTTGAATGTCAGGTTAACACCGGCACGGTCAAGCATTCCGCCCATATCCATATGATAATCGACATAGCCATTAAAAACATGGGGGCGATGCCAATCCAATGTGGTCATCGTCATAATATTTGCTGCAACACCGCCGGTGGCCTGGGTCAGGCTGCCATTACCGGCATTGATCTTATCCGAAGCGGTACCACGTGCAATGGAATAGGTATATGAAGCTCTTCCTGTTAAGCCACTTGCACCTGTCTTTGAAAGGCTCATTTCCAGTCCGCGTATATTACCATAGTGGTCACTTACTAAAAAGCTGTAGTGAGCGGCCTCAAAGGCAGATGAATCACTCCAATCTCCTGTCTCAGTATCCTGAAAAGGAACCGCATAAACCTCTTGTGAACCCATTAGGTTCGAGATATCCTTATAGTAGCCGGAGACATCCAGTTTTAAATCACTGGCAATACTATATTGCATACCCATTTCATAAATATCTGTTTGCATCGGATCCAGATTAGCATTGCCAAGATAGATAAAGAAACCCGATTCGGTTCCGCCATCCATCTGCGCCATATGATTATTCAATAAAGAATAGAGCTCAGGTCTCTGGAAAAAAGATCCATAGGCATAGCGGAAAGCCATATTATCACCCACTGGGAATGAAACACCCAATCGAGGACTGATCTGTGTTTTCATTTCTGTTGCTTTTCGTTTGGATGGATCAAAAGGATTGAGTGTACTGTCAGCCGCCATATCTTCTATACCCGTAGCCCAATACCCTTTATCAGATCCTGCATCAAAACCATCAAACCGGAACCCAACGTTCAAGATCATATCATTGAACTCCATCTGATCCTGTACGTATGCAGCAATTTCTACCGGCTTTGCATCTCCAAAACTATTGTGTTGTAGTCTTGGATTGCTCTCAGTATATCCTAATGTACGTCCGTACCATACATCATGGCCGGAACGGTCAATATCAAACATACGATAATCAAAACCAGTTCTTAACAGATGCCTGTTATTCATCTGGCTCGTACCGTGGACTCCGATGGTTGTAACCGTTTCATCCGATTTAAAATAATGACCATAAACATTTTCTGTATTGTACCAGGCATTGGAATTAGCTCTATCTTCCATAACCTTGGTATGGTTGGGGCCTTCAGCCCCATTATAAGTAGTAGTAGCTGTAACTTGATCATTGCCATCCATTTCAAAATCAACAAAATTACCATCTGAACTTTGTGCGCCGTCTTCCTGGGCACGGATCATCATATCCAGGCGTACCGTAACGTTGGTATTGGCTGACATTACATAATTAGCATTCAAACCAAATTGAGTAGCGCTTTCTTCTGTCACAGGATATTGATCCATAGCCCACAGCCACTGCCAGACATCCATGCCGGCATCCATACGCTCGGCATCATATGTGGGATCATAAATACCATTATGGGTATATATCAATGTTTCAAAACCTAGCTTCAGGTTGCTACCCAATTGATAAGAAACCTTAGCCTGTATATTAGTAAGGTCTTCAGCTAAACCGGGAAGTCTGCCCGGATCATCTAACTGGCGGAAAGAAAAGAAAAAGCCCATAGGGCCACTTCCCCAACCTGCGCTGAAATCCATGATCGTTTTATCGCCGCCAAATTCGGTTTCTGTATAGTCGCTAGCACCTGCAGCTGTGTAGTTGCCAGCGTCATCTACGATCTCCATCGTTTCAGCATACACATCAGTGTCTTTAAAGTCACCAGCATCAGCCTTGAAATAATCCTGTCCGAGTGTTGTTCTAAAACTAAAACTAGCCGACAATCCTTGGGCAGGCTCTCTTAATACAGTATTGAAAAGTCCTGACATTGCCTGTCCGTATTCAGCATTGAAGGTACCGGTTATAAGCTGCAACTCACCTACCATGTTCGGGTTAACCGGAATCGCCTGTCCACCCATCACAGCATTCGTCACCGATGCGCCATCAACTAGATACATTTCTTCACCAGCGCGACCACCACGTAAATGGAGGTCTCCACCTTCTTCAACAACACCAGGTAATGTTTTAATGACATCATTCACATCTGTGATAGGCATGCTACCCATTATATCTCCAGAAACTATCTGCTTACTGGAAGTAAGCGTGTTCTCAATCGCCGGGCGTTCTGCAGAAACAGAAACACCGGCCATCTGCAGGGCTTCTGTTGTCAGCGCTGCGTTTACCGGTGTTGTTACATCAATGTTAACTTGTACACCTGCAGCCGTATAGGATGCATAACCGATCATGGAAAATGACAGATCGTAGGATCCCGGGCTTAAATTAATAATAAAATATTCACCATTCGCATCGGTAGCTGCACCCATTGAAGTTCCTTGGACCAGCACGTTACAACCTGCCAGGGCTTCGCCGGATTGACTATCGGTTACTCGTCCAGCGATCTTCCCCGTTTGACCGGCAAAGAGCATTCCAGTGAGTACACATAGAACAGTAATTGGTTTTAGGATACGCATATAGTCTCCTATTGTTGTTTATTTGTGAAAATTTTTGTGTAGAAAGAGGAAAAGTACCTAGTTAAGAGGAAAAAGTTCTTTCTCCCCGACTACACTTCCTTGTCAAATCCAGATAGAAGTTGCCTTAATCTGTATAAAATATCAAGTATTATATAAAAAGGGCTCCACTGAAGCTTTTTTTTGATTAAGAATTATATATTAATTTTAGCTAACCCTGACTCTTAATAATGATGTATTATTTTCTACCTCTTTTTCCATCTATCCATTGGTACCAAATCCCCATCATGGATTTCATCTGTTGCTCAAGGTCAGTAGATTCAACTAGTTTTTCAATATTTTGTCTTGACTGCCGTGGAAGATTGATATTGAGGTCGTTGGCGTATCCAAGAGTGACCGCGGCTACAATGGCCGAGTTCAGCTTCAATGCCTTTAAGTTGACTTTGTCGTAGGTATCAGATTCAGCATGATAATTAGGCGCATAATTTGCGGGCTCATGATTTGCAATTAGATTCCCTACCCCATGCATCATGAAATCAAAATTATCTGTCCCTACAAGAGGAATATCAATGTTTGTAAACATGCCTAGATCTGTTAAAGGATCCGTGATCTTGTTTGTAGACTCTAAAACATCTGGTCTCCCCCCGGTAAAGAAACCTGTAATCGGGCCACTACCGATATCAACCGACATCGCCATTATATGATTGTCGAGTTGTGATTCATATTGCTTGGTATAGGCCATTGATCCATACAGTCCAAGTTCTTCGCCATTCCAAAGGGCAAACCTGATCGTTCGCTTAGGTTTTATGTCCAGTTTTATCATTTGGCGGGCTATGTCAATCATCATTGCAACATTGCAGCCATTATCGTTTGCACCAGTTCCAAGTCCCCAAGAATCCAAATGTGCGCCAATTATGACTACTTCCTCAGGGCGTTCAGAGCCTTCGATTTCCCCAATAACATTATAAGATTTATAAGCAGCACCCTTTCTCACGTTTATTTTTACCAAAAGAGCCAAAGATTCATCGTTACGCAAAATTCTCAAACATCTTTTAGCGTCTTCTCTGGCCATGACTACCATTGGTAAAGTATTCTCGAAGCTCCTTGATGCGTTGTGCCGATAAAGCAGCCGCATGGGGCGAGAAGACATATAAACCAAACCTTTTACACCGGCCTCATATGCCAAATCTTCAATCAGCACTGCATCAGCATATTCTTTAAAAAGACCATCTATATCAACCAGCTCATCTGTTTCAATAATGACGAAATTCCCTCTTGCATTTTCACCTAGTCTTGCAAAATCATCGATTGTTCCGTGTCCACCATCTACAAGTTTTCCTCTTAACCCAGTACGGTGAGTTCCTTTTGAAAAGGTAAGGGCAACAACTCTAGGTTCAAATTCTGCAGCACCGCCAATTTGGGCAGAAGTTTCATTTTCAAGCCAAAGACCCGGCATTGTGAATACCTCTTTACTGGCGCTGACTCCCGCCTCTTGGAATTTTTTTAATCCCCAGTCTATGGAAAGAGAATTGGCTCTTGACCCAGTTGGCCGACCCCCGATAACATCACAAAGTTCTTTTAAATCTTCTTCTATTGGAGTATCACCCAACAATCCTTCTATCAATTTATTTGTTTCACTGTCTTGAGCTGAAAGCGTCCACAATAAGATAAAAGAAATAAATATAAATTTTTTCATTGTATTCACCTTTTCTCTATAAAACACCAAAGGCCTCAACGAGGCCTTTGGTGTTTCTAATTAATAAATTGTGACTTAACCAGGTGTTTCTGTTTCTGGTATTGGAAACGTAACAATCTCGTCACCACGATCCGGTCGGTCAATGGGTAGTTGATCTGTTCTATCGTAATGCCTCATGTCTACCAAACGGTGTCCTTCTAAAAACAGCGAATAGCGTTTTTCATACAACACACGATCAACAGCATTGCTGGCATCTGTTCCAGAATAAGCAGCTGCTCCAGCAGCAGTTCGGATAGCATTCATGATTGTTTCAGCGGATGAATAATCACTATTGCCAATGTGAACTTCAGCTTGCAGAAGCTGTAGTTCTTCAGCCCTCATAATAGGTACAGGATCGTAGGAGCCGCTATACAGGCTGGGAGCCAAATAGCTTTCCAATTCATCGTAGATGATGGTATCCGCCCTGACAACAACGTTATCGCTCATGCGAGTATCACCTGCATCTGCATCCGTATAAAAGGATGGATGGATCATTAATTTGATCGTTGTGGCTGTAGGATCTTCATACATTTCATTACCCTGGTCATTGGCACCAGAACTGAACACATGATACACACCTTCGTCAGAGTCAGAGGAGCCTGCCCAGGCGGCACAGTTATCTAGTGCTGTTTGAGCGTCGCTCCAATCACTTTGATGGACAGCTACCCTGGCGCGCAAACCGCGATTGAACAGTGCAAAGGTTGCAGGTGTATCAAAGCCTGAAAATCCGCTGGAGAGCGAAAATGAGAATGAACTGCCGGCAGATCCCAGGTCACTGTAGCCAGCATCTAATAGACTCTCAATCTCAGCCAGCACTTGTGCTTTTGTAGCCACATCGGCCGTAATGTCACCATCATAGTTTAAGCGGGCACCATTGGTATCCCACAAGTAAACCAAGCGCATTAGGCTATAGGCTTCTAGTGTTTTAGCAACACCTGTTGCTCCTGCGTCAGCATCAGCGCTAGCTATTACGTTTTCGCAATTGGCAATAACCTTATAGGCGGTTTGCCAAGGGCGATAGCAAAGGAAGCCTCCGGGATCAATGGGTCCCGTTAATAATTCGCCTGTATACCTTGGATCAGCAGGTTCGAGGTAGTAGGCTTCGCGGCCAATGACCAATAGGTCCCGTAAGTAAACACCGAGATCTATGCGCATCGCTGCTTCTGCTCCTGTTACCAGTGATTGAATCGTAGCTGTATCATCTGTTGGATTATTGGGATCCGGGAAATCCAAATCCTCACATCCTACCCAAAATAAAACTGCTATTATGGGGAGGATCTTCAATGTTTTATTTGTTCTAATCGTTTTCATAATTATTCCCTCCTGGATTATAATCCGAGTGAAAGTGTTAAATACATACTCTTAGAAAGCGGGAAAGGATTCGTATCAACAGAACCGCCAACCGCTTCATTACCAAACTGACTGACTTCAGGACTCAGCCCGGTGTATTCTGTGTCTAACCAAAGATTACGACCGGAAAATCCGAGTTTCAGATAACCAAGGCCAAGTTTATCAGATAGGCTGCCGGGCAATGTGTAGGTTAAGCTTACATCCCGCAGGGCGGTGTAGGTAGTCGATTCGACATAGGGCTGAGTCACAGCACCCAAACCACCAAGTCGGTCGCCGCCATTCTCTTCATAGTCGGCTGTCGTACCGCCAAGGTCATAAATAAGGTTAGCCAAGTTAATAGCATGACCGCCTTCTTTATGATCAATTAGAAAGGCAACCTCAACAGGGCCAACTCGTAAAGAGTTGTGGAATGACACACGATAGTCAGGATTTTCATCACCCAGTTTTTGAAAACTTCCGTCTGCATTTGTTTCTGACCCCACAATAGCTGTAGGTGACCATCCTTCTTCAATGCGGTACGTACCCAGAAATGTGGCAAATCCACCAAAATTGTAAGGATCCACCGTCAACTTTGTAACTTCAGATTCTGTTGTATAATAATTCATCCGGAGATTCCAGTCCAATCCACCCAGGCTGACAAGCTTGGTTGGATTTAATCCAAGAGTAAACTCAGTTCCCTTCGTTTCCATTTCCCCACCGTTTTCCCAACCGTAGAGTGACCCGGATGAAGCGGGCAAGTCCACTAGCAGGATCAGGTCCGTAATGTTCTGTGAATACATGGATGCTTCCACGGTAGCAAAACCGTTCATCATTGATAAATCAACGCCAAATTCGGTTTCAGCAGTGCGTTCCGGTACAACAACAGAGTTACCTCTTGTTGTCGCAGGAATCAGTCCATTGACACCACCTATATTAGCAGATGACATGGTGGTATATTTGGCTTTTGGCTGGGGCATGTTGCCCGTTTCACCACTGGCAAAACGAAGCTTCAGGTTGTCAAAAACCCCTGCAAGTTCACCAAATTGATAGGAGGCAGCCAATTTAGGATACCATTCCATGGCTTCAGTATCACCCATGGTGCTGGATACATCGCCGCGCATACCGAATGCCGCATAAATGTTTTCACCTACAGTGCCTTCTACCTGGAAGAACTGTCCGCGATCCTGACGTTTTGCTCTGTCATGATACACAGCTTGAGAACTGGCCTTGTCCACATTGGTCTGTGTTGGAATCATACCTGTAGCATGGACAAACACTGAATTCCAATCATAGGTTTCATATTGGAGGCCTGCGGTTGTCGTGAAATTCATGCCGGACATTTTGAGTTTATGCACCACATTTAATGACAGGTTTGTATTCAGATTGTCTGTGGTGGTCATAACAGATTGACCAGGCTCGTCATTAGCTTCTTCGATCTGTAGGAAGGCCGGGATAAACACTTCGTTTTCCTGGTTGTAAAAATCCGCTCCACCTACTGCTAAAAAGTTAAAGCTTTGGTTTGCCTTTTTAAAAAGGTTGTAATCAAAAGTCAACGAACCCAGTGCTCTGTGCGTTAATTCATTATTCACAAAATATGCTGCGGTTTCCAGCGGGTTGGACGGGTTTGTTGGATTGTCTGGAAACTCACCGTCACCATCAGTATCTTGTATATTAACAAAACTGGGTGTAAAACCAATGGAGAACCCATAGGTCATATTGGTATTATCGTTCCCGGTAACGCCACGATCTGCTTCAGAACGAATAAGATTCGTAGACACAGAAAGCTTTGCTTTTTCACTGAAGCGGTGACTAACATTGATTCGGCCCGACAATTTCTTATAACCAGTATTTACAATAATACCGCCTTCATCCATATACTGGCTGCCAATATAGAACTGGGTTCTTTCATTCCCGCCTATGGCGCTCAATGTATGTTCTGTTAACTTCCCTTCTTCACCGTAAAGGATTTCTTCATAGTCAAAATCGTTTCCAGCCCAATTGCCATTCGCATCATTTCCTAATGATGCAATGTCAGCTCCAAATTGTTCTTCTGCTTCCGCATAAGTTTCAAAAACGCGGTGGCCCATTTTCTGTAACAGGGAAGAAGAACCGGTGCGGGTTGAAAAATTGAATTTGGTTTTACCGCCTTTACCACGTTTGGTGTTAATGATAATTACACCATTGGAGGCTTTAGCCCCATACATAGCTGCCGCACTGGCACCCTTAAGGACCTCAATGCTTTCCACATCATTGGGATTGATATCACCAATACGGTTGGTGGGCTGGCCTTGCGGCCTTTCACTACCTGCACCTGTTGCTTTAGTAATAACGTCAACACCGGATTGGTTAGCATCATTATTAACGATAACGCCATCAATCACGTATAATGGTTGGGTGCTGCCTGTGAGTGTTGATGAACCCCGCAGGTTAACATTAACACCGCCGCCGGGAGCACCGGTATTCCTGCGAATATTTACACCGGCGAATTTGCCGCTCAAAGCCTGATCCAACGTTTGCGTTGGAGCATTGACCAGGTCTTCACCACTGACAACAGCAACCGCATTGGCTGCGTTTCGGCGTTTAACTGTCGTAGCCAGACCAGTGACCACCACAGCATCTTGTTGTAAAACGTCTATTTCAAGAGCAATATCGAGTTCTGAAACACCATCACCAACGGTGACCTCTTGTGTCTTATACCCAATATATGCCACAACTAATACATCACCAGTAGCAGCTTCCAAGGAGTAAGCTCCCTGGTCATTTGTGGTGGTACCTACAAACGTACCTTTTACAAACACAGATGTACCGACCAGTGGCTCGTCAGTATTAGCATCAAAAACAACCCCAGAAACAGCTCCATAAGCCATTCCCAAGATCAATCCTGTAAATAATATTGTTTTATGGACGTGCATATAGCCTCCTTTGAGATTATTATTTAGTTTTTTTTATTATATTTTTTAGATGAGCAACAGAAAATAAATGATATTATTACTTTAATAAACTATCCCCTGCTACACACCTTGTCGAATCCGGGTGAAATTCACCCTATAATTTTATATCATGCAAGAAAAACTTTAATTGTTTTCAAATGAATAAAAATAGTAAAAAACGGTAAAAATGGTAAAAATTCAATCATGTAGAATATTATCTTTTCGATTGTTTAAAACAAAAAACCCTAAATTACCCGCCTGATTTTACGTCTATAATTATACTATCCATGTTAAAACACTTACCTCCTGCAGACAATTTTTCTGTCCGCCATATTGGACCGGATGAAAACGAAATCTCCACCATGCTGGAAACTCTTGGACTTACATCCCTCGATGAATTAGTCCAAAAAACCGTGCCGGCGGAAATATTGGATGATTTTCCCCTCAATATCGGTGAAGCAGTCGATGAGCTGAATACGATTAAAACATTGCGGACCATCGCCGAAAAAAATACTGTTACACGTTCTTATATAGGACAAGGGTATACCGGGACAATTACACCTCCTGTTATTCTGCGCAATGTTCTGGAAAATCCAGGCTGGTATACACAATATACCCCTTATCAGGCAGAAATCAGCCAGGGACGGTTGGAGGCGTTGCTGAACTTCCAGACCATGGTGTGTGATATGACGGGGATGGATATTGCCAATGCTTCTCTTCTGGATGAAGCTACCGCTGCTGCTGAAGCCATGGCCATGATCGCCCGCTTAAACCCCAAGCGAAATATATTCTATGTGGCGAAAGACTGCCATCCGCAAACCATTGCTGTACTGCAAACGCGGGCTGAACCCATTGGCATCCACTTGATCATTTGTAAAGAGAATGAATTTCAATTTAATGATGACACCCTGGGAATTTTAGTTCAGTATCCCGCTGCAGACGGACGGCTAATTGATTATACTGATGTATGTAAAAAAGCAGAGGAAGCGGGTGCTTTGGCGGCAGTGGCAGCAGACCTGTTAAGCCTGGCCATGCTCAAGCCGCCGGGGGAATGGGGCGCAGATGTTGTGGTTGGTAGTTCCCAGCGCTTTGGCGTACCTATGGGTTATGGTGGGCCCCACGCTGCGTTTTTTGCTACCCATAAAAAATATGAACGCAAAGTCCCGGGACGGATCATTGGCGTTTCTCGGGATATTCATGGTAACACCGCCCTGCGCATGGCCCTGCAGACCCGGGAGCAACACATCCGCCGGGATCGTGCTACATCCAATATATGTACGGCCCAAGTCCTCTTGGCCATCATGTCCGGTATGTATGCTGTTTATCACGGCCCCCATGGAATACGACGCATTGCAGAACGAGTGAATACTCTGACTGCTTTATTGGCTGGTTCCCTGGAAAAGGCAGGGTTTGAATTAATCAATGACCATTTCTTCGACACCATTCGCTTCAAAGCAGATCCTGGTTTTGTTGCTAAAGCGCTTGAGGCGGGTATGCTGCTGCGTGATTTTGGAGATGGCACGCTGGGTATCACTATTGATGAAACATCCAGCATCGAAGATATTAATGATATATTAAACGTGTTTGGCGCTGAACCAGTTGAAAAAGTGGGTGGTACCATCCAAAAGGAATTGTTCAGAACATCATCATTTTTAGACCATCCTGTTTTCAATACCCATCATTCAGAAACAGAAATGCTGCGCTATATTTATAAACTCCAGCAAAAGGATCTCTCCTTGGCAACCAGCATGATACCATTGGGCTCCTGCACCATGAAGCTGAATGCCACCACAGAAATGCTGGGCATTACCTGGCCGGAGTTTGCCTACCTCCATCCTTTTGCGCCTTCTGCACATGTTCAAGGTTATCAAGAGATAATAACAGAACTGGGGGATTGGTTATGTAATATGACCGGTTTTACGGGCTATTCATTCCAGTCTAACTCGGGTGCACAAGGCGAATTTGCCGGGTTAAAAGTGATTTCCGCATTTCACCGGGCGAATGGGGATGAACAGCGAAATGTATGTTTGATCCCTGCATCAGCCCATGGTACGAACCCGGCCAGCGCGGTAATGAATGGCATGAAAGTGGTGGTAGTGAAATGTGATGAAGACGGCAACATTGATATGGCAGACCTCACTGCTAAAGCTGAAGCACATAGTGCTGGCCTGGCAGCGTTTATGGTCACTTATCCCTCTACCCACGGCGTGTTCGAAGCTCATATCAAGGACGTATGCCGAGTTATCCACGACCACGGCGGCCAGGTCTACTTGGACGGCGCCAACCTGAATGCCTTGGTAGGCTTATGCAAACCTGCGGATTTCGGCGCCGACGTGTGCCACATAAACCTGCATAAGACCTTTTGCATACCCCACGGTGGTGGTGGTCCGGGGATGGGACCCATTTTTATGAAAGATCATTTAACACCATTCCTGCCCGATCATCCCACTGTCAGCACAAACGGTAATGAAGGTATCAAAGCAGTTTCAGCAGCGCCTTTTGGAAGCGCCAGTATTCTGCCTATATCCTGGGCCTATATAAAAATGCTGGGCAGTGCAGGGATGAAAAAAGCCACCCAGATTGCCATCCTCAACGCCAATTATATGGCCATGAAATTGAGCGCACATTTTGATATTGTATACACGGGACAAAACGGAATGGTCGGCCACGAATTTATTGTGGATATGCGCCCTTTCAGGAAAACCAGTGGTATCACCGATGAAGATGTGGCCAAGCGCTTGATGGATTATGGCTTCCACGCGCCAACCATGTCCTTTCCTGTCCCCGGTACATTGATGATTGAACCCACTGAAAGTGAAGCAAAAGCAGAATTGGACCGGTTTTGCAAAGCGCTGATCCAGATCAAAGAAGAGATTCTGGCCATCGAAAATGGTGAAGCTGACAAAAACAATAATGTATTAAAAAATGCGCCTCACACCGCTCAACATGTTACAGCTGATGAATGGCCGCACTCTTATTCCAGGGAACAGGCTGCATATCCTGCAGAATGGACAAAAGATGGAAAATTCTGGCCGGCTGTTGGCAGGGTGGATAATGCCTACGGCGACCGCAACCTGGTATGCTCGTGTCCGCCGATTGAAGACTACGAGGATTAATCTTTATATATTTTAACGGTCAGTTCTCCGTCATTCATATAAAACCCTCTGTACATACCCTCCGTATTAAAGGGCACGGCAATATTCCCTTTGCCATCCATAGCAATTACACCGCCGGTTCCGCCGCGTTCAGTCAATTTATCAATGACCGCCTGGGCGGCGTCTTTAACTGATTTTTCATTATACTCCATTTGAGCGGCGATGTCATAGGCCATGCTGCTGCGAATAAAATATTCACCCTGCCCCGTTCCTGAAACACCACATGTTTCATTACTGGCATAGGTCCCGGCGCCGATAATAGGTGAATCGCCCACCCGTCCCCAGCGCTTATTGGTCAGCCCGCCGGTGGATGTGCCGGCTGCAAGGTTACCATGTTTATCCAAGGCCACACAACCCACCGTGCCGTGTTTTTCCATTTCCTTTTCCTTCGCTTTCAACAATGATTTGAAGCGGCGTTCGGTATGGAAGTAACTATTGGGTACTATCTCCAAACCCTGTTCTTCAGCAAAAGCATCAGCCCCATCGCCGGCCAAAAGCACGTGCCAGGTTTCTTCCATGACTTTGCGGGCGGCGGAAATGGGATTTTTAACCGTTTTTACTCCGGCCACCGCACCCGCCTGGTGTGTAGCACCATCCATGATGGAAGCATCCAGTTCATTGGTGCCGGCGCCAGTAAACACCGCTCCCTTCCCGGCATTGAATAGCGGAGAATCTTCCATGACCCTGACGACAGCCTCAACAGCATCAAGGCTCGAACCACCATTGTCTAAAATGGCATAGCCGGTTTTGAGCGCTGCGGTAAGTTCAACCCTGTACGCAGCTTCTTTTTCAGCGCTCATGTTTTCCCGTGTTATGGTTCCGGCGCCGCCATGGATAACCAGACCAAAGCGTTGATCAGTTTTGCCACCGCCGCAGGAAAGGAAAAACAATGCTGTCAACAATAATATGTATTTTTTCATGCCAGCTTTTTTTGCAATTCATCTATAATGGAATCTAATTCTTTTTCATCCTCAAAAATGTTGAAGCCATCCGTTTCAACGATCAATACCGGTATATCCTGTATATTGCTGATCCATTTATTGTAGGCCACGTTCAAGGTGTGCAGGTATTCCGGGTCGATGGTTTTTTCATAATCCCGGGAGCGGCTTTTGATCCTGGTCAGTAGTGTATCCGTTGAAGCCTTGAGGTACACGATCAAATCAGGCTTGCGCAGGTAGGACGTCATAATGCCGAATAAATCACGATAGTTATCCCAGTCCCTGTCGTCCATGAATTTCATTTCATGGAGGTTGCGGGCGAAAATTTCCACATCTTCATAGATGGTGCGATCCTGGATCACCCCGCCGTTGGACATACTCATTTCGTAGTGGGACTTGAATCGCTTGTGTAAGAAATACACCTGTAGGTTGAAACTCCAGCGGGACATATCTCCATAAAAATCGCCCAGGTAAGGGTTGTCATCCACCGATTCAAAGTAAGGGAACCAGCCAAGTTTTTCTGCAGCAATTTCTGTAAATGTCGTTTTGCCAACGCCAATATTTCCAGCCAACCCAATAAAGGGATTATCTATCAACCCAAGACCCCGTTAGACGTTATGCCATTATTTTCAGTCAATTGCACCGGTTGGATTGTATTAACAAGGTCAAGTTCTCCAGCTACATGGACTTGGATATAATTATCGGTGTGCCCGACAATTTTACCATTTTTTACCGTCTCGAAAAGCGCCGGCCGTGTTTGGCCAATAAATTGTTCATGGAAGAAGCGCCTCTTCTTATCAGATAATATATGGAGTATCCTGCTACGTTCCGCCCGAATTTCTTTTGGAACTACGTTCGAAATTTCAAGGGCATCTGTATTGGGCCGTTCAGAATAAGTGAATACATGGAGATAGGAGATGTCCAGCTCATTCAAAAAATTATATGTCTTAAGAAAATCATCATCCGTCTCGCCGGGGAAGCCGACAATCACATCCACGCCGATACAGCATTCGGGTATTATAGTCTTTATTTTTTGCACTCGCTCCTGGTACAAGGCACTTTTATATCTCCGGCGCATGGAGCCTAATATTTTATCTGAACCCGATTGCAGGGGCACATGAAAATGGGGCATGAATTTTGTGGAAGCTGCGCAGAATTCAATGATCTCGTCTGTAAGCAAATTGGGCTCAATGGATGAAATGCGAATACGGTCAATCCCATCCAAAGCGTCCAATTGTTGAATGAGATTAAAAAATGTTTCATCAGACTCTTTTCCATAGTCGCCGATATTCACACCGGTAAGTACAATTTCCCGGGCAACGGTAGTTGCTACTTCATGGGCAACCTTCAAAGTGTTTTCAATGGTATCGCTGCGGCTTTCTCCCCGGGCCAATGGAATAGTGCAGAATGAACAGGTGTAATCACAGCCGTCCTGCACTTTTAAAAATGATCGTGTTCGTTCACCCGATGAATAGGAAGGTGTAAATGCGTGGACATGATTTATATCTGACTGAATGACGTGTGTACCCCCATTTAGATCAATGGCGTTCAAATGATCTAGTAAGTTGAATTTCTCATCTGCGCCCAATACAATATCTACCCCCTCAATACCGGCAATGTCATTGGGCTTCAGTTGGGCATAACAACCGATGACGGCAACAGATGAATCTGGGTTGCGGCGCTTGGCTTGGCGAACGAGCTTCCGTGCTTCCTTGTCCGCATATTCCGTAACCGAGCAGGTGTTCAGTACGTAAATATCCGACTTATCCCTATAGTTCACTTTTTCAAAACCGTGCTGAATAAAATCACGGGAAATAGTGGATGTCTCCGAGAAATTCAGTTTACAGCCCATGGTATGGAAGGCGACGCGTTTGGTTGGAGTACTCATTAAAATAAATGTCCATGTGTCAAAGCGTGGAAGTGTAAATGTGTGTAAATATACAAACTCATACACTTTATCACATGAAATTGGAGGCGTAAATTAATACTTATAATTGAAAATTGATTACTTTACTCAACCACAACATATATAAAATATTATGATTATTCATTCCTGATAATCCTTTAATTCCCTTGCAGAAGGATCCAATACATCGACATCGGTCCATTGTGGCATCCAGAAATGGGGAATCAATTGCTCATTATTCCCAAAAAAGTTTGTAAATACCTTGCGGTAGTAATAACTCTCCTTCAATTGGGGTGTGCAATGGTTAAGCTTAGCGCTTTCTCGTTGAAATTCTTCATCACTTATTTTTTTGTCCACGAATGATTGGATAATACGATGCCAGGAATTTTTCTGGGAACTGACGCCATCTGAAAAGGCGCATTTCCTGCGCCACAAAACATCATCCGGTAAAAGTCCCTGGCCAGCAAATGCGTTTCTTAAAAGATATTTTTCTAACCGGTTGACGCCGTCAAATGTTTTCAATTCCGCTGGAATGGACAGGTAATATTTCACGAAGGCCTTATCCAAAAAGGGCGTCCGTGCTTCCAATCCATTGGAACTGATACTCCGGTCTGAGCGCAATACATCAAAATAATGGATTTCTTCCACCAGCCTTTCGCTCTCTTTTTGCAGCGCTTTCTGCGTGGGTGCATTCCGTAAATAAA
>PBZW01000032.1 GCA_002730315.1 Fidelibacterota bacterium
GTCCAGCCATTTATATTCTTCCGTTTCCTCTTTGTACCCTTCGCTTGTTAAAGTTGTCAAATACGCTGCCAAAAGCTTTGCGCTCTCGTTATCGAGCCTGAGATCAGGCATGCTTGTCTTTGGTGAATGGGCCCTTGGGTCTAACAACCAGCTAACCATCCATTCATATTTCAAAACCTCTCCGATTCGCGCAAGATTAGGGCCGTGTATTTTACCGTCTTCCTCCACATCGCTGTGGCACGCCAGACACCCTACACTCTCAAAAATTGAGTAGCCCTCATCTATCATATCTTCATCAAATTCTCTCGGCATTTCCGGGAAAAATCCTTCTGAATTTTGCCAGAGATATGTTGCTATGGATACAGCCTCCTTTTTTATCAAAATAAAATCAGGCATCCTTGTGCTTGGCCTGAATTTCTTGGGCATCATCAGCCACTCTACCAGCCATGTGATGTTAACCCTGGTTCCGATTTGCGTCAAGTCAGGGGCAATGATACTATGCTCATCATTGCCAAACCCTTCTGTTGTATGGCAGCCAAAACATCTCAATTCTTCAAATAACTTTATTCCCTTCCAAAGTTCTTCAGCGCCAACCAGTTCTATATTCTTTTCATGACATTTTATACACGAGGATTGTGCCAGCTTACCTCTGTTCATAGGTGTTAGCCAATGTTTAACCTCACCATGCGCTTTTTCCGGATCTGTCACTGCTCTTGGCTGTCCTTCGTGACACAGTACACAACCAAAAGTCTCAGGTGGATGATTTTTAAGATAAACCTCCCACCTCGGATGACTTGAGAAAGGCTGCTCTTCAGAAATACTGTCCACCCTGTTTATCCCCAGATGACAAGTCATGCACCTGTCCACCCTGTCTCCATTTCCTCCTTCCGACCACAAGGCTATGCCTTTCAAGAGAATCTGCTTAACTTCATATACAGGTTTCTTCAAGAATGCCAACTCCTTGCCAAGCGACTCTTTTTCTTTTTCAGATGTAGCAGCAGCATACTCTTTCTCTGTCTTTAGTGCATGTTCTTTGTAATATTTCTTTTGATATTTTGTCCATTCCGGATCATGCTCAACATTAATCCACATACCTATAATTAAAAGTAACAGGGCACTAGAGAAAAAAAATATTACTCCTCGTATGCTCACAAATCACCTACTCTCTCTGTAAATAATCGTTTATAAATTTCGAAATTAATCATATGTTTATCCATGGGGTCGCTATAATGTATTTGATATTAAATGCAAGCCTCAAAATCATCTTACCTGCTGTGCCGATCATTGTTAGAATAAGCCCCATTGTAAGGGCATACCGTATGATGTCCAGATTATGAAAAAGGGTTCCTTTCTTAATATATAAAGGGAAGAGAAGTCCCACAGTATAAAACCCGACTAAAAGTGCAATCCCCAAGGGTAATGGTAGATTATGGAGCGGTGCCGGTGCAGGGAAACTGTGCGTCCACTCCTGCCATGGCCAGAAGAATGTCCAGTAAGGCCCTCTCAAGACAGTGCCGATGTATACCAGCAGGTACCAGAACACATAGCCTGAGAGAAAAACCACTATAGCAAACTTCCGCTCTCTAAACGTAAAGTAACCGTTCCCCTTTGGGTTGTTATCCAGATACGGCAGAAGCATCAGTCCCACAACAATTAAGCTCGGAAGCACTACTCCGGCATACCATGGATCAAAGTATACCAATTGTTCTTGTAAACCTGCAAAATACCATGGTGCCTTTGCCGGATTTTCGGCATGTGCCGGATCTGCTAATTCACTAAGCGGAGCATCCACATAAAATGAATAAAAAAGTATTCCTATCGTAACAATAATAGCAGCCAGGAACTCTTTAACAACAAGGTTAGGCCATGTAAATACCCTGTCATCTTTCAATTCAGCAAGCTCTCCTTCGTGTCGCCTGATTTCCATGGACATACTCCTTAAAATAAAAATATTTTCAAATACTAATATTTATTTGCAAATTAATTATAACCGCCCTGAAATGCCGCCGTCTTTACGTATTCTCCAGAAGTGAATCATCATCAATGCTGCGGCTATCAGTGGTATTGCGACACAATGCCATACATAAGCCCGTAACAAGGCGGGGGCTCCTATCGTTGTTCCTCCAATCAAAGCAAAACGGACGTCATTGTTTATTGTCATACCCAATAAATTTGCAAATGGTCCCTCATAACCTAAAAATGGTGTTGCTCTCCCCATATTCATACCTACTGTGATAGCCCAATATCCAAGCTGGTCCCAGGGCAGCAGGTATCCTGTAAAACTCAATAAGAATGTTAGTAATAATAATAACACTCCTATCACCCAGTTAAATTGCCTGGGTGCTTTATATGAACCTGATAAAAATACACGCAGCATGTGTATACTCACCGTAATCACCATAGCGTGTGCACCCCATCTGTGGGTATTCCTCAATAACCTTCCATAAGGTACCACATACATCAAATCCGCAATATCCGCATAAGCTTTGTTTACATCAGGAGTATAATAGTACATTAACAAAATTCCCGTAACTAATTCAAACAGGAATACAAAGAAAGTAATACCGCCCATACACCAGGTAAAACGGATTTTTGTACCATGCTCCCGAACCTGTGTCGGATGCAAATGCAGCCACACATTGCTTATTATTATAAGGGCCCTGTTTCTGGGAGTATCTTTGAAACCATGGCGAAATACAGTCCTCCAGATTTCATTTACAGAGTCCATTAACTTCTTTTTTAGATCCGGTAACTTCTTTTTTAGGTCCGGGATTTTCATTTGTTTATCCTTTCCTTCGCATTACCTTTACTTTACATCCACATTAGTTATAGAAATCTATTCTCTTAATACTCGCTGTTTCCCAGCTTTTTATTAATTTCTTCATTAGGTTCCCAAAGCACACGTTTCATGGTTATTACACTTACAGGACAATCTTTGCAATTACCGCAACGAATGCATTTGTCAGAATATTTTATAACAAGGCCGTCTTCACTAACCGAGGGCGCGTAAATCTTAGTTTCATCTTGTGCATCCACCACCCTCAGCGCTCCCATCGGGCATACCAAGGTGCATCTGCCGCAGAGGATGCAGTCTTTTGTCTCCACATCAATAGTAAGGTCACATTTAAGGCAACGTGAAGATTCTTTCTTCACTTGTTCCTCAGTAAGGCCAAGTTCTACCATATTAAATGATCCTTGCCTCTCTTCTGCGGGTAACATCGGCATCTCCGTGCGAGAAACTGTGTCATAGTTTGCCTCACGTGAGTTGAATTTGCCATCTGAAAGCGTTACCCAAACTTTCTTCTTAGGATCTCGAAGATCTTCTCCTCTTATATATCTATCGATGGATCTTGCGGCCTGTGTGCCATTTCCAATTGCTTCGATTACTATCCTGGGACCGTAGGCAATATCACCGCCAGCAAAAACACCGGGTCGCGTAGTTGCAAGAGTTTCATCATCAATCTTTATTGTGCCTCGCGGTGTTACCTTTATCTCAGGGTGTCCGTCCAGCCAGGATGTGTCAGCAGCCTGACCAACCGCAAGTATCACTGAATCTGCTGAGATAGTACTTTCACTACCTTCAATAAATGTAGGATTAAACCTGCCGTCACTATCAAAAACAGATTTAACATCTATAGTTTCCAGTCCCACTACCCTGTTATTTTCTAAAAGAATTCTCTTCGGGCCTTTAGACGGATGAAGTATTACACCCTCTTCCTCTGCTCCATCTATCTCATGCTCGTGTGCAGGCATCTCTTCTTTAGATTCCAGGCATACNACGTGTACCTCCTGCGCTCCCNNACGAACNGCCATTCGTGCACTATCCATCTCTGTATTCTCATAGCCAANATCATATCCAGNGGTCTGAGAAAACCGTGCAGCAGTTCTCGCAGTATCCATTGCAACGTTTCCNCCACCAACTACCACCACCTTCTTTCCCAGACTTNTAAAAACGCCAAGACTCACTTGTTTCAGNAATTCAAGGCAATCCAGAACCCCCTCTCCGTCTTCCCCGGGAATCCCGAGCTTTCTTACCTTTTGAGCNCCNGCAGCAATAAATACAGCTTTGTATCCCTGATCGAATATATCAGAAATCGTCATTCCCGGACTTCCAATAGGGGTGTTTATCCTTATCTCAACACCCCTTGCTCTTATATTATTTACATCAAACATAATCTGCTCACGAGGGAGCCTATATGACGGGATCGCCCACATCATCATTCCGCCTACCACAGATTCTTTTTCAAAAACAGTTACATTGTATCCCATGCCTGCAAGGTTGTTAGCGGCCGTTAATCCGGCAGGGCCGGCTCCAATTATGGCAACCTTTTCTTCTTTTCGTTTTATATTTGGAGAAGGAACATTTATTTTGTTTTTGTAAATATAGTCTGTGACAAATCGTTTTAAATTGTCAATTGCCACCGGGTTGTCAAAATCACCACGTTTACACATCGACTCACATGGGCGTGCGCATATATATCCACAAACGGCAGGAAACGGATTGGTTTCCAGCATTAATTTGTATGATTCCAGATATTTACCTTGATTAATCAGACGTATGTAACCGGGCACGTCCATGTGTGCAGGGCAGCGATGCTGGCAGCGAATATTTTGCTCTAACCAATCAGAATCGAGTTGCACCCTTTCGACTTGTGTCGGGATAGTTGTTTGTTCCATAATTCTGCTATCTGTCTATTAAATAAAATATTAGGTATTATTACTGTTTATACAATTAACTCAGTTTCTGTCGGTACAACCTTACTTTTGTTCACAATCAATCTGCCGCTGTGATCAACAGACATTTCAAAATGAGCTAACGGTCTGGGTGCAGGTCCGGCAAAGTTTATACCGGTTCGATAGTACTTACTTCCATGACACGGACACTCAAAGATACCCTTAGCCTTAGAGAACTCAACCGCACATCCCAGATGTGTGCATACCACGGAAATAGCCTGAAAGATGTTGCCACTGCGTACAATAAATACTCTCCTCTCCTTTAATTTAGTCACTGAAATTTGCGGAAAATCATCGGGTTTTCCTATAGTAAATCTTGGTGAGGGCTCAAAAAGTACCCTGGGATAAAAGAAACCTTTATATCCAAAAATTTGTGACAGAAATGCCAACATTGCGGCAAAAAACATACCCCAGCCAGCCAGAGAAAAAAAATGCCTGCGAGAGAAGCTAATACACATGTTTTCTCCTGTCTCGGAAGTATTGCATCTATCCTGTTTCGTAGTTTCCATAATTATCTCCTACCCGAAAACTTTCATACCCATTAAATCATTAAAGTTAAGTAAGATTCATTACATTACATGGATGTTGGTTGGCCATTTAAAGAAAACCATATTTTGTGGGATTTTTTGACTCAGTCTTTGTTAAAAAGTTATAAATTTAAGAAAAATGTAAAAAACAAATATATATAATTTTATTTCAACAAGCAACAAAAATTAATTTTCTTTTAACTAAAGGGATTTACGTATTAATCAGTTTCTGCTGCGAAAAACTGAAATATCACGTTCTCTCTCCATTTTCTGCCAGCATCAATGTTCATACCTAAGGCACATTTATTTCTTTACAAATCCCATGTGAAATAGTAGATTTAGCACTTCTGGAAAATGTTTAGATTGAATATAGTTTTGGACTGTAATATTCATGACACTTCTGGCCTGTTTATGGGCTATTTCAGCAATTATGATAAAGGAGAGATTGCTATTTTCAAAGAAAACTGAATTCATGACATCTTCATGTTTTGTTAAGAATGTAGTCTCAATATGTTTGTTTGTAAATCTTTTCACGCCTGGTTTTACATATTTACCTTAATAATCCAGGCAGTGACTTATTCACACTAAAAAAGGGAGGGGGGAATAAATTACGATACTAGTATTTAAGGCTTAAAGAAATAAGATTTAAATGGTAAAACTCAACCCACTATGGGAAGGTATTTTATGTAATGCGTCTTCCGGTTGTAATTTTAATTCATTAAAAGTACAAAAAGATAGATTCAGAAAGGAGTAATAGTGATGAGTACAAAAAAGAAAATATTCTTATTTTTCTTTGTGTTTGCACTGGTATCTTTTGGATCATTCTCATCGATCAATGTACATGCAGATGGAGAACTTGGAAAGCTTGCAAATGGCGAGGGGAAATGGGGCAAATTCTGGAAACCTATCGAGATGTACAGATGGTGGGACCCGGAGCATTATTTTGAACCTGACAACAAGGTTGAAGGTACTTTTGAAGGAACAGAATGCATTACATGCCACAAACTAACAACCCCCGGGATTGTTCTCGACTGGAAGGCAAGCAAACACAGCGGGGCGGTAGTAACCTGTGATAAATGTCATGGTAGCGACCACCAGAAGCTGCATATGCCGACTCCGGATACCTGTGGAACCAAAGGCTGTCATGCCAAACAGCTTAAACAGTTTAGATCTGAATTGGAAACAGGGCATCCTTCTCATGCGAGGGCCTTTCACCCGGACGTAATTGAAGCGGGGTGGCAGATCAGCAAACCTCAACCTGAGGTTGCCGGCTGTGCACAGTGTCATTCTATTGAAAATAAATGTGACGCCTGTCATTTCAGGCATAGTTTCAAGGCTTCCGAGGCCAGGAGGCCAGAGACATGCGGATATTGCCATAATGGCCCGGACCACCGTGATATAGAGTGTTATGAATCGTCGGCACATGGAGTCATTACAAAGATTGACGGAGACAACTGGGATTGGGACAAGACTCTAAAGGCTGGAAATTACAGGGCTCCTACTTGTGCCTATTGCCACATGTACAAGGGCACTCACAACGCTGTTGAGAACACGGTATATGCCCATATGGGAGTTCTGGAAGTTGATCGTGGGGCTGAAGAACATGCAGCAAAAAGAAAAAAGTGGGTAAACATCTGTAACGATTGTCATTCGTCTCGATTTGCGGCTGCGTATTTAAGGGGAGCTGACGAAACAGTCAAGGTGAGCCATGCTAAAGTCAGAGAGGCAAAGGCTGTTGTAGAGGATCTGCATAAGGATGGATTCCTTGAAGCCATGCCAAAGGACCTGGCACCATTCCTGGACGCAGGGCATAAATGGAACCTTGGAGGCAGGATGTATAATATCACGGAAATAGAACGTATATGGTTTGATATGCTTGTCTACCAGGGAACGACTATTTTNAAGTCGGCCTTCCATATGTCTTCGGATATGCAGACATACGTGGCTGCTTTCCAACAGGACGAATCTCTTTTAAAAATAAAGTCCGAAGCNAGCAAGCTGAGGAGAATAANGGCCCTGGAAGANAAGGTGGGTATAAATCATGTACCTTATGACTTCTGGAAAAAAGGTGAATACACAGATTCNCTTCTTGTAATTGATAGCCCNGANNAAACAGAATCAGACCATCCCAAGGGTGAGCATCCTNAGAAAGAGTCTGATTAAATCGAATCATGTTCATGTTTNAGNANNAGNGAAANCAGGNAAATATGTAAGAAGGAAATAGATTATATACTGTGCTTTGAGAGGGTAGGAGGCATCACGAATCCTNCCCTCTTTTTTTTCAAATGAATGTACAGCTATAATCTTTCTAATAGGTGTCAGNTTCAAAGTTAATTTATTTAAGGAGCATTATTATTCAACGTCAACACAANTTTTNTCTGCCTTCGCAGAAGACTNCAGGCTTNGCCCGTAGGNCTCCATTTNNNCNAAAGTTATATTTTAATAGCNTCTCATTGAGATTTGTCTATCCAAATTCANTTTTCAGGTTCATAGGTTGGGAGTTCAATGATGAATGAACACACTTACAAAAAGGAAAGTGTACACCACTCAGGTGAAAACGGACGGCGCAACTTTCTAAAGATATGTTCCGTTGTTCTGACTTCTCTTATAGGCATTGCATACGCCATTCCTCTGATACGCGCTTTTATCAGCCCGGCCATGCAATATACAGTTACCGGTTCATCCGGTCTGTTTGATATTGGCAACATTAATGATTGCGAGGTTAATGTTCCCAAGAAGGTGTCAATCAAGGGTTCTAAGATGGACGCATGGAATAAATTTCCGACAACGGCAATAGGAGCGGTCTGGATATTAATGGATAAGGATAAAAGATTTACTGCCTTTTCCTCAATCTGTCCACACCTTGGATGTGGTGTTGACTGGGACGAGGCTTCGGGAAGATTTATCTGCCCGTGCCATGAAAGTTATTTTGATATCGAAGGAAGCGTTCTTTCAGGTCCGTCTCCACGGGGATTGGATACCCTTGAAACAGAAATCAAACAGGGAAAGCTATTTGTGAGATACCAGAAAATGAAGCTGGGTATTTCCAAAAAAATGCCTGCCTGAAAGTTACTTATACTTAAATTTTACTTCTAATTTCGAGTACTATAAAATGAAATGGTTAGAAGATAGAACCGGCCTCAACGGTCTTTTTAATAAATTTATGGATGAACCTGTGGAAGGTGGCGCCAAGTGGTCCTACGTCTTTGGCAGTGCACTTGTTTTCGTCTTCATCATACAGATTGTCTCCGGCGTGATTCTTGCTACCTGCTATTCTCCGTCTACCACAGATGCATGGGGAAGTGTTTATTATATACAGCACAAAACTTTTTCCGGCTGGTTTGTAAGGGGGATGCACAACATTGGTTCCAGTGCAATGATTGTCTTGACTGTTCTCCATATGGCTCAAATACTTATCTTTGGTGCATACAGAAAACCACGTGAGTTAAACTGGATTTCCGGAGTCTTCATGCTTTTCATCATTTTGGGATTTGGACTTACCGGTTATCTGCTACCCTGGGATCAAAAGGGTTACTGGGCGACACAAGTCGCTACGAGCATCATGGGTTTAGTTCCGGGTATCGGTGAATTTGTAAAGGGAGTAATTCAAGGCGGAAATGACTATGGAAACCTTACACTTACACGATTTTACAGCTTTCACGTCTTCTTTCTGCCGGCAGGCCTTATGGCTTTTCTGTCAATCCATATCTATTTATTCAGAAGACATGGTGTTACCCCACACTGGAAATCAGATGAGTTAGAACTTAAGAAGAAAACACAACCTTTCTGGCCGGATCAGATCTTTAAGGATGTTGTCGTTTCTGTAATTGTTTTCATTTCAATGGTAATTGTAGTCTGGTATATGAATGGCGCAGAACTACAGTCCCCTGCTGACCCGAGTTCAAATTACATTGCACGGCCTGAATGGTATTTCCTGTTTCTGTTTCAACTATTAAAATATTTTGAGGGTGAACTGGAGGTTGTAGGTGCCATTATTATTCCTTCTATTGTCGCATCCTTAATGATTGCCCTTCCCTTTATTTTCAGGTCAAGGAGCCGTTCTCCATTAAAAAGGCTGCCAGTCATGGGTTCTTTTGGTGCCTGTCTTGCAGGAGTCATCTTCCTGACAATAATGTCAAGTATAAGCG
>PBZW01000033.1 GCA_002730315.1 Fidelibacterota bacterium
TTGTTCCTCTTTTGGAGTCGTAATCCACTATCTCGTCTTTGATAATACGTGGTTCATTCTTTTGTGTGTCTACGACGAGGCTGTAATGATGCGCTGGTTTTTTCGGTGATATCTTTGAGGTTATCAGTATCGGTTTACCGGTTGTCAGTTGGCCATACATCCCAGCTGCTGATATGCCGATTCCCTGTTGTCCTCTTGACATCTTAAGTCTATGGAACTTTGAACCGTATAGTAATTTGCCAAAAATTTTTGGTATATGTGATTTTAAAATACCCGGGCCATTGTCTTCAATAGTAACCTTGAATCTGTCTTCCGTATTCTTTACCTGATTTATCCTGACTTTAATATCAGGGAGAATTTTTACCTCTTCACAGGCATCAAGTGAGTTGTCAATGCCTTCTTTAATAGTTGTAAGCAAGGCTTTTCTGGGGTTGTCGAATCCAAGTAAATGCCTGTTCTTTGTAAAAAATTCACTAACGGAAATCTCCCGTTGCTTTTTTGCAAGGTCATGAGCTGTAATCTTGTGTCCTTTTTCTGTCAGTTTTTTGCTTTTTTTTGAGGTTGTCATTTCTGATAATTTCTTTTAATTGGTAGTTGTCTCTTTATCTTCCATGATTTTTTCTGCAATTACTGCAAAGATCTGCTCCTTTATGATCTGTATCACTTATAGTGTTTGATAAAAACATAACGCATTTGTTATTTGTACAATGGCGAAGTCCATATGTATGTCCCAATTCATGAACGGCTTCAATAATTATCCTTTTTCTAAACAGAGTAAAATCTTCCGGTAAATCGTAAAATTCCTGTCTAAGCCTTGTTAAGGAAATTACTGCCACTTTTTTCTTTATTTCTGCTTCTCCAAAAACGAATGTACGCTCCAGTACATACAAATCTACGTCTGCTATTCCCAGTATCCTGTCATATCCTGTTAATCTTGACTTGTGTATTCGTTTCAGAATTTTTTTTGAATGATACTGTTTTTTATGTTTGTGATATGCATAAGTTGGATCTTCTAATTGTCTGCCAATGTCTATTTTTACATTAAATCTATCTTCAAGTTCTTTTTGTGTGTAATGTAGAATTTCCTTGTCTATGGTTCCTATCGGGATGATACAAACTTTTTTCCTCATAGAAGTACTTGATGCGTAGTTTGTTTTTGTGGCTGCATTTCCCATTAATAGTAACAGTGGTATTAGAATTGAAAGTTTTCTACAGCATTTTGGAACTGATATCATATCTTGACAAAGACAACCGTTATTTATTACTCCGGTTTGCCAGTAAAAAAATAGAGTTTTCTATCAATGGTTGATAGATTCACATGATATTGCGGTTTGCTTACTTTTTGAGTGTGGAGTGTGGAGATAAAACTGAAAAGCGTATTGGTTGGAGAGAGATCAATATTAAAATATATAATCTGTATTCCTGCCGGTGCTAGATTTTAAACTTACGATTCACCGTTTAAATTACTGTTTAAACCAGTGCCATGCGTTTTGATAATCTCAAGTGCCTGGTGGTTTGTAAAACCCTCTTTGCAGAGAGAGGCATAAAAATTATGCATAAGCTTTGCCATTGTCTTCTGCAAGTCCATGCATTGCGGCAGTATTTCATTCAGGAACCGCAAGCCTTGTTCTACCTCAATCTGTGCCATTAAATGTTTTAAATTGTCGTCCGCTTTGTCTTCCACTGTGTTATATAAACATTCTTACGAGTAAAAAATAGACCATCGTGATCAGCGTAATCANGCTAAATTGAATCCACAAATGTCTAAATCCTTGTATAACTAATCGCATTGTTTTCCCCCCTACCATATATTGTAGATANTTGTNGGTACTGTACAANATTTGTGCAAAATGTCAAGTATTTTTTATAATATTTTTGGTTTGGNNANAATTGACAAATATAAAAGTAACAGATTTCTGCTATCTTGCCTGATTTCATGGTTTTAGAGGGGTTTTGCCACATTTTTAGCATTTTATTTTGTACCTTTTTAAGCTGAAAATAACAGAAATAATTATATCAATGTTTGATATGTTGGTAAATATGATTATCGTCTGCTATGGCAAGCACTTACAAGTATTAATTGAGCTGGTTATTGTATTTTTTATTTTTTATTGACAATTTTCTAATTTTGTATATACTTAACGATCTTGTTCATTGAAAATTGACAACATAAAAGCGTAGGGTGTGTAACTTATAAGTTACTTTAGTAGTTGCCGTTATGATTGGTGCTAAGAAAGTAACGAGTGGTTAAAAAGCTTAAATGAGTTCTTTAAATTTTTGAAGGGTTTGATCTTGGCTCAGAACGAACGCTGGCGGCGTGGATTAGGCATGCAAGTCGAACGAGGATATATCCTTCGGGATATAAGCCGAGTGGCACAAGGGTGAGCAATGCATAGATTACCTACCTTTAGGATAAGGGCAACTTTGTGAAAACGGAGCTAATACTTAATAATACAAAAGAAAATTATTTTCTTTTGTCAAAGGGAGGGTAGCAATACCTTTCGCCTAGAGAGGGGTTTATGTCCTATCAGCTTGTTGGTGGGGTAATAGCCTACCAAGGCGAAGACGGGTAGCCGGTTTAAGAGGATGGTCGGCCACACTGGGACTGAGACACTGCCCAGACTTCTACGGAAGGCTGCAGTCGAGAATCTTTCGCAATGCCCGAAAGGGTGACGAAGCGACGCCGCGTGGG
The DNA here is from genome assembly GCA_002730315.1 of Fidelibacterota bacterium. GTDB lineage: Bacteria > Fidelibacterota > Marinisomatia > Marinisomatales > TCS55 > UBA2126. Next base: position 2,693 of record PBZW01000033.1, read on the forward strand.
TGAAGAAGGCCTTCGGGTTGTAAAACCCTGTCAGGAGTTATGAAATGTAAGTGCGCTAATATCGTGCTTATTTGACAAAGGCTCCAAAGGAAGCCACGGCTAACTCTGTGCCAGCAGCCGCGGTAATACAGAGGTGGCGAGCGTTGTTCGGAATTATTGGGCGTAAAGAGCACGTAGGGGGGTTTGCAAGTCAGATGTGAAAGCCTTCTGTTCAACGGAAGAATTGCATCTGAAACTGCTAATCTTGAGTATAGGAGGGGAGAATGGAACTTCTGGTGGAGCGGTGAAATGCGTAGATATCAGAAGGAACGCCGGCGGCGAAAGCGATTCTCTGGCCTATTACTGACACTCAGTGTGCGAAAGCTAGGGGAGCAAACGGGATTAGATACCCCGGTAGTCCTAGCCGTAAACGATGGGCACTAAGTAGAGGGGATTACCTATATTCTCTCTGCCGTAGCTAACGCATTAAGTGCCCCGCCTGGGGAGTACGGCCGCAAGGCTAAAACTCAAAAGAATTGACGGGGGCTCGCACAAGCGGTGGAGCATGTGGCTTAATTCGATGCAACGCGAAAAACCTTACCGGGGCTTGACATGATAGAAGTAGGAACCTGAAAGGGGGACGAACGGTATCCAGTCCGTAGCTATTACAGGTGTTGCATGGCTGTCGTCAGCTCGTGTCGTGAGACGTTGGGTTAAGTCCCCTAACGAGCGAAACCCTTGTTTTTAGTTACCAGCGGGTTATGCCGGGTACTCTAGAAAGACTGCCGTCGTCAAGACGGAGGAAGGTGGGGATGACGTCAAGTCATCATGGCCCTTATGCCCCGGGCTGCACACGTGCTACAATGGTCGGTACAGACGGAAGCGAAGCCGAGAGGTGAAGCGAATCCTAAAAAGCCGATCTCAGTTCGGATTGGAGGCTGAAATTCGCCTCCATGAAGTTGGAATCGCTAGTAATCGCGGATCAGCAATGTCGCGGTGAATATGTTCCCGAGCCTTGTACACACCGCCCGTCAAGCCACCCAAGCAGGATGCACCCGAAAACATTATATCTAACCAGGGCAACTTGGAGGAAAATGTTGAAGGAGTGTTTTGTGAGGAGGACTAAGTCGTAACAAGGTAGTCGTAGGAGAACCTGCGGCTGGATCACCTCCTTTCTAAGGAGTAAATCAAAATAGGTACATCCGACGTCTTTTATGTTGTTATTTGTTTTTTTGAGTGTTTGGGGGTGCTAAACCGACTAATAAGTATGCTATAAGTTGTTTTTAAATAAGGCGGAAAGTGGTCCAGGGCCTATAGCTCAGTTGGTTTAGAGCGTTCCCCTGATAAGGGAAAGGTCAGTGGTTCGAATCCACTTAGGCCCACCATCCTCAGATCTATTTATAANAGTAAAGTGAATTGATGAATTTATCTGGGGGTGTAGCTCAACTGGGAGAGCGCNGCCCTTGCAAGGCNGAGGTTAGCGGTTCGATCCCGCTCATCTCCATANTTNTNTTAATAAAGATAGTAGNTNGTTNTTTGCTGTATTCATGTAAAGAAGTAAATGAATAGCATTAATTGTTCTTTGGCAATAAAAGCAATTTTGAAACGGTGTAACTACAATTAGAAATTTGGGTGATCAAGCTACTAAGGGTGCATGGTGGATGTCTTGGTACCAAAAGCTGATGAAGGACGTGGCGGGCTGCGATAAGCTTCGGGGAGCTGCCAAACGAGCTTTGATCCGGAGAATTCCGAATTGGGAAACCTGTCGTAAGAAACACTTGTGTTTCTTTTGGTTCATACCGCGACATTATTATCTGAATAAATAGGGTAATAAGAGGAACGAAGGGAACTGAAACATCTAAGTACCTTCAGGAAAAGAAAGAAAAATCGATTTCCCCAGTAGCGGCGAGCGAAAAGGAAAGAGCCTAAACTGGCTATATGTAATAACCCTTATGTGTTGTATGGTCAGGGTCGAGGGAGTTGCGAGGAGTGAGATAAGGCTTGCTTAAAAAAACTGTTATTTCTAGCTGAATAAGCAGGAAAGCTTGACTATAAAGGGTGATAGTCCCGTAAGNGAAAGGAATAAAAGTTTTTTCTGTAATTTCCCGAGTAATGCCGGTCACGTGGAAACCGGCATGAATTAAGGAGGACCACCTCCTAAGGCTAAATACTTTTGGTAACCGATAGTGAACAAGTAGCGTGAGTGAACGATGAAAAGAACCCCTTTTAGGGGAGTGAAATAGAACCTGAAACCATGTACTTACAAGCGGTGGAAGCACAATATTAATTGAATTTATTTCTTTTAATTCGTGTAACCGCGTGCCTTTTGTATAATGAACCGGCGAGTTGTTGTTTGTTGCAGGTTAAGCCTATAATGGGTGAAGCCAAAGCGAAAGCGAGTGCTAACTGCGCGAATAAATGTAGCAGATAGCAGACCCGAAACCGAGTGATCTACCCTTGGTCAGGATGAAGTTCCGGTAAAACGGAATGGAGGTCCGAACGCATTTACGTTGAAAAGTGATGCGATGAACTGAGGGGAGGAGTAAAAGTCTAATCAAACTCGGAGATAGCTGGTTCTCCCCGAAATAGCTTTAGGGCTAGCCTTATGCAANCGTGTAGTAGGGGTAGAGATACTGATTGAGTATTGGGGCCCACCAGGCTACCGAGCACAATCAAACTCCGAATACTACTGCATTTGACATAGGAGTCAGACTATGGGGGATAAGCTCCGTAGTCGAGAGGGAAACAGCCCAGACCATTAGTTAAGGTCCCTAAAATGAGCTAAGTGAAAAAGGAAGTGAAAGTGCTAAGACAGCTAGGATGTTGGCTTAGAAGCAGCAATCATTTAAAAAGTGCGTAATAGCTTACTAGCCGAGTACTTTTGTGCCGAAAATTNGCGGGACTAAAGCTCATTACCGAAACTATGGATCCTAATCTTTTAGGATGGTAGGGGAGCGTTCTATGATAGGTTGAAGCCTTACNAAAANGAGAGGTGGACGAAATAGAAGTGAGAATGCCGGTATAAGTAGCGATAATATAAGTGAGAATCTTATTCGCCGAAAGCCTAAGGTTTCCTGGGGAAGGNAAATCCGCCCAGGGTTAGCCGGTACCTAAGTCGAGGTCGAAAGGCGTAGACGATGGACAACAGGTTAATATTCCTGTGCTGCTATTTAACGTTTGAGCTTGGGAGGACGTGGACACAACGATTAGCAAACCCAGTAGACATGGTTTGTTCAAGCTGGAGATGCCGCTCTAGGAAAATCCGGAGCAATAAGGTGTCGAAAGCGAGTACGTTGGCTCTTGGCCTAGAAGTAATCTGAGTGTCTTCCAAGAAAAGTCTCGTTAGCGAGTTAACATGGCAACCGTACTAAAACTGACACAGGTAGGCAAGGAGAGAATCCTAAGGCGCTCGAGAGAACCCTCGTTAAGGAATTCGGCAAACATACTCCGTAACTTCGGGATAAGGAGTGCCTTTTTAACTTCGGTTAAAAAGGTCGCAGTGAAAAAGGTCCGGGCGACTGTTTACTAAAAACACAGGTCTCTGCTAAAATGTATAATTGATGTATAGAGACTGACGCGTGCTCGATGCCAGAAAGTTAAGGGGATAGGTTATTTCCTGAGCAATCAGGAGAGAAGCTTGGAACTGAAGCTCTGGTGAATGGCGGCTCTAACTATGAGAGTCCTAAGGTAGCGAAGTTCCTTGTCGGGTAATTTCCGACGCGCATGAATCGCGTAACGACCTGGACACTGTCTCAACGAGGGACTCGGCGAAATTGTAGTTGTGGTGAAGATGCCACATACCCGCGGAAAGACGGAAAGACCCCGTGAACCTTTACTGTAGCTTATTATTGGATTTTGGCGCAGTATGTGTAGGATAGGTGGGAGACGAGGAAGTTTCGACGTAAGTTGGAATGGAGTCAATGGTGAAATACCACTCTTACTTTGTTAAAATTCTAAAGGAATACCGTGAATCCGGGTTCTTGACAGTGGTAAGTGGGCAGTTTGACTGGGGCGGTCTCCTCCAAAAAAGTAACGGAGGAGTCCAAAGGCTCCCTCAATGCGGTTGGCAACCGCATGTAGAGTGTAAAGGCATAAGGGAGCTTAACTGCGAGACCCATAAGTCGAGCAGGTGTGAAAGCAGGGCTTAGTGATCCGGCGGTTTCTGAGTGGAAAGGCCGTCGCTCAACAGATAAAAGGTACTCCGGGGATAACAGGCTGATCTCCTCCGAGCGTTCATAGCGGCGAGGAGGTTTGGCACCTCGATGTCGGCTCATCGCATCCTGGGGCTGAAGAAGGTCCCAAGGGTTTGGGAGTTCACCAATTAAAGCGGTACGCGAGCTGGGTTTAGACCGTCGTGAGACAGGTCGGTCCCTATCTTCCGTGGGCGTACGATATTTGAGAAAATCTGCCTCTAGTACGAGAGGATCGAGGTGGACGAACCTATGGTGAGTCAGTTGTTGTGCTAACAGCATGGCTGAGTAGCTAAGTTCGGAAAGGATAAACGCTGAAAGCATATAAGCGTGAAGCCTGCTTTAAGACTAGATATCGTTCTCTAATTTATTAGGGTGAAGACATCTTAAAGACTATGAGTTTGATAGGCCAGGTGTGTAAGTCCGGTAACGGATTCAGCTAACTGGTACTAATTTGTCGAAAAGCTTGATCACCCTTATTATAATTGTAGCTATACTGTTAATAATTGCTAAGAATTCTCCAGTGACCATAGCAGAAATAAAAAACCCGTTCCCATTCCGATCACGGTAGTTAAGGTTTCTGCGCCGATGGTACTGTCTAACGATGGGAGAGTAGGTATTGCTGGGGGCTATAAATAACCCGTCCCAGGAAGTTCTGGGATGGGTTTTTTTTAATTGATTTCAATTAAGATATATGATGTGAGTAAAGTTTTTATAAGATGTGGATGTGATAAACATAAAGATTTTTTTTAGGTTGTAATTATTAGGAAAATATTATAATTTTATGTGGGTAAATAATACTGTCTTAAAAGTATATATTTAATTAGGCCAATTTCCTTTTTCGTCATTTTGAATATTAGTTATATACATGAATGAAAGCGAGAAGGTGTTCTCAGATTACATTCAATCAAAGGGGTTAAAGTTTACACCCGAAAGGAAGG
>PBZW01000034.1 GCA_002730315.1 Fidelibacterota bacterium
CAATTCCAATTCAAAATTTTTGTAAACATCTTCACTGATGAGATCAACCCCATGTCCGGGAATCGTTTTCATGGTGCCGTCCACGATTACCCAGGAGTCTGGCAGCCCCGCTTGTTTATAACCCCGGAGACCGTTCACTTTTTCACCGTCAAAAAGAACGGTCCATTCGGCATTAGATGTACAACTGATCATAAAGAAAATTATAAATATTAAACGGGCATTTTTCATTTTATCCTTTCGGATTCCATTCACCGCGGGCTACTGCGGGAATGAATGTTTCTATTGCTGTATTGGGTAATTGGATGGTTTTGCCTTGTTCAGCGCTCATATAGGCAGCCATGAGCAGGCGTGTTACATCCAGGCCGTCATCAAAATTTTCTTCCGGCCGCTTCCCTGCCAGGAATGATTCCACCATGTGGCGATTTTCAGCCGTATAGCCATAAGCTTCCGCTTCATTGCTCACCACGGGCATGCCGCCTGATTCAGCATTTTGTTTTTCCACGAGGTCTTCCCCTTCAGCGCCGGTGACCTTACGGCTGAAGAATACTTTAAGGTCCGAATCAAGCGTATTAACGAACATGGAATATTCCGGGCCGAACAGTTCCATGCTCAAGCGCAAACCTTCGCCGACAAAACACCAGGATGTGGTTGTTTCAACGATCAGTTTATTCCCATCCTCATCCAAATATTCAATCAATGACCGGGCGAAATCTTCGGAAGGACGTTTTAAATAATCGGTCTCTCCACCGCTGTTGTCTGATAAGATTTTGGCGTATTCAGGCCGCTGCCATTTCAGGCAATCCATATGGGCGCTAATACTGACTGCGGTGAGTGAGTCCCGGGGTTTCCCAGGTTCAGTTAGCATGAAGCGTGCTTCTTCCACGGAATGGCACATCATATCATTGAGCACTCCGCCGCCTTGGAGCGAACCTTCCCAGAACCAGGGCATGTGGGGACCGCTGTGTTCTTCCGCTGCACGAGCTAAATAGGGCCTACCGGTAGTGGCGGCACCGCGCGCCCAGACTATTTCCTTCCCCCGTGTGATTGAAGGTGAAAAAACCTGGTTTTCCAGGTAGCCATCCAGGAGTCCCACACTTTTGGTAAGTTCACAAACTTTTTGCGCTTCTTCCACATTTCGTCCTAACGGTTTCTCACACGTTACACCAATCAGTTCACCTTTTCCGGAAGATATAGCAGCGGCAATTTCTTCGAATGTTTCAATGCGGGCGAAATTGGGCGAACATACCCAAAACGCATTTATAGCTGGATCTGCAATCATCTCGGTGATGGTGTCATAAGCTTTTGCATTATCTCCCACGCCAATTGATTTCGCCAGCGCTGCTGATTCTTCCGCCGACGCTTTGGTGCGGGACATAACGCCTATAACATCCACATCCCGAACACCGATCAAAGATTGGATGTGAAAACGGGTGATGAAACCACCGCCAATGAATCCGATTCCTAATCTCTTAACGGACATATATCTTATCTATATTTTTCTTAAGTCAGCGTCAGATGTGCTTGTATCATCTTTAAAGAACAGCAGGAAAATAAAAGCAACAATGGTACACAATGATGCCGGGATAAGGAAAAATTTCCACCAGATTGTATCTCCAGCCGGGGTTTTGAATGTATCCCAAATGTATCCAGTGAATAATGTGCCGAGATAATTGCCGACCCCCAAAGTGAAAAAGGTAAGCATCGCCTGGGCGGANGCNCGTATATCATCTTTGGCTTTCATATTAACNTAGATCTGGGAGGTTACAAAAAAGAATGCATAACCAAATCCATGTAGCGTCAGCGAGGAAATGATAACCGGTAAATTGGGTACCATAAACAGGAAATAGCGGATGGGCCAGGCAAGCATACCAATAACCATGGTAACCCTGACACCGAGTTTTTTAATGGAAACATGGAGCAAAAATAAAAGGACTACCACTTCAGCGATCTGCGCTACAGTTTTAATGGCTGTGATCCAAGCCTCTTCGGCACCCATGTCCAATAAAAATGGCGCAGTGGGGATATAGTAAAACTGCAGTTCAGTTGTTACAACAAAAGAAGCAAGCATAAATATCAGAAAATTTCTATCCTTCAAGAGGGACAAAGCTTCCAAAAATGCCAAGGGATTTTGTTTGCTGGCCACAGGCGGTGTTTTGGGTAAACTGAAACAAAAAACACCCATGATCGCAGATGTGATACATGCAAACATAAGCAAGTCACTGCCTCCGGTCCAATTTTCCGTCTGCCATGTACTGCGCATAAAAGTCACCATCCAGCCCACAGCNATCCAGCCCACAGTACCCCACATACGCACTTTNCCGAATTCTTCCTCGGCATTTTTTAAATGCCGAAAACAAATGGAATTGGTCAAAGCCAAAGTCGGGGCGTAGAAGAGACAATACACAAGCATCCATGTCCACATGGAACTGAATTCCTGCTGCACAGCCGTTAAATAGAGAAACGCCGCTCCGGCAAGGTGTGCGATACCTAAAAACACCTGTGTCTGCATGAGGCGGTCTGCTATCTGCCCGCCTACAAAAGGAGCCGCAATACAACCGAGCCACATACAACCATAGATTGCAGCGATCTCACTCCCGGAAAATCCGATTTTATCCAAGTGGGCGCCTAGGGCAGTTGTCCATGATCCCCAGATGGCGTACTGGAGAAACATCATGATTCCGAATTGAAACTTGTTTGTCATATGGTTATCCTGGTTGTTTTAGATCAACTTGCGGTTTACCGGATCCCACTCCACTCGCCGACCGGTTTTATAAGATTCTGTCGCCATAGCACAAGTCACTGCTTCATGAAAAGCCACCTCAACATTGCACTTGGGCGTGCCGTCATTGCGGATCGAGTCCAGCCAATCCTTGATATGCAGATGGGTTGGGTCCACGCGCTTGCCCTCGCGATAGGTGTACAGCAGTCCTTTATTAGCAAAGTAACGGGAAGTGGCGGAGGTAACTCCATCAATCTGTTTGGATCCCGGTGAGTAAGTATAGATCGGGTATTGGGGATTAATTACACCGCTTTCGAGCCGTTCCCTGTATTGGGTGGATTCAGAATCTGCGGTAACAACGAAACCATGAACGGATCCACCACCGCTTTGACCACCCATCTGCATGGATGCATCATGGCCCATGATTCGATTCCCCCGTGGATTATTACTGGATAGGGTGGCACTGTATAGCAGGGTCAGGTTCTTATCAGGATATTCAAAGGTAGCGTTCCATACATCAGGTACGTCTCGTTCATATTCCGGATTGCGTTCCTTTGTATAATAATATATACCACCTGTAGAGGATGCATATTTAGGAATTCCAATTTCCATAATTTGGTTAATTGCATCAAAGTCATGAGAAAAGAGGTCTCCAGACAAACCCGTGCCATAATCGAACCAGCAACGCCATCTAAAAAATCGTCTTAAGGCTTCTTTACCATCACCCCAAGGGATTTTGTTTGAACATGGTTCTTGGAAGGTTTTCCAATCAATGGTTTTTGCGTTGCCCTGGGGATGAATGTCCCACACCCAGGCACCCCATGGGGAATTACGGTTGGTGGCAATCTCAACCAGGTTGATTGGGCCCAGCAAGCCTTGGTCGATAATTTTTTTTGCTTTTTCATTTGCCTCTACCTGGCGGTTCTGATGGCCCAACTGCAATTTGATGCCGGTTTCTTTAACCTTATCATAAACTTTGACCGCCTCTTCAAACGTACGGGTGAGCCCTTTCTCGCAATATACATGTTTTTTCTTTTCGGCGGCATCAATGGTAATACGTGAATGCCAGTGGTCCGGCGTGGCTACGATAACGGCATGAATGTCATCATTGTCTAACAATTCTTTGTAATGATCATAGCGTATAGCTGTTGATGTTGGTTTTCCACCAGGGCGTGTTTCGTTCTTTGATGCTGCAATTCCTTCCTCGGCACGAACGTCGAAAAGATCGCAGACGCCAACCAAAGAACAGTTCAAATCCTCTTGTGACATATAGGTTGCAAAACCTTTATCCAGTTTATTTTTTTGTGCATTTTCTGATGCTCTTTGCGTCCAGCTTGGTGGTGCGAAACCAGCCCCGCGCACAAGGTGATGGCCGCGGCCGCCATAACCGATTATCCCGATATTGAGATGACGACTGTCTGACATTTTTTCAATTACAGCCGGAGCCGATTTTTCCTGGACTAGGTCAGACAATAAGTTTGATTTTTTTAGAGCGTCCCGGCGCATCTTCCGCCAGAGGTTAACAAAGAATAAGCCTAAAACCGGAACAGTGGCCAGGCTTTTGATCAAGTCACGGCGTTCTAAATTGGGTTTGTTTTGCTGATTTGTTTGCTCACTCATGACCAACTCCTTTTAATTTGATTCAGGTTTGGCGAAAAATCTGTCCAAACCAATGATATGACTTGTGGGAAATGAAAAGAGTACCCAGAGGGCACAGGCTTCTATCAGGTTTTTATTTACTATAAGGTAACTGCCTTCTCCCGGCCGCCCGTATTCCAATCCTAAAAGAGGCGGTGCAAATAAATAGTATAGCAGTACAAGCACCATACCGGCCAAAGCGCCATAGCGGCTGAATAACCCCAGTAATAATGAAGCGCCCACAAGCGTCAGTCCCCACATATTTACGTAATCTGATATTCCCAGCAGGGTTGGGTTGGAAACGATTGTTGTTGCAAGACCGGATAAGAGCCATTTAGAGTCCAGCAGGTAAGCGGCCGATGACCAATAGGGGTTGATTAACTTGGAAATGCCCTCATATAAAAAATGCCAGCCGATAAGAACCCGCAGTGTAACGAGCCCGTATAGCTGGCATTTATCTTTTATGATTTCTGAATCAAAATTTCTCATCTCGATTTAACCTCTTATTATTGTAGAAAGAATTGAAAAAAGAACAGGAAAGAATAAGTTTTATCTGTCTTTAAAAACAAGGAACAAATTCAGTATTATTTATAAATCAATTAAATTGAGATTTACAGTTTTTTGGCCAGTACAACCGTTTGGATATCTTCCCAGGTTTTACCGCTGGCGGTATCCTTTGCCTTTACTTTAATGATGTATGGGCCCATTCGTGCCGGTTCACCATTATCACGCTTGCCGTTCCATGTTAAGATATTTTCCTGGGCGGTATACATGTTCCAGTAAGGCACCGCGATCGTTCGTCCCATCACATCAAAGACTTGGATGGAAATCAGTCCATATTCAAACGGTAGTTTGTATTTTATATAAAGCACGTCATCAAAATCGTCTCCATCTGGTGAAAATGGATTGGGTTCCAGGATCAGTTGTCCTGACTTTGACAGTTCCTCATAATACACACTGTTTTTTTCGCCGGGTGTTTGTCCTGTTTCATTTACGGCAACAGCCCAGCGGGAAGAATCACCGGATTCAAATTCAGAACGATATTTTTCCAGGGAACGGTTTTCAACAATGCCCCAATCTGGGGTATAGACCAATGAATCAATAACCTTACCGGTCATGTCGAATAAATATATACCATCACTGGTATTATTCAATCCCGGAAAACCGCCATTGGGAATTTGCCATTGGGCAGCATCAGGTAAATATGCGGTAATAGTAGAATCAGCTGCCAAAACCATCAATTGATTCTCACTAGTTTCACTGAAACTGAATTTCTTTAAGGACGCGCTATTATCACTGATCGCCCAATGATCCATACGCACAGCATCAATGGCTGCAAGTTCCACAAATTCCGTTTGTGTAGAGTCTGGGATCGCCAGGAATTCATTCAGCATTACAGAGCCAAAATCATAACTGACCAGTATTGAATCACGGGCAACATCATTGGAAATATTTTCATCACCGGCAATATTCAAAAGCAGTTCAACACCATGATAACCGGAAACCAGCGGGCCGAATTCCAAAGCATAATTCAATGTATCCCCGACTGCAATGCTCGGAAATACAGACGTTCCAAATTCATCTCCATCAATGGCCAGGGCAATAGAACCGGAGAACTCTGTAACTCCCATATTCACAATAGAAGTAAATACAATAACCGTTTCGTCTTTTCTGGGATAAAGCGGTTGATGGCGGATGGAATCTTGCAGTAGGGCACCGTCCAGGTCAAATAATGTTACTGAATTTGCACTACCAGGAGTTCCGCCAGTTGTATCTGTGGATAATGACCAGTTTCCAAGATTAAACGAATCAAATTCCGACCGCAGCTTTTCAGTGGATACTTCGTCCGTCAGCGGCCAGCTTGCATCATAGCGCAAAGAATCGATAATACTGCCGGTAAGGTCATATAGAAAAATGGCGTCCCCGGAATTGTTTAATGCTGGCCAGCCATCAGCTGGCACGATAAAATGAGCCCCGCTGTTTTCCAGGGGATATAAACTGGAGTCGGCGGCGATGACAATATAATCGCCGTTTGTAACCAGAATATTCATGATATTTTTTCCCTGCTGACTGTTATCGCTAAAAGACCAATTCCATAAATCAAAGGTACCAAAACTGACCAGTTCGATGAATTCTATTTGATCATTATTGGGCCTAGACATGAATTCATTCAGCCGGATTGTTCCAAAGGGAAAACGAATTTTGATCAAAATAGTATCGGCATTGTTGTCTGTATTACCGTCATTCAAAACGTCCAGGGCCAGGAACAACACATTAACCCCGACAGGCACTGGCGGTATAGTTAATGTAGATAAAACTGTATCCCCGGGAGTTGTGATCGACACTTCCACGCTGGCCAATTCCTCTTCGTTGTATTCAATGTATATATAACCGGAAAGGGCATTTTGCCCGGCATTTATCACAGGAATTGTCAGTTGGATAGAATCGGTTTGAGACGGTACGATCGGGGAATAACTTATATGAGCAAAATCAATTGCGCCATCCATGGGCCAGGGCATTACAGAATTTCGCGATCCCGGCGTACTCCCGCTGGTTGCTGCAGCTGGCAGCCAGCTTGCTGAATCTGCAGAAATGAGATCAGTAAATATTTTTTCCATGGATTGGCCCCGGCCATACTCCCAATTGCTGGAATAGGTTAATGAATCAATCAATGTATTAAATGGATCGTAAAGGCGAATTACGTCGCCGCTGTTGTTCAATACCGGGAATGAAGAGAGCGGTGTCAAGAATAAGCTGGTATCGGGTGTTTGCTGGAATAAAGATGAATCACCACTGACTACGATATAGTTTTGATTTAAAATGATCACATTGCCAAATAATGCCGGGGAAGCTAATTGATCGGCAATGCCCCAGCCTGCAAGTGAAAGTAATTCATCACCATGATAAACCAATTCTACAAATTCTGCCGCACCGCTTTCAGGATAGGGTAAAAACTCATTTAATGTAATGATCCCTTCCGGATATCGAACACCAAATGAAACGGAGGATAAATTATTGGTTGTATCCTGGTCACCGCTGACAACAAAATCAGCATCCAACTCATGAACCCCAGAAGCAAAAGGANCTACAACTGCAGAGAATGCTGTCGTATCCAATTCATTTAATGAGCTGATAAAAATGGACTCCAGGATATCAATTCCGTCTCGTATTTCAACATCACCTGAAATGCTCGTGCGGCCGCTATTGGTAACGTAGCCTTGAATAGTAATAGTTTCATTAATGCCGGCAACGGATGGGTCTGCTATCAATGAATCAGCAATCAGCTCTCCATCAATTGTCAATGGCTCCACGCTATTGATATTGCCGGGCGTTCCCAATGAATCTGTGCTTGATAGCCAATTTGCAGGCGTGTTTGGAAATTCAACCCGAACTTTTTCAATGGAATAGCCATCTGCCGCGATGTCTGTCCAGCCAACGGAATCTTGTACAACACCNGTAGCTGAAATAAGAAACAGGGAATCACTGGTAGAAAGTCCATTGCCGATACTGGAGTCATCCACTTTGATCAGCACAACACCCGCCGGGATGGAATCAGCGTAAATACCAGTGTTGAAATTATAATCGCCCTCAAAGATCAATCCGTAAGAACCTGGAGGAATAAAAAGACCATAACCGGAATCCACCAAGTCATCTGCGTAGGAACGGTCAATGATCTGCCAGCCGGTAAGATCAACTGAATCGGCAACTGAAAGATTATATATTTCTACAAATTCATTGGGCGAGTCAGAACCATCCAAGTCATACATGATCTCTGTAATGAGAATTTGTCCTGCGATAAAACTTGGGAGAAAAATAAATAACCANNGGTATTTATTCATCCCTGTGGATTAGTCGTTTGTTNTGCTATCTAAAAATTTTTCAATGCGCCGGNATATAGTTTCGCGTGTTGCGCGAAAGGCATCCAAATATTCATCATTGGCATCCCANCCNGCAAATGGATCNTTGATACTCCAGTGCAGGCGTTCTACATCTCCGGGAAACGTCGGGCAGGCNTGGTTGGCATTATCACATACAGTAATTACGGTGTCTATACCCTTATCCAGGTAATAATCGATAGGATCCGATGTGTGATGTGAAATATCGATTTCCCATTCTTCCATAACCTTAATGGCCATAGGATTGACACGGGAAGGATGACTCCCTGCGCTGAAAACTTCATAGCGATCTCCTGCTTTATCTNGCATAATGCCTTCAGCGATCTGGGAACGACAGGAATTACCAGTGCATACAAATAACACTTTTGGTTTTAACATCATGATTTGAATTTGCTGTGGGATTTGAGGAATGTCAATAATCTTTATTGAAAACGTGTATTCATGACAATTGAAGCGTGTAAATTTTCCCGTGGCAAGAACCGAAAAAGAACAATTAAACCCCTTGTTCACCAATCCGCTGGAGCCCTATCCCGGTTTAACGGTGGATGATTTGAACCGTTATCTGCCGGCCATACGCAAAGCAGATGATATTGCCATGACCCCCGATACCATGGAAGAAGGACTNTTCCTGGCGGATGCACTGGATGGTTTAAAACGTTTGCCGGACAATTCTATAGATTTGGTGCTAACGGCTCCGCCGGTGAGTCCCTGGCGTGACATAGGTACCCAGGGCCGAAAAATGACTCTCCAGGAATATTATACGTGGAATAATAAATGGCTGCAGGAAAGCCAGCGCGTATTAAAGAATACAGGTGCTGTTTACCTGCTCTGCGGCTGGCGTTTTTCCGGGATGTACCATGCGCTGTTGAGCGATTATTTTAAGGTGCAAACGCGTATTACCTGGCGGGACAGGAACGCGGCAAAGCAGGATCAAAATACAACATGGTTCAATGAAATAGGGGATATCTGGCTGGCTACAAAGACAGGTGATTTTGTGTTTAACAGTATAATGGAGGTGGATGGTAAAAAAGTACAGGATTCTGGTGCAACTGAAAATATTTCCAATTTGTGGCTTGAATATTTTACTGCTGGATCCAAGCATGAAAAAGGTGACTTGCCGGAACCACTGCTAAACAAGATTATCCGGGCCAGCAGTTTCAAATTAAGCTGGGTTGTTGATCCATTTATGCGCAGGGGTAGTGTTGGTGTGGCCGTGAAGAATAAAGGCCGGCGCTTTATCGGTTTTGAAACGGATCAAGACAGCCTGCTTGTGGCAATGAAACGGATCGATCAGTCGTAAAACGAAAACGTAATTATTACCATCCGGGAGATAAAATGAGTTTACTTGATCAAATTCAAAAAGATATGTATGCTGCCATGAAAAGCGGAGAAAAGGAAAAAGCAACCACCTTACGCGGCGCCATTGCAAAACTGAAGGATAAGCGTATTGAAAAGCGGGACGATTTAAGTGAGCAGGAAGAAATACAGGTTATCAAAACATTGGTTAANCANCGCAATGAAGCCATTGAAATGTATACGCAGGCCAAACGGGCTGATTTGGTAGCCAAAGAACAATCAGAACTGGAAGTGCTTAAATCTTACCTGCCGCAAANGATGAGNCCGGAAGAATTNGGAGACCTCATTACTGCNGTAATTGAAGAAACAGGCGCTGNATCCATGTCTGATATNGGAAAAGTGATGCCGGTTGTTATGCAAAGATCNGCCGGCCGAGCCGATGGGAAATTAGTGCAGTCCATTGTGAGGGAAAAATTGAGTTAATGATCCTCTTCCTTGATATACTAGCNACAATGTTTATTATTGCNCTGGGTGTCATCGGTTACAAACGGGGTCTCGTTGAAGAACTTGGACGTCTGCTGGGTTTGATCATCGCCATTTCATTTGCCTGGAGTTATTACGTTGAATTATCCGGGATTATACTCAACATAATATTTAATATCAATCCCTGGGTGGTTATGGTCTTTAGTTTTACGATTATATTTATTGCAGTATTGTTATTGGCCAGAATACTGACAAAATTCATCCACCTGCTTTTACTTTCAAAAAGTACAAAATTAGTGAACAGAACCATGGGCTTTGTATTTGGTTCGCTAAAAGCAGTATTGATCGTGATGGTGTTTATCTGGGCATTGGATATNTCCCAAAAGAAAGAATGGTCTAACATTATTCATACTGAATCATCAATAGCTGAATTCATGACATCTGCACGGTTGAAAATAATCCATTCATTTCATTTACAAGACCCCGTAACAAAAGGGGAAGAATTTGTGCAGGAATTAATGGAATCAGCGGAAGAAGACCTGTAATGGCACGTATCAGCCAGGAAACTATAGACCGGATTCGCAATTCAGCTGATATTGTGGATGTTGTTTCCCAGTACGTAAACCTCAAAAAGCGGGGACGTAATTTTTTTGGATTATGTCCATTTCATGATGAACGCACACCTTCTTTCAGCGTTGCCCCTGATAAGGAAATATATCATTGCTTTGGCTGTGGTACCGGCGGCAGCGTCTTCAATTTTGTCATGGAGCATGAAAACCTCTCTTTCGTGGAGGCCGTCCAGCAATTGGGCCGGCAATACGGCATTGAGGTAGAACTGACTGGTGACAGCGGTTCCAAGCAATTATTCACCCAATTGTATGAGCTCCACGAAATTGCCGCTACTGCCTATTCTAAAAACCTCTCTACAGATGGAGGTAAAGCAGCGTTGGATTATTTGCTTGGCCGTGGTTTAAGCGCCGAAACACTAGAAGAATTTCGCGTTGGTTTTGCCCCGGACGCATGGGAATTCCTCACTGAAAAAGTAAAGGGCAAGGGTTATTCCAGGGAAAGCGTGGATAAATCAGGATTGTTCGGCAAGGGTAAACAGGGTGTTGTAGACCGCTTTCGTTCGCGGATCATGTTCCCCATTATGAACCGCTCNGGNAAAGTCATCGCTTTTGGTGGACGGGTGTTTGCGAGCGATGATCCGGCTAAATACATGAATTCNCCGGAAACNCCCCTTTATCNCAAGAGTGAAGTNTTTTACGGCTACCATAAAACAGCTTCTGCTGTGCGCAATGCCGGTTCCGCCATCTTGGTAGAAGGGTATATGGATTTCCTGCAACTATACCAGGCCGGTATCCAGAATGTGTTGGCGGTTTCAGGGACGGCATTTACTGACAGGCATGCAGTACAAATTGGTAAAATAACCCAAAAAGTATATTTGGCCTACGATGGGGATGAGGCCGGGCAAAAAGCAGCCCTGCGCGCTGGCTATGCATTGTTGCAAAACGGCATCGCAGCTTTAGTTGTACAAGTTCCTGAAGGACTNGACCCNGATGACTGGGTACAAAAAGAAGGAATTGATACAGTTAACAAAGGGATTGAAAACGCTGTTCCGGTCTTGAACTTCCACCTGGAATCAAGCGGCGCGCTGGATCTGCCGGCAGTGGAACGATCACACCTGGTCAAAGAAATCTTAACAGAAATTGCCGGTGTTCGCGACGGCATCATCCGGGATGACCTGTTGCAGACACTAGCAAATAAATTGCACATCAACGAGCATGAAATGATCAAGCAGTTCAAAAGCGCCGCCAGCCGCAAACGTCAGCCGGCACAGCCAGCAATACCCCAATCGACGTCACCGGTATTGTTTAACACTGTTGCCCAAAAAGCCCAGGTGGAGATTATCACCGCCTTGCTGGCATCCTTTCGGGATGTAAAGAAATTAGTACAGGCGAATATAGACCTTATTTCCGAACCGTTGCTCAATAAAACAGCCCAATTGTTATTGGAACACGGTGACGGTTCTACAGCGGCCGTTTTGGATGCCTTCGAAGATAAGGGCGAACGTGAAACAATGGCGAAAATCCTGATGAATGAACAAAACGTTGATAACCCTCGGGAAGTGGTGCAGGAATGCCTGCGCACATTAAAAATGCAACCGGTACGGGATAAAATTCAACATGCGCGCTTGAAGATACGGGAGCTGGAAGCTGCCGGAAAAGACAGCAGCGATCTAATATTGGAAGTGGGTAAGCTCCGGGAACAGCTGCAAGNTGAAAGTAATAGNGANCTTTAGACCAGTGTGCGGCAGTTTTATTTAATACTATTTATACTGGTTTTTTCAACATGGATTTCAGCGCAAGGCCAAACAGCGTTGAATATTGTTTCCGATACACCCGACATACCCATTTATGTTGATGGCCACCTGGTTGGTAATACTCCCTTGAACCATGATGTAGATGTTTTACCCGGCTGGCATACAGTAAGCTTTTTCCCTAACGATGAAGATGGTGACATTGCAACTCAAAAAGTATCCGGGGATATTATAAGATTGGGAACCCGTGATGTAATGGTAGAATCCGGTCAAACGGTCCATATTGCCATGGCGTACAGCAGTTTGGGTCAGGACGTTGACGGCTATTATAATAGTGTCCGCACAGGTAGTTACTTCGGTTTCAGTATGATCATTGTACTNATTACAATATGGGTGTGGGCCTATGTATAAAAGCAGTATTGTTTTATTGTTATTTATGATGGTTAGGGCCCAGGAACAGGACACCCTTGTAAAATATTTTCCAACAGATATCCAGCGTTCAGAAATATTGGATAGTGAAGTCTCGGAAAAAGATGTAAAAGGTAAATCTCATTTTAAATCCACGTATTCCGGCCAGGGGAAATTGCTGAATGTGGAGTATATCCCCGGCAGGAAGAAAGGACGTGAAAAATTAGCCGGCCTAAAATTATACTATAGTTATTGGGATATAGAAAAAAGAACTCTTGCAGATGGTCTAACCAATGATCAGCTAGATGGCAGGGATTATTATGAAGTGGCATTTAATAATAAAGGCCGCATAAAAAATGTAAAGTTTATTGATAAGAATAAACGTGAGCTGTGGTCATATGTGTTGATATGGAATAAAGCCGGTACAAAATCACGTTACAAGGTTGAGTTCCACATAAGGGAACCGTTGACACTCTACGATGAATTTTTATTTGTTGATGACTTGAGCGAAATGCGCAAAGGCTGGGTAGCGGAAATAAAAGAAAGGGAAGACAACAGACCCCTTACGGTAACTATTAAGGATAAACTAGACCAGGTTTACTATTTTTATACATTTAAGTATTTAGACGGTGATAAAAACAACAGGGCCAAAGAAATTATTGTTTCCGAATATTTCCGAGAAGATTCAACCAAAGTGGGTATGCATAAGTTGTTTTATAACAAGAATGAATTTTTGCAAAAAGCGGAATATTACATTCATGAGGATAGTCTTTGGCGGACACACAAATATGATTATAGTAATGCCCCCAGGGAAATTATGCTGACAACAACGGATCAGAGCGACCGGTTAATAGAAAAACGGCTGCTGGCATTTTCCAGTAAATATAAACGCAAACTCGGGCCGCCGAAAGACAAGACCGGATTGGCGGATGTTATGTTGTTTTTGGAAGACACATCTGAAGAAGATTTAAATCAATTGGTGCATTCTATCGAGGGCAAGTTTGATGTAACTGTGGAGATGGATACCATTATTCATAAAAATATATTGGAAGTTGAACCGGAGGAAGAAAAATTAGCAGATATACAGCCCGATACTGCGGAGCCTGTGGTCAAGGACAAAAAATTCAACGCATTACTCAACTTAAACAGGGACATTATTGCCGGCAGTTATATAGACAGCGGAAAGGTAAATGCAATTGATCTGGGCATTATGCTTCCCTATACCTTTAAATTATTTTGGTTTAACATCCAAGGTGGTTTTGGGTTGGAATATATTTCCTATAATACAGGAGAACATGCATGGGGCAGGTGGGTGTTTATTGAATCTGCTGACTTTATTTCATTCCCCTATTTTCCCATAGTTTTCAAGGGTGGTATNGGAAAAGCAGGTNCCGGACTTGGATTACGTTCCGGGATTTATGCGGGCCGGGAAATCGGGCCTGTAAAATTGGAATTGGGAACAAATGCAATATTATTGAACAATATAGACGGCAATAAAACTTTTACCGGTTATTTAAATTGGGGGTTGGCAATCATGTATCCTTTTGATTTTCCCAAAATAAACATACCCATTCCATGGTTTAAATAAAAAACCCCGCCAGTTTCCCGGCGGGGTTTTTTGTTTAACTAAACAAATAATTTAGAAATGCACTGTTATACCGGCGTTGAAATATCTTGGTATCCCAAGAAATACTTCAGCATCATCGGCATCATGGTCATTATCCCAGCTGTTATATTTACTATTGTCTGTTGCATCTTGGATATACACTTTGTCAAACAAATTAAATATGTGTATAAATGCCTGAATATTAACGCCGCCTACCAGCATTGGGTTTATTGGTACATCATAGGTTACGTGAATATCTGTTTTAGAATAACCAGGCGCCATCCAGCTTTCTTCTCGGTCAGCATAAGTCATTTCCATAGGGCTTATTAAACCATCGCCTTCGCCGTTGTCTGGGGCTATATCATCATCATCATCATAATCTCCGTCGTCGTTTGAGTCGTCTTTTTCAATGCCGTCATCCCCCCAGTCGTACACCTGCCTGCTTAAAGGATCCCAATCAGCATAATGATTATTGTATGAATTTAAAATTGCCTGGATACTTAAACCCTTAATTGGAAAAAATGATATAGCCAGTGATGAGCTTTGCTGGGGCATATCGCCAACTTTTAACCCATCTACAGCATAACTATAGTGGTATGTTGTATCATTGATATAATCTTTGTAACTGCCTGAAGCATCATCGTCAAATTCCCAAGTGCCACTGGAATAAGCACCATCAATACGCAGTATGTCCAGTGGTTGATATGCTGCTTCAATCTCAAAGCCGATGTGGGTTTGATCTAACCCTTTTAAGAAAATTATGTCGGTATCACCGCTTGATCCTTGCCCCGGTTCAACGTTTTTGGTAAGCGTACGGTCAAACCATTGTGTTTCATAATAATTCGCTTTGACAACAGTTTTGCCATCCGGAGATTTATAATTTAAACCTGCTTCAAAGCTTATAAAAATTTCATTGGCCGGGTCTGAAGCTACTGTTCCGTTGTTATCATCTATTACAGCATCAAAGATAGGCACTTTCTGAACGTTGCCATAATTAACAAATGCATCAGCTTCGGCTGATAGGTTAAAAATTCCGCCCATTTTCAATTGGGAACTTGCAATAGGTGCTGTTTCAATTGAAAATTCCTTTCCCGAGCCATCATCTGTAAAGTGGTCTGTAAAAATATATTTAATCGTGGAAAAACCATACATTCCATAAACTGAGTAATATCCTGTCTTGTATTCTGACTGGCCAAAGAAACCTAACCAGTCAACCGTGTTGGTATTGTGATAGGCTATAATATCACCCAGTTTTTTCATTTGGTTTTCCAGAGTAGCTTCTTCGTCCAAAACACCCTCTTCGTCATAAACGTTATCAAAATCATTTCCTGTATATAAATAATAATCCCCGCCTAACAGATCCCTGACTTCCCGGGCATGTTCAATTGTAGCAGTTCGCCAGTCCAGGCCATATTGAAATTTCAATTCATCATTATAAATATAATCCATTTTTGATATAGCACCGATTGTCCACTGCCGGTTAATACTGTTTCTTAAAATTCCGGTCGACCTGCTGTATATGGTAGAATAGCTGGAATCTATATTTGTAGAATTGTTCTGAATGGTTGTATTCCAATCCCACGTCCAGGGCGAAACTGCATACCAGGCAAATCCTTCTACAACCGGAATATATGCGCCCATATTCCTGCTTATGCTTCCATAAGTACCGGTACCGCCACCGGAACCGCCAGACCAATAAAAAATAGACGATAATTTCATTTGCTCATTAATTTTTCGGTACCAGTTCAGATTCACCAGCGGTTTGTGAAAATAATTTTCTCTTTCATTGAGAAAATTGGTTGCGTATCTGTCTTGATTTCCTCCACCAAAAAGACCACCAATTCCATACATATACCAGTATTGTATATTATATGATGGATCAATTGGTGACCAATTCTGATTAAAGAATCGACCAAACGTATCTGAAAATTTCCCCGTTGTGGAATCAATGTTGTAGATTTTGAAAATAGCCCGTTGGTCATAATCCTCTAAACTTTTGGCAAAATCAGAATCGTATGCACCTATATTTTGTTTATAGAGGTTTTGCCCGTGACGTTGAGGAGCACCGATAGCATAGAGTTCGAAACGATTGGTTTCATCCATCTGATAGCTTGCTCCAAAGTAGTAGGCCCAGGCATCTGTCCATGTTTTATCAATGATACCGTCGCCTGTTTTACGTACGATGGTTGTGCTAAAGGCAAAATTGCCACCTATCATCCCAGTGTTTAGGTTAAGTGTTGATTTTTTAAAACCTCCAGCACCAATTTCCTGTTTGAATTTACCGCCACGTGAATGTGCAGTTGGATCGGTAAGAATGTTCATGGTACCGCCAATGGAGGGAGTAGCCAGGTTTACAGCACTCAATCCGCGCTGCATCTGGATGGAAGATGTGGCATCACCAACACCGTCCCAGTTAGACCAGTAGACCCAGCCGTTTTCCATATCGTTTTGCGGTACACCGTTAATCATNACGGCAACATTCCGCTGGTTAAAACCGCGAACATTGATNCGGGNATCCCCNGCACCNCCNCCCTGNTGGGTTGCNTAGACACTNGGNGTNGTNTTCAAGCTCATGGGAATATCNTGNGANCCCANNCGNAATTCCATNTCNGCNTTNGTNACAGTTAGTNTAAGCAACNGGNGTNNNTTCATCTGCGCGAGAAGCTAACACTTCTAAAGCAGATAACTGNATNGCNNNAGCNTCCAGGGCAAAGTTAACTGTTGCNGCTGCTGTNGNGCTCTGAGNTGGCATAGCCAATCATCGAGGCNGTTANNGTTGCGCCGGCAGGTACATTGGCAATGGAATAGCTTCCATCACCGGCTGCGGCTGCTCCGAGGTCAGTTCCTTCCACAACTACATTTGCGCCAGCTAAAGCATTGCCAGTAGCAGCATCTGATACTGTACCAGATACTGTCATCTGGGCAAAAAGTGATAAGGGAAGGAGAAAAACGAAACCCTTCTTAAACATTTCGAAAATGTCTGATTTTATTTTAATAATGAACAAGTTATTGTTTTTCCAAATCAAAATACACTACATCTGGTTAATGTTATGAATTAATATGAAAAATTTAGTACAAAAAACCCCGATCCTCCTATTGGCGGATCGGGGTTTTTTATTTAACTAAACGTTTAGTTTAGAAAGTAACGCTCAAACCAGCATTAAAGTATCTTGGTGATCCTAGGAATACTTCAGCGTTGTGTGCCGCATGAACTTTATCACCATAGCTATTATATTGACTATGGTCTACAGCATCCTGCACATAAAGATCATCAAGTGCATTGAATATATGTGCAAACGCCTGGAGATTCATGCCACCGATTGATGGGAGGTCATAGCTAATGTGAACATCCATTTTGGAATACCCGGGAGCTTTCCAGACCTGCTCTCTATCTGCATCAGCATCATCCCCGCTGTATTCACGAGCGGATGGACCCCAGTCTGAGTAGTTATTATCATACATGTTGTATAAGACTTGCGCTCTTAATCCGGATATCGGGGTAAGCGTTACACCAACAACATAGGCTGTTTGCGGCATATCACCGACCATTAATCCATCCAGTGCATAGTCGTAATTAGTTGTAGTCTGTCCTGTTACATTACCAAGGCTATCGAAATCGTCTTCTTGATAATTTCCGTTGGCATCTCCATCAAATTTCCAATCACCGATACTGATAGCAGCATCAAGACGCAGCATAGCCAATAACTGTGCTGATGCTTCAACCTCAATACCGTTATGTTTCTGGTTAACACCAGATAGGAAAATGACATCTGTGTCACCACTGGAACCCTGGCCTGATGAAACTGCTTTTGTAAGGTTACGATCCATCCAGTCGGTCATGTAATAATTAGCCTTGACAGCAAAGTTGCCCGCATGGTAATTCACACCGCCTTCAAGACTCTGGAAACTTTCGTTCGCAGGGTCTGATGCAACTGTACCATCAAAATAGATTACATTATCCATGATGGGCGGTTTCTCAACTACTCCAAAGTTGGCAAATACGCTTATGTCATCACTGACATCAAACATGGCGCCACCTTTGAACTGCGTAGCTGAAATTGGTTCTGACTCAATAACCGCATCTGCAACAGTGAAATGGTCCTGGTAGGAATACTCAATGGTTGACATGCCAAACATTCCATAAGCAGATAATGGGCCACTGGCAAAGTTGACTTGTCCAAAAAAGCCTAACCAGTCAACAGTGGTTTCGTTATGATAAGCAATAATGTCTCCGAGACCTACTTCTTTCCCGTTAGGTGCATTATCATCGGCAAAATCCACGTAATAATCACCGCCCATAAGATCACGCACTTCACGGGCGTGTTCAATACCGGCTGTACGCCAGTCTAAACCGACCTTGAGTGAGAGGGCATCACTCATATCGAAGGTAAAATTGGAAATAGCCCCGATTGTGCTTTGGCGATTAATACTGTTTCTTAAAATACCTACTGACTGATTATTGCCGCTTCCATGTGTACGTACAAGAGCAGATTTATCTACATAAACAGTATCTTCATTACCTGAGTTATAGTCAACGAGAGTATTCCAGTCTCTGACCCACGGCCCACGGCCATAGTAGAACTTGTAATCATCATCACCCAGGTTGCCGTCAGCATCCATAGTTGGAATCTTGCCATATGTACCGGTACCACCACCAGAACCACCTGACCAGTAAAGAATAGATGAGAGTCTCATGTTATTGCTAATGGTTAAGAAATGGTTAAGGTTTACCAATGGTTTGTGAAAGTAGTTTTCTCTTTCATTTAGGAAATCGGGATCATGACGATCTACTGTACGGTCACCATACATGTACCAGTACTGTTGACCTGAATATGAAGAACTTATAGGTGCCCAGTTTTGGTTAAACAAACGACCGAATTCAACACCGCCTGCTTCGCCTTCATCTCTGAATTTGCCATCTTCACCTAATGCTTCTGTATCATATCCTTCTACATCTGCAGCAAATTTTGAATCATAGGCGCCGAGATTTTGTTTATAGAGGTTTTGTCCGTGGCGTTGCGGAGCACCAATAGCATAGAGTTCAAAGCGATTGGCATCGTTCATCTGGTAACTAGCACCAAAGTAGTAGGCCCAGGCATCTGTCCATGTTTTATCAATGACACCATCTCCTATTTTGCGAACGATGGTTGTACTAAAAGCCATTTTTTCACCAATAAGTCCGGTATTGTAATTAAAGGTACCCTTCATAAAACCACCGGCCCCAATTTCGGTTTTAAATCTTCCACCGCGGGAAGCGGCTGTTGGATCGGTAATAATATTCATGGTTCCGCCAATGGAAGGGGTCGCCAAACTGGCAGCACTTAAACCACGCTGCATCTGAATGGAGGATGTGGCATCGCCAACACCGTCCCAGTTGGACCAGTAGACCCAGCCGTTTTCCATATCGTTTTGCGGTACACCGTTAATCATTACGGCAACATTCCGCTGGTTAAAACCGCGAACATTGATGCGTGCATCCCCAGCACCGCCACCCTGATGGGTTGCATAGACACTAGGGGTTGTATTCAAGCTCATGGGAATATCTTGAGATCCCAGGCGGAATTCCATATCTGCTTTTGTTACGTTAGTATAAGCAACAGGTGTTTTTTCATCTGCGCGAGAAGCTAACACTTCTAAAGCAGATAACTGAATAGCCACAGCCTCCAGGGCAAAGTTAACTGTTGCTGCTGCTGTGGCGCTCGAGTTGGCATAGCCAATCATCGAGGCCGTTACTGTTGCGCCGGCAGGTACATTGGCAATGGAATAGCTTCCATCACCGGCTGCGGCTGCTCCGAGGTCAGTTCCTTCCACCACCACATTTGCGCCAGCTAAAGCATTGCCAGTAGCAGCATCAGATACTGTACCGGAAACGTTTACGGCAAACAAT
>PBZW01000035.1 GCA_002730315.1 Fidelibacterota bacterium
GGATCTGGGCGGTAGAAGGAGGAAGTGATTACCTTTTTGCTGTAGGGCATACCGTTTGTAAAGGTAGCTAGAATCGTCATATCTCTAAAGGTTAAGCAATCTGTAACCATCAAGTATTGCTACTGGTAATTCTAACCATGAATCCTGATAAGTTAAAAGACAAGTTTATTGGCTGCACGCTTGTTACTCATGTTGGAGATTCGCTTGGAATGCCTGTAGAAGGATATGATTGCAAGACAATAGAGATGAAATATGGTGAGTTAAGAGAAATGCTTGATGTGCGTATGGGAGCAGGGACGTATACTGACGATACGGAGATGATGATTGGGATTGCAGAATCACTGGTACAATGCAGGGGGTTCAACGGCAGGGACATGGCGGGCAGATTTGTAAAATTATATAACCCTGAAAGAGGATATGGAGGTGGTACTGTAAGAGCCCTTTCTCTTTTAAGGGAAGGTATTGACTGGAACTTTGCCGGAGAGAGGGTGTTTGGAGGCGGATCGTTTGGTAATGGATCCTCTATGCGAATAGCCCCAATCGGAGCATTTTATTATGACAAACCCGATGATCTTCGTAAGATAGCATGTGAGTCCAGCAATATTACACATGCCCATCCATATTGTAAGGAGGGAGCCGCACTGCAGGCGTTTGCCGTAGCTAAAGCAATCAATTCCGATCCCTCGGAAGAACTGGACAAACAATCATTTGTTTCGGATATGATTACGTTTGTTTCAGACGAGGGGAAACTTTATAAGGCTAAACTGCAACATATAAAAGAGCTTTTAGAATACGTGCCTGATAAGGCTGAAGTAATCGACAGATTAGGCAACGACAGCAGCGCTCCAAATTCTGTTCCGACAGCCATATACTCATTCATTTCCCACAGTCATGATTTTGAGGGTTCTGTCTCATATGCGGTATCGCTCGGAGGTGACACCGATACTATAGGTGCAATGACAGGCGCTATAAGCGGTGCCTATCACGGAAAAAGTGGTATACCTCAGAGATGGCTGAATGTACTGGAAAATGGCGAAAGAGGCAGGGGTTATATTGAAATGCTTGCTGAAAAGTTGTGGGAGTTAAAGTCACTTTAGTAGGAATTGTCAAGTTTGTTTACTTTATTAGTACTGCTTTCTAATTGGATATTCTCCCACTTTACCGATAAAAGGTTGAATAAGGAGCCAATGGAATCTGAGATATCTGGATTCCCTGAATTGGTTGAGGCCAATAGTCATTTTCAGATGGTTGTCTTCCGGTTGAGCTTTGTAAGTACCAAGAAGCCTGTCCCACCAGGGAAAATTAAATCCATAATTGCTGTTGGTTTCGCCTGGGACTCACTAACTCCCACAAAGCAACGGCTATGAATATACCGAAGAAAAACACTGCCCTTATTGCGGCTTCATTAACTAAAACATATTCTTTCACATGTCTATTTTAATATACTTGTCTATAATATCCTGGAAAAACTATGTCCTGCTTTCTTAAACTCCCTTCTAAGTTAGTTTGTAATCTCCACCTTTTCTTCCGCTTAACCTTGACAGAAGTTCTCTCCTCAGTCCCCAGGCGGTTACGTCCGGACCGGCACCGGGGGATTCTATTATATATTTCTTATCTCCATTAAATATTTCTGTCTCGACAATGACTTTATTTGAGGAACCTTTCAGGTTTCCCAGTGGAGAGCCAGGAAGAACTTCTCTCAGGCCGACTTTAAAAATGGAATCACCATTTTTGTTTAGATTAAAGTTGGCAACATATCTTAATGTTTTTCCTTTACCCTTAGCAGAAGCAAATTCATCTTTCATTTCCTGGTCAGCATCTTTTACAGATTGCATGAATTCATCTACATCTTCGATCTTTAAAAAAGATTCACTAATGAATCCTTCAAGTTCAATGTCTGACATTTCAACCTCATGCCCGAATGTTCTGGCACAAATTATCAGCTTTCTGGCTACATCCAGGCCGTTAAGGTCATCTCTCGGATGCGGTTCGGTGTAACCCATGCTTTTCGCGTCGCCCAGTATTTCTGAAAAACTCCTCTCTCCCTTTTCCAGTTCAGCACATAAATAACCCAGGGTTCCAGAGAAACACGCCTCTATCTTATTTATCATCTCTGAGGTGTCATAATAGTCAAGTAAATTGGAAACAGTATTAGCACCGGCCATGACCGTACACCGGAATCCATACCTCTCTCTGGGTCTGGTAAGCGCTATAAATACGTCAGTTGGATAAATGGAGAGCGGGTTTTTGTTTGCGGTAACTATGCTTTCATCTGAGTCATTGATTACCTTTAGATGGAAATCTCTTAAATCATCCTTTCCTGAGGTAACGTCAACAAAAACAATTTCACCGGACATTCCCTCATCTTCAATCAATTTTAATAATTCTGCTAAATTGTCGTATTCGCGGAATTGGTCTAAACCTTGCATATGTTTATTAAATGCTTTTTTTGAAGATTTCCATTTATGAACTCTCTCAGGATTTTTCTGGATTTCCAACCCTTGTTTGTTAAACCAGAAACCTTTACTGTTTGCCAGCGCTATTATGTTAGTAGGATTAAGATGCTTATTGGAGAAAACTGTATCATGTTGAATCACCTGGGATAAAAATTCCCTGCCAACATTGCCGCTTCCTCCCAATATAACCACATTTTGATCAGCCATGTTTCTTACTCCAGGATATAAAATTAAATTTTGTTTTAAATACAGACCCGACAAACAATCCGTCGTGTAAAAAGGCTTCCCTGCCTACCGGCCGGCAGGCGCTACTCCTCATTGCCGAACACAGGATTGTCCATAAAACCACTCAAGGCCAATGCTCCTCCGGAATGGATCAGGAGTATATTCCCATCTAATGACTGGTCTTGAATAGTATGTTTTGCCATAATAAAAAGTTTGGCAGAATAAACTGGATCCGTGAGAATCCCATCCTCTCTGGCAATACACTTTATTTCTCTGAAAATGGCTCTATTAGTACCACCAAAAGATTTTGCAATTGTAGAATAATATAGTTTATAGTCAGGCCGTAACGGAATTAAAATTTGAAGAAAATCTTCGGTATATTGGATTATCTGTTCCAATCCGCATTCAAAGGTTTCAAAAGAGCCTGCCAGGACTACTATATGAAATTTTGTCTTTTTGTTAATAGCAGCAGCTCCTGCTAACAGAGACTGTGCGACCATACCTGTACCGGAGTCTATAAAGATGTGATCGAAAGTGACTCCGGATTCAGCTTCATTGCGCAGAATATCTAATAGAATGCTCAAAGAACCAGGAAGAGCCAGGCGATGATGGCCACCTTCCGGAAGTACAAAAATCTTTATTCCCTGCGCGTTTTCCTTCTCTATATAATTGTTGACCAAAGTTTCAATGTCTGCCCATTGATCACGTGAAACCCAATGTATTTCGTCATCGTCAATAAACAGTGAAAGCAGTTTTAAGTTACCCTGTTTATGAGATGGTGGCCCTAGTAGAAAAGGTGTTATCTTAATACCATTTTCAGTCAGGGTCTGAGCAGCAGAAAGAACGTTGTTAGAATTTGCCCCGCCAATTACTACTACCTCTTCAATCCCTTTTAGTTTTAATGCGGGGATTATTGATGCGTGCTTACGCAACTTGGTTCCAGATACACCAAAGCTGAGTTCATCATCACGTTTAATCCATATATTAGAACGGCCAAACCAGTGTAATCTATGAATACGGCTCTGAAGATTAAAGGATTCGGCAGTGTCCAGCTGGCACGCTTTTTCGATTTTTTTGTGAAATTCGTTTTCCTGTATCACTTTTAATCCTTTTGCTACAACCGCAACTTACAATACATAACTCGTAACCGGCAACCCGCTTCTAGACATTAAACCTGATCTCGATTATTTCATTTGGTTGGACAATATAATCACGGTCAACCAGTTTTGCCACCCCTTTTGACTTGCAGTCATTGAAATTATGGCAATTCATGTAATCCTCAAAGCTGACAACATCGCCCTTAATGAATCCGCGGGCAAAGTCAGAATGTATCTTCTCTGCACATGCAATAATTTCCGAGCCCTTTTCTACGAGCCAGGCATGCGACTCCTTGGGGCCGGATGTATAAAAGAACATATAATTTGCTTTATCGATTGCTAATGCAATGATGGTGTTGATGTTCTCGCTGCCTTCGATTTGGACTACGGGCTTGAAGCTGATAGGGGCTGTGGCGATCATTATTTCAATTTCCTCATCATTGAATTCAACGTCGCATAGGGGTGTTTCCTGTTCCAACTGTTCAAGACACTTTGTCATTAATGTTTTTTCGCTGCCGTCTTCCAGTTTCGACAACCTGGTCTCGATCTTCTCAATGTCAAGAATCAAGATATCCAGAATATTGCTTTTGGGAACTACAATAGCATCAGACTGTATAAACTCGTCCTTTATAAATTCAGCAAAAAATGGAGCAACCTTTTTGGCTTTGTCTTTCTTCTCCAGAGCAATAAGTGTTTCGTCTCTGTATTTTGTTTTTCCTTCCGGTAGATCAATACCAGTAAATCCTATTTTCAATTATTTCTCCTTTATTTCAAAGAATTATGTATGGCCTTACCATATTATCCGTTATCTTTAAATTACAGCTAACAAGAGTTCTTGCATTATAAAGATTCAGTGTATTATCAAATATTTGCGGAAATTGTCAAATTGTTATTGGCTTTTTTGTAGATTATATTCAAGAGGTTGGAGGTACATCAGGCATGTAAGGCGAGGTAGGAACAATAATGTTATATTATTAATAGCATTAAAATTTTGCTTTTACGTTATGAGGTTTGTTAAAATAATTAAATATGAATAAGCCAAAAGTACTTACTGAAATTTATGATAGTCTGTTTAAATCATTTGGAAAACAGTATTGGTGGCCGGGAGATACCGGTTTTGAGGTAGTAATTGGAGCCATACTTACTCAAAATACAAATTGGACAAATGTTGAGAAGGCTATTAAGAATTTGAAAGCCGCAAAGGTATTTACGCCTAAAAAATTATACGAAATAGAAACAAAGAAGCTTGCTGAACTTATCAAGCCCTCAGGATATTTTAATGTCAAAGCGAAAAGGCTCAAACACTTTATAGAATGGCTTTTTCTGAATTATAATGGTAGTTTATCAAAGTTGTTTAAGCAGGATTTTGCCACATTACGCAAGGAGTTACTCTCTGTAAACGGTATAGGGAAAGAAACGGCAGATTCCATAATCTTGTACGCTGCCGAGAAGCCCACGTTTGTCGTTGATGCATACACGAGACGTGTCTTAGTCCGACATGGGTTAATAACTGAGGATTACGATTATGAGGATATTAAGTCCGTCTTTGAAGACAATCTTCCGGGAAATGTGCCTTACTACAATGAGTATCATGCCCTCATCGTAATGGTTGGGAAGCATTATTGTAAACCCAGAATGCAGTGTGAAGAGTGCCCGTTAGAAAATGTTCACCGCATTCGCCAAACTACCCGTCGGGCAGGAAGCACGAAGAGCGCAAGGAAAATCAAAAGTGCTAAAAAGAGAAAATGAAATACCGAAAGAAACTGTAGATATCGTGAGAAAGTTTATTTGCCAGGAATACCCGTGGATGTTATTATTAACAAAAACTATTTCATAAAAATATATAACTCAAAGTAGCATCAAGAAAGTCGAAACATTGAGATGGACCTAATAGTAGATGGTTATAATGTGATATTTAAAATCCCCGAACTGGGGTACAGTACTGAAAAATGTGATATAGAGATTTTGCGTAATAGATTTCTTGCCCTACTGGAGCAGTATAAAGAGAAAAGAAAGCACAAATTAATAGTAGTGTTTGATGGCAAAGGTCATGGTAATTCATCCGAGGCAAGAGCGGTGGGCATAGATGTAGTTTTTTCCAGACAGGACCTTGATGCAGATGAGGAAATCAAGAGGATGGTAAGTAATAGCGAAAACCCCAGGCATATTACTGTAATTACTGCTGACAGAGACATAGAACAGTATGTAAAGAAATACGGCTGCAAGGTTGTAGAACCACTGGCGTTTTATAGAGATATGAAAAAGAATGTTGCTCGTTTACAGGCCTCTGAGGAGGAAGGCAGGTTATTTAACAAGGAGGAGGGTGACGAGCCGGCAAGCAAGTACTTAGGTCCCACTAAGAAAGAGGCTGAGTACTGGTTAAAGGTATTTTTGAATAAGTCAGGAAAGATGTCAGATGATTGAGAAATTGACTATAGAATTCATAGCAAAACTGGAGCACGAAAAGGGTTACTCTGAACACACTTTGAGGGCGTATCATAAAGACCTGTCGCAATTTGATACCTTCTTAGATGACGAGAAATGCAGTAGTTTAAAAAGCGTTAACCATCTTCTGTTGAGAAAGTTTCTTGCCGTATTGAGAACTAATAATTACTCGAAAACCACTATAGCCCGGAAACTGGCATCAATACGATCTTTCTTCAAATATTTAATTCAGGTAGGCGAGCTTGTATCAAATCCTTTTGAGGCCTTGCGTACTCCTAAACAGGATAAGAAACTGCCTCATTTCTTAAGCATAGGCGATGTGGATGTTTTGCTGAAGACACCTGATTGTTCAAATTCAATGGGGTTAAGAGATTTGGCTATGCTGGAAACGCTTTACAGTACGGGAATAAGGGTAAGTGAACTGGTAAATTTAGGAGAGGAAGATATTGATTTCTTTGGCGGGATGATAAAAGTAACGGGTAAAGGCAAGAAAGAGAGGTTGGTGCCAATCGGCAGTCATGCAGTTAAGGCGATAAAGGAATATCTTGATTCCAGATCGAAACGTAAAAAAAATGAGAAAAAGAAGGCAGGTCAGATAAGTAAGAACAAGCCTCTTTTTCTTAATAAATACGGCAACCGCCTTACGGCAAGAAGTGTTGCGAGAACGCTTGATAAGTATTTAAAGATGTCGGGTATTAATCTGCTTACATCTCCACACACATTCAGGCACAGCTTTGCAACTCATTTGCTGGATAAGGGAGCCGACCTACGATCTGTCCAGGAGCTGCTTGGCCACTCCAATCTTTCCACCACGCAGGTATACACACACGTAACAACAGAACGTTTAAAAAGCGTATACGAGAAATCACATCCGCGTAAATAGTTGCTGAGCATATACAACTATCCTATTTATTCTACAAGTGGATATATTACTTGACTACAAGGTTTACGAGCTTCTTTGGAACGACTATTGTCTTTATTATCTTTTTGCCATCCAGATTCTCAATTATCTTCTGGTCTTTCATCACGCGTGATTTCAAGGCGTTTTCATCTATCTCTGACGGTACAACCAGTTTGCTTCTGACTTTGCCGTTTATCTGGATCACCATCTCTACCTGATCTGCGGCAATAGCATCTTCATCATATGCCGGCCAGGGTACTGAGAATATGCTTGGATTATGTCCAAGTATTTCCCACAATTCTTCACATATGTGAGGGACGAATGGTGCCAGAACCTTTACAATAGATTCAAGTGAAAGCCTAAATACATTAAAGTCATTAATGCTTACTTCCTCATTAATAAATTCTTTGTCTCTAAGTCCTGCACTGAAATCCAGGACCATATTGAGCAGTTCCATCACAGCAGCTATTGCAGTGTTAAAGCTCCATGATTTCTCAATATCTTCGGTGACCTTCTTTATAGTTATGTTTATGTACCTATAAAATTCTTTTGTCTCTTTTGAGAATAAGTCGCGTTTGATTTCTGTATCAGGAACATTCTTGAAATGTTCTTCAAATTCTGTAATATTATTCCATAGCCTGTTCAGAAAACGATACGAACCTATGACACCTCGATCGTTCCATTCGGCATCTCTCTGTGGCGGGGCGATAAATAATGTATATAGCCGTTGTGTATCAGCGCCATATTTTTCTGTGATCAGGTCAGGATTAACAACATTGTGCTTTGATTTGGACATCTTGGCTCCGTTTTTGATGATCATACCTTGAGTAAAAAGATTTCTAAAAGGTTCATTGAAGTTTATGAGTTTGAGATCAAAAAAGACCTTTGTTATGAATCTTGAATAGAGGAGATGCAGGATTGCATGTTCGATACCGCCTATATATTGGTCAACAGGCAGCCATTTATTCACGTATTTCGAATCAAATGCCTGAGTATTATCTTTAGAAGAGAGATATCTCAGGTAATACCAGCTGGAATCAACGAAGGTATCCATCGTATCCGTTTCCCGCTTTGCACTGCCTCCACACTTCGGGCATGTCGTGTTGAGAAATTCTTCCACATCGTCAAGTGGGCTGCGGCCATGAGGTTTAAATTCTACATGATCTGGCAAGAGTACAGGAAGGTTTTCATCCGGTACAGGTACTGTGCCGCAGCTTTCGCAGTATATGATTGGTATTGGTGCACCCCAGTATCTTTGTCTTGAGATTAACCAGTCTCTCAATCTGTAGTTAATATTTCGTTCACCAATGCCATTTTCTTCAAAGAAGTTTATAATCTTAGGGATAGCCTCCCTGTTAGGTATTCCGTCAAACCGGTCGGAATGAACCTGTACTCCATCTTTAACATAGGCTTTTCCCATAGCTTCGGGGTTCAGTGTGGTATCATTGTCTGAAGGTTGAATGACTATCTTTATGGGCAGATCGTATTTCCTTGCAAATTCAAAATCCCTCTGGTCATGAGCAGGTACAGCCATGACGGCTCCGGTTCCATATTCCATTAGTGCATAATTTGAAACCCATAAAGGCACTTTCTCACCGTTAACGGGATTAATGACATATCTGCCGATAAAGATCCCTTCCTTCACAGTCCCTTCAGACGTCCTTTCAATGGTGCTCTGGCCTCTGGCCCTGCTTACAAATTCAGATACGGGTTTTTCATATTCAGTACCATTTATCAATTCGTTTATTATGGGATGTTCGGGGGCTAATGACATAAATGTAACACCGAAAATAGTGTCTGGCCTTGTTGTGAAGCATGGGATTATCTCGTGGGTTCCTTCTAATTTAAAATTTATCCTTGCTCCTTCACTTCGACCAATCCAGTTTGCTTGCATTGTCTTAACTTTTTCCGGCCAACCATCAAGTGCCTCGAGATCATCCAGTAATCTCTGAGCGTAATTACTAATCCTGAAAAACCACTGTTCAAGATCTCTCTGCTCAACCTTGGTTTCACATCTTTCACAAAGGTCATCAACAACCTGTTCGTTTGCCAGTACAGTTGCACAGGAAGGGCACCAGTTTACGGCTGCTTTTTTCTTGTATGCAAGATTACTCTCGAATAGTTTAAGGAATATCCATTGTGTCCATTTATAATAATCCGGTTCGCAGGATGTAACTTCCCTCTCCCAATCGTAACCCACACCCCATCTTTCGAGCTGTACTCTCATCTTCTTGATGTTGTTCCTTGTGTGAATGGAGGGGTGGATACTATTGGCAATTGCCGCGTTTTCTGCCGGTAGGCCAAAGGCATCCCATCCAATTGGCGAGAGGACCTTGAAACCCTTCATGATTTTGTAGCGGGAGACAACGTCTCCGATTATATAGTTGCGTCCGTGTCCCACGTGAAGCGTACCGGAAGGATATGGAAACATTACGAGGCAGTAAAACTTGTCTTTGTCACACTCATTATCAACCCTGAACAGGCCGCTTCCTTCCCAGAAANCCTGCCATTTCTTCTCTATTTCACCGAAATNGTATTCTTTATTACTCATAATGGATATTTACTTGATGATGTGTAAAAGCAAAATAATCTATTTTGCCGTAGTTTAAGAATCAAATTATACCAGTCGAGATTCTATCCTACTACAATTATTTTACAATAGACTTATTTCCTGTAATTCCACTCATCACAGGCATATTTCTTGTCTCTTAATTTCAGTGCAGATTCCATTTCTTCTTCTGTCAGTTGCGAGGAAGTAAGTGTGATACCAAAGACATTCTTGAAACTACCTGCCAAGTTATCAAATAGCAGTTGAATTCNCTTCTCCCGTGAATCCATATTATATTGTTCCTTCCATCTCTTATGTACGTCTAAATATNCCTGACAAAGAATAGCCCCCTGAGACTTTCTTGCCGCATAACCTGCCACCTTGCTACCGTTTATCATGATGTCATATTTTGCAGGTGTTACAGAGCAAGATGACTGCTGTGAGNGGCGATTATTCAAAGGTTTTCTTTCTTGTGCTGAGCGGTGTGATTCTTCTTCCGGTAGATAGAATGTACATGTAAAACCAAGNCTTTCTAAACCCCTTAGTAATGATTCGCCAACAAGTTTGTAAAAAGATGTGATACCTTCCTGTCTGTTGGATNGTATCCTTCTTTTAACTATTGAAAATGTGATATCATTGCCATGATAAACTATGCCACCACCCGTGGGTCTGCGTACAACCGGGATTTTTTTGCCATTTGGAGCCTTAAAGACGTTTTCTATCTTTTGAAAATAACCAATAGAGCAGGAGATTTCTTTCCATGTGTAAAAGCGTATTGCCGCCGGTCTGTCTTCAGAATCGATGCATTTTCTGGTCAGCGCCTCATCAATTGCCATATTCATGTACGGATCGACGTCAGGGGTAAATAACAATCGCCAGTTATTATTGCTCACTGTTTTCATTTGGTGAGTACTTACGATAATTCCTTCCTCCATCTCAGATCTGGTTTTCTGGCGGCTTGTACTTCATCGAGTCTTGAGACTGGAGTATTATGAGGTGCTTTTTTTAGTATCTCCGGATTGGTTTTGGCTTCTTTCAGGATTTTAATTAAAGCGTCAGCAAATTCGTCAAGTGTTTCTCTTGTTTCAGTATCCGTTGGCTCAATCATGAGTGCGTCTTCTACAATTAATGGGAAATATATAGTCGGTGAGTGAAATCCGTAATCCAAAAGCCTCTTTGCAATATCCAGAGTTGTAATGCCGTTTGCTTTGAGCTTTCTTGTTGATGCTACAAATTCATGCATACATCTTTCACCGTATGGAATTTCAATATAATCGGAAAGTCTCTTCCTGAGATAATTAGCGTTTACAAGNGCGCTTTCAGAGATCTTTCCGAGTCCTTCACTGCCAACAGAAACTAAGTAAGCGTAAGCTCTTATAATAACTCCTATATTACCGTAAAAGGGCTTTACACGTCCTATAGAATCAGGAAAGTNATATTGCCATCCGTATGAATTATCTTTTTTTATGATTATGGGAGCAGGCAGAAATGNTATAAGTTTCTTTACTACACCCAATGGGCCGGCACCGGGACCACCACCACCATGAGGGGTGGAAAAGGTTTTGTGAAGATTCAGATGCAACATATCTATACCCATATCTCCCGGTCTTGCAATTCCCAGCATTGCGTCCATATTTGCACCATCAAGGTATAACAAAGCGTCAACATCATGTACAATCTCGGCTATCTTCAATATGTCCTTTTCAAATAATCCAAGTGTGTTCGGATTTGTAAGCATTAAGGCAGAGACATCATTGTCAATAATTCTTTTTAATGCCTCTATGTCAACAAGACCTTGGCTATTTGATTTTATCTCTACAATGTCGAATCCACACATTGAAGCCGATGCGGGGTTTGTACCGTGTGCGGAGTCAGGTATAATTATTTTATTCCTTCTTCTGCCCTCCTTAACATTATAAGCGCGGGATATTAACATCCCGATAAATTCACCGTGAGCACCGGCGGCTGGTTGCAGTGAAAATGCATCCATACCACATATTCCAATAAGAGTTCTTTCAAATTCATACAGGATTTGGAGAATGCCCTGGCATTGTTCTTGATTTTGATATGGATGAAGATTTACGAAGCCTTCATAACTGCTGACGTCTTCATTAATCTTCGGGTTATATTTCATTGTACATGAGCCGAGTGGGTAGAAATTCGTATCGACACTGAAGTTTAATTGACTTAACCTCGTGAAATGTCTTACAACGTCAATNTCGGCTACTTCAGGGAGTTCAGCAGGGNTCTTTCGCAGAAAACGTTCAGGTAGGGGCGTAGTGTCATTCGCCTCTANAGGCACGTCACACTCAGGTAGTGAATATGCAGTNCGGCCAGGTGATGATTTTTNAAATATTAGTTTCTCCANCATGATTGCACATTTCCTTATTACACTAAATAATATTTGAGACGGCTGAAACAAGATCGTCTATATCTTCTTTTGTTTTTGTTTCGGTTACACACAGAAGCATGGCGTTATTAATATCCGGATAAAAGTGTGATAAATCAAGGCCGCCTATAATGCCTGATTCAAAGAGNNGNCTGNTTANCTCTTCTATTTTNNAGTTNTCNGAAANCTTTATGGCAAACTCGTTAAAGAAGGGTTTGTNNANTANAGGCTCNATTCCGTCAAGCTCGCANANTCTGTCNATTGCGTAATGACTTTTATGAATGTTNAGATTGCCAATATCTATCATNCCAGCTTTGCCTAGTGTNGAAAGATANATGCATGTCCNGAGNGCNAGGAGNTGNTGATTNGTGCAGATATTCGATGTTGCCTTNNCNCGCCNGATATGNTGNTCTCTTGTCTGGAGNGTNAGNGTAAAAGCNNGNCTGCCTTTTGNNTCTGTNGTAGCACCCGCNAGNCTTCCCGGCATCTTCCTNATAAACTCNTTGNTGACTGCNAAAAAACCGGCATGCGGGCCACCNTAATTAATATAANTNCCCAATGCCTGAATATCNCCAACTGCTATGTCAGCGNCNTATTCNCCCGGTGGNTTGATTATGCCTAATGACATGGGATTNACACATGCAACAAAAAGGGCTTCNTTTTTGTGGGTTAATNCNACAAGTTCTTCAGTCTCTTCAAGACATCCAAAAAAGTTTGGTGTCTGGATTAAGACACATGCTGTATTATTGTCAATTCTGGACTCAAGGTCTGAGACGGATGTAATGCCGTCCTCCATTTCAATCTCAATGAGTTTGACATCCAGTTCCTGCAGGTAAGTTGATAATACCCCTCTGTATTCGGGATGTACGGTTTTTGAGACTAGGACGTTCTTCTTCCGTTTGTGTCTTATGGCCAGTACAGCAGCTTCTGCCAGGGCCGAAGCTCCGTCATACATTGAGGCGTTGACTATGTCCATTGCCAGCAACTCACACATCATACTTTGAAATTCATAAATTCCCTGTAGGGTTCCCTGACTAACTTCAGGTTGGTAGGGGGTGTAACAGGAGTAGAATTCTCCTCTACTGCTTAGATGGTCAACCACACTTGGGATAAAATGTTCGTACGCACCAGCACCAAGATAAGAAGTGTATTTGTTCAGGTTTGCGTTTTTATCACTTAATGATTTGAGGGAATGTTTTAACTCCATTTCGGACATACCTGTAGGTATGTTTATCTGTTTACATAATAATTCTTCCGGTATGTCTACTAAAAGATCTTCAATTGAATTAACGCCGATTTCCTTAAGCATTAATTTAATGTCAGACTCAGTATTGGGAGTATAGTTTATTTTGACTGGCACAGTTCTTCATAATCCTTGTTTGACAGAAGTTTGGTTAATTCCTGAGGGTCTTCCATTTCTATAATAGAAAACCACCCTTTGCCATAAGGGTCTTCGTTTACCAGTTGCGGGTTGTTCTCAAGATCGGTGT
>PBZW01000036.1 GCA_002730315.1 Fidelibacterota bacterium
ACTGAAGAAGATAAAACCATTTACCGTCTTCGCGGGCTTGGGGCTGTTATACAGTAAAAAATGAAGTGGCGGAAATGGAATAATATTTTCCACCGTGATTTGGGGTACCTTGCCGTTGGGCTGACCATCATTTATTCGGTATCAGGCATCGCAGTGAATCATGTTGCTGACTGGAACCCTAGTTACAAAATAGACAATCAAACTTTTCAAATTGATGTTTCATCTCTGCAAGTTCCTCCTTCTGATTCTGACGTAAATCAAATAATGTTTTTATCTGGTATAACCGGTGAGATTGTATCCACATTCATGCCCAGACCAGATCAAATCAGAATTTTCCTGGAAAACCAGACCTTAGATGTAAATCTGAAAACGGGCAATGCAGAATTAGAAACAATAAATAAGCGGGCTTTGCTTCAGGAATTCAACGCCATGCACCTCAACCATCCAAAAAAAATATGGACATGGATAGCCGATATATATGCTGTAGTATTGATTATCTTGGCAGTGACAGGATTGTTTGTTTTGAAAGGGAAAAAAGGAATTATGGGCCGGGGTGCATGGCTGACAGGACTAGGAATTTTGATACCGCTAATATTTTATTTCATTTATTTCTAATAAAAAAGTCTCGTAAACGGGACTTTTTTATTAATCATTGCTTAAATCAATAGATTGTTACTTCAATATCAACCCCATTTACATCTGGGTTATCAATATTAACTACAACACTGCTGGCGTCCATAAAATCCGCCTGTAATGTTCCACCGTAGACACCCCAAATATCATATGCCCCAGTGGTATTACTTGCAGCGACATAATCCACAGCTATTGCTTTGTAAGTACCAAATGCAACCTGTTTAAACTCAAATTCATAAATATTATTGATCACTTCTGAAGATGGGATTTCTTTGTATGAATAAGGAGGCCCGGTTGGGTACCAGTTGGTGTTAACGGAAATCCGCACTGCCCCTGAATCCGCAGGCGGGAATTCACCGTTGAAGGTAACCTGGCCGGAAATGGAACCGTATTCAGGTGTTTCTTCTGCTTTTTCATCCTCACAAGCAGTGAATACAAACAGTGCCATACTCAATAAGGTAATTAGTGACATTTTCATTGAATTCATTGTTTTTCCTTTTTCAATTAAAGTGTTTTAGATAGGGTTAAAAGCCAGGTAATACCAGGCATAGGAAAGTTTTGGATTAATTCATATTCTATATCTAAGATATTGGAGATGGATAGATTCCCATCAAACAATTTGAACTTTTTACTCACATTCAAATCAACAAGTACCTGATCCGGTAATTCTTCAATGGGAAATACAATTTTATCATCGACTGTTTCATAATTATGACTTAAAAAATTTTCATATTTCTGGGCACTCCATCCATGGACAAAAGTAGACATTGTATAAGACCCCATTTCGAAGGCAACGCTAATGCTTGCCTTATGCTTGGAACGATATAAAATCGGGTCCCCGCCTTTGTCAGTCATATTTAAAAAACTATATTCACTTCGAATAATCAGTGCCGGATATGGACTCCAAATACATTGTAATTCAGCACCAGTTCCTGTGACTCCTTCTCTATTTACAGCGATGATGGGTAGACTGTAAACAAAATCGATCATATCAGTATATGAATTGTGGAATATGGCTCCACTCCAGGTTAATTTTTTACTGTGAGGATGTTCATACTTTAATTCAATTGCGGATACACTCTCCGGTCGTACGCTTGGATTTCCCTGCATGGTCAACCCATAGGAACTGGCGTGCTGCAAATATAATTCCGATAACGAAGGCGCTCTGAATCCTGCACTGTATGCCAATGTAAATGCACGTTTACCTTTAAGTGTGTACATGAGATTCACTTTCGGTGTTATCCGTTCAAACACTCTTTTTTTATATTTATTTCCGGGATCAACTAATCGGTAATCGTAGCGTAATCCGGAACCCATTGACCATCCATTTCCGATAGAATATTTCGATTGAATAAATCCTCCAAAAGTGAATTGTCGGGGATCATCATAAATTGGATTAAATACGGATACGTTTGATTGATCAAAGCCAAAATCGCTCCCTACCATAATGATCCATCGTGCCCATTTTGTTAATAGCATTTCAGAACGCAAGCCCGTAGACATATCTTTATAATCGCGTTCTGCATCTACTTTATCATTCGGTGTATCATCCCTGTCATAATAATGCGTATCAAAATTATTTAAATACATGGAATGAGACATTGACAGCCCGTTGGATAAAGGATAAAACATATGTAATTGAACATAATGAGATGTCCTGTCAGAACGTCTGTAAGATGGAGAGACATCAAAACCGGGGTGGCCGTTTTTAGAGATAGCTGAAAACAGATTTAGTTTATAGGATCGGCCCTTTTTATCCGCGAAGTGTACATATGTATTTAATCGTGTTACCTGATAATCAGAATTAAATCGATGTCCGGCTGATTGACGTGCTAATCCTGTAAAACCGATGGATAATGAGCCTGCATTCTTGCCGTATTTAAAACTCAATTGCCCTGTATTATATGTACCGCCGGAAAGTCTGATTATACCGCTATTACCCTTATTCGTAATCAGGTTTATTACACCACCCATGGAATTATGACCATATTGGGCTGAAGTTGGGCTGTTATCGATTTCAATTCGGGCTATGTTTTCCAGGGGCAATGAACTCCAATCCGGTGTACCGCTATTTGGAATCTGGATGGGAAATCCATCCAAAAGTACCAGCACACGATTATTATAACCACCCGGTTTATAATCCGAAGAACCTCGGATAGAAACGTTAACATTGCGACCGTTCGGTTGAGCAAATTGAACATCCAATCCGGGTAATGTTCTCAACACATCCGATACAGAATTTTTTTGTAAATCTTTTATATACTTTCCTTTGATAACATCTACTGATTCATATCCCAGCCTAGTCGAAAATATTCCTTGAACTTCAACTTCATCCAATTTCAAGATAGTTGATTCCAGATATATATCCTTTTTGACGCTTTCATTTTGAATAATTATATTTTCGACTATCGGTTTAAATCCAATCATAGAAAATTCAAGTTGATACGTACCTCTTTCAATTTCAATACTATATTTTCCGTAGGGATCTGAAACAGCTCCTAAATCAGATTCCAATACATTAATATTTATATTCGGCAAAGCCTTTTGTGTATCCTTATCTCTTACAGTTCCTGAAACAACTCCGGCTTGTATAGAAGATACTATAATGAGT
The DNA here is from genome assembly GCA_002730315.1 of Fidelibacterota bacterium. GTDB lineage: Bacteria > Fidelibacterota > Marinisomatia > Marinisomatales > TCS55 > UBA2126. Next base: position 3,245 of record PBZW01000036.1, read on the forward strand.
ATAAACACTATTATGTGTTTAATCATCATGGTTGATTTGGATCTGTAATTAATTGGTTTAACAATTTTTCTATATCACCACCGGTAATATCTTTATTTTTTTCGCCCATGAAAATGAGACCTACAAAAAGACCGCCAATAGCTTTAAACATAAGATCAGAATCCAATTTTGGAAATTGGCCTTGGGAGATCCCATCATCCAATAAACCTTTTAAAATAGCGTAAAGCTGATGCTGGTATGACTTCCAGTCTTGATCTGAATCATCGATATTTGATATTGCTTTTGGAGCATTGAACATAAATTCATATTCATTCCGGTTCTGTTGTGCTTTCTTGGCGATCTTGATAAGGATATTTATAAATGTTTCCCGAGGACCTGTATCTGAATGAATGTCCTCTTCAAGGCTTTCCCAGAGTTGTGTCCAGCCCCGATCCAGAATACCGCAGAATACATCTTCTTTTGATGGGAAGTAATAATAGAGTGTCGCCTTACCAAAACCGGATTCAGCAGCGATCTCATCCATTGTGGCGCCATCCAACCCCTTTGTTTTGAATACAGTCAGAGCCCCAGAAAGTATCCTTTCTTTACGAAGGGCGCGTTCTTCTTTTTGACGTTCTGATATTGACATATTTAAATCGTATTTTAATATTCGACTATTGAGTCGAAATTTAGAACTAATATACTATTTCTATCAAGAATTACGTAGTGATTTTCTACCAATCTTTAATGATCAGATCGTACAGGAGGATGGCTGTCATCAGGTAAAATGACAGATACATTAGGGTACCGGATAGAATCGTCAAATACGCAAAAGACGGATGATAATACCGGATACCCCAGATGGAACCAAAGGTAACTAATGTGGCAATGAGTGGCTCTATCATGATCACTGTTTTCCACTTTCCAGTGACCATAGAATTAAAATGGAACAAGGCACCCAATAATACAAAAATGACAGCAAAGGATATTATATGGGTGTGGGTCGTCAGTAGCATGGCTTCTAGCGATTTTGGATATTTTTCAGGAATATCAAATTCATCTGTGTTAGAACCGGCATAATGTTCAACGGTTCCTTGGGGTTTAATATCCGTTGTTATGCATACATAAACTAATCCAATGGAAACACCTACAGCCAGCACCACCAGGAACATGGCCAGGAACCAGCGCAGGCCGCTGCTCAGTTTATTTAATTGCAGGTCATTCATTGATAACCAGGTCCGTTTTGACAGCATCCATCAATAAGGTCAATTTATGAATTCCCCTGGTTACAGAATTGACTGAAATTGTTGCCCCGCTGATGGCATCGATCTCATCGTAAACCGATGAACTGTTCTTACCTAAAAACTGATCCAGCCATGATTGTCTGCCTACTTCTCCGCCTATAGGCTCACGGTATTTCACCACTGCTGAATGGACCACGCTACCGTTAGTGTTGTAGAGCACGATAAATGTAATGGGCATGGATTTTCCTTTTACGTTGTCCAAAAAGGCATAGCCTACAATGCTGTCTCCTGCAGAAATCACCCATGTATATACAAATGATGAATAAAAGCGCTGTTTAACTTCCCGCTCGATGGGTGTTTTTATTTCCGGAGTAAGATCGTATTTGATAAAAGAAAGTTTGGTATCAGCACTGAAGTGCTGATTGAGCAAGGCTTCGGCATCGTCCCTGATGCCGGCAAAAACCAGTGCTGGTATTAAAACAGCGAAGGCTGCAGCGGGCCGCCACAGCCTTCTTTTGTACAACTGACTTAGGAAATTAGAAATTGTAACCGACACCAATATTAATCTGTGTTTTTGCATCATCATCAGATGCTTTTTTATGTGTTCCGTAATCGGCTTTAAACGCGATCTGGGGATGGGGCCAATATGAAAGACCGAATCGTTGGATCGAGTAGTCGACTGAATCATCATCATTGCCACGGTTATAGTTGCTCATGCGGAACCAGGGCATCAGTTTACCTTTCAATCCGATCATCGAAGCAACGTTGTATCCGAGGTCAGCATAATAACCGCCGCTAGACTCATAACCCAATGGATTGTGCTCATAGGAGATCTGTCCTAATTCCAACACTGCATAGATGTTATTAGCGTCATATTTTGCATGGACTTCCATGAGTTGAATACCAACTGATGCTGTATCAGCTTCATTCACTATTTTGTTGCCATCAGCATCTGTGGTGAAGTAAGCGGACGTGGGTGCATTATTCATAGTTAAAGATCCGCCAACGCGCAAACCGCTGACACCAGTATAATAAACGCTGATATTTTTCACCAAGTCGTAGGCAGTGGATTTATATCCTTTGTCACGACCGCTGCGGATACCTTTACCTATCTCATCGCCATTGAGGTCTTCCATTAGCGCAAAGCGCCAGTGTATACCGGCAATGTTACCATACACCGCCGCGCCGTTACCGAACCACGTTGTTGGAATGACGTATTTATTGTATTCCGGCCGTTCCACGCTTACGAATAAGGGTGGTTCATGGTATTCGTTAATGAGCCCAACAGACGGCAGGATAACACCTGCCTGAAAACCAAAACGGTCCGTATGATAATTCACAAACGTTTGCTCCAGCTCCAATTCGCCCTCACCATCATGGACAAAATTATGTTCCAGTTCCACTTCCGATTTGAATGACCATTCTTCTGAAAAAGCATAGCCGTAATAAATGATGAAACGATGAAAGTCTAACTTGGTTGTAGCGGCATCTGCGCCAGCTTGACTACGATTGTAATGGAGTTCGCCATAACCGCCAATTGAATAGCCCGCTTCAAAAAATTCGTCCTGTGCCAGCAGTCCAGTAATGAGTAAAACTTCACATATTATTTTCTGCATTTTCTCCTCTTTTAAATTAGAAATGTTGATTTACTTATTGTTAATGAGAATAAGTCTCAATAACAAATTAAATGTTTTTTGCAACCCCTTGCAAGAATTTTTAAAAATATTTGGAGAAAATAGTTATCATACGTAAACTCGACCGACCAGTCAGTATAGATTATGAACGAATCACTACAAACTCAACGTAAAGAACAGATCTTGGACGCAGCTCTAGCAGTTATAGTGAGTAACGGATACGACAATAGCCGCATGGATGATATAGTAGCTACCTCCAAATTGAGCAAGGGTGCCATCTACTGGTATTATAAATCCAAAAAGGACGTCTACCTCTCCCTGGTTAATCACTGGGTAATGAAATACAGTGCTGTGCTAAACCTTATTATTGATAAAGATCGTCCTGCCGCAAAACAATTGGAATCTCTTTTCCAATATTTTATTGATCAATATGAAAATGATCCGGACGTTTTTAAAGCGCTGCTTGAATTTTGGACCATGGCCGGTCGGGATAAGGATTTCAATAAAAAACTGCAAAAAGTGTATACTGAATTTATCACCTTTATTTCCGCTATTATTCAGAAAGGAATTGATGAAGGTCAATTCAAGAACTTAGATGTAAATATAACAGCAATGTCTATTATGGTTAATATTGAAGGCATCATGTGGTTTACGCTTTTCAAACGCCAAAACATGAATGCCCGAGATTATATTCAAACCATTTCTGATTTTATTTTAGCCGGTTTAACAAAAAAACAACAGGAAGTAATTTCATGAATCGAGAATCTTTATTGCTTAAAACTGGAGGACAGTTTTTGGTGCAACCTATAGGGTCACAGAAATTTTTCAGCCGTGAACAATTTTCGGATGAACACCGGGAAATAGATNAAATGGTCCGGGAGTTTGCCCAAGAACATATTTATCCCAACGTGCACAAAGTTGATAAACACAATAAGGAAGTGATGTTGGAACTGATGAAAGAGATGGCAGATCTAGGACTCTTTGGGGTAGATGTTCCGGAAAAGTATGGTGGTATGGATTTGGACAAAATTACATCAGCAATTGTGATTGAAAACATTTTGCGTGGTGGATCAGCATCGGTCGGTGTAACGGCCAGCGTTCAAACTTCCATTGGCAGCATGGGCATTGTCTGGTTTGGTACAGATGAACAAAAAGAAAAGTATCTCCCCGGATTGGTGGCAGGTGATACCATCGCCGCATATGCATTAACAGAACCATTCGCAGGTTCCGATGCTACCTCATGCAAAACTACAGCTATGCTTACTGAAGATGGGAAATATTATATATTAAATGGAGAGAAATGTTTTATCAGTAATGGGACCTGGGCAGATATTTTTACCGTTCTTGTCCAAGTTGATGGCGATAAATTTTCCGGAATTTTGGTTGAAAAAGGTACGCCTGGATTTGAAATCGGTGCAGAGGAAAAAAAAATGGGCATGAAGGGATCCTCCACCGTCAGCCTCAATTTTACGGATTGTAAAGTTCCTGCTGAAAACCTGCTATATGAAGTGGGTAAAGGATCAGCAATTGCTTTCAATGCTTTGAATATCGGCCGGTTTAAGCTGGCGGCGTCCTGCCTTGGCGGAATGAAAGTGTGTATTGAAGAAACGATTCGATACACCAAAGAGCGCAAACAGTTTGGACAGGCAATTGCAAATTTTGATGCCATCAAAAAGAAAATTGCAGATATGACAATTCGAACCTATGCTTGTGACAGCATGATATACAGAACCATCGGTCACATTCAGGACGTAATCAACGATCTTGATCCAAATGCTGATGATTATTACATACAAATGGGAAATGCGATGGAAAAATATGCTGTGGAAGCATCGATGACCAAAGTATACGGCAGCGAAACCAGTTCATTTGTAATCGATAATGGACTACAATGTTTTGGCGGTTACGGCTTTATCGAAGAATATCCCATGGCTANNGCCTATCGTGATGACCGCATTAACAGTATTTGGGAGGGGACCAACGAGATCAACCGCATGATCATAACCGGTTTTCTGATGAAAAAGGCACTCATGGATGAAGTAGATATNCGCGGCACATTGGATAAAATCGATGAATTTCTTAATGATCCTCAAGCGTTATTTTCCATGGATACGCTCCAAGATGAAGCCCGCGCAATTGAAGCCGGTAAAAGGTTAACCTTGCTAGTCTTCAATGAAGCCATTTGNGAATACGGACAGGATCTAAAACACCAGCAGCAGTTGGGTGAACTCCTGGCCGATACCTTTACCCTGATGTATACAGCAGAAGCCACTGTTTGCCGGGTGAATAATATTACATCGGGTAATGGNCGTTCGAATATTCCGACNTTAATCGCCAAGGTAAATACCACTGANGCAACCCAGGAAATAATGATAAAATTACAAACTGCAATACGCCATTTATTTCCCTCCGGAACAACAGCCGGCCTGGCTCAAAAAATTGAAAAATTAGAATCCGCCATGAACCTGGATACGGATACAATTTCGTTAAAACAGNAAATAGCACATTTCATGGTTAAACAAANAGCTTACCCTTTTTAGGAGAAAAATATGTCAAAATCAGTCATTGTTGATGCTGTCCGCTCACCCATTGGTGTAAAAAACGGACAAATGATCGGCATCCGCCCCGATGACCTCACAGCCCAGGTTGTGCAAGGTCTTTTGGACCGCAACCAGGATATTCCTGCTGATCAGATTGAAGACCTTTCCCTGGGCTGCGCTTTCCCTGAAGGTCCNCAGGGTATGCTTATGGGCCGCGGCGTAACTATTTTAGCTGGTTTCCCAGAGACTACTACAGCCAATACAGTAAATAGATTTTGCGGTTCCAGTATGGATTCTCTGCACCAGATAAGTTCCCGCATCGAAAGTGGAGACATTGATGTAGGTATTGCCGCCGGAGTAGAAGACATGTTTTCAGTCCCCATGGGCGGATTCACTCCAGATTTGAACCCGCAACTGGCTGAAATGGAATTTTATATCGGGATGGGTGAAACAGCGGAGAACCTGGCCCAGGATGGCCAGATCAGTCGCGAAGAGCAGGAGGAATTTTCGATCGCCTCCCATGAAAAAGCTCTTAAAGCCTGGTCAGAGGGCAAATTTGATAATGAAGTGATTCCGATCGATATTTACGGTGAAGTGACTGTTGAAAAAGATGAAGGACCCCGACAACCAGANATGGAAAAAATCAAAAGCCTGGATCCCGCTTTTTTAGCTGAAGGGTCAGTGACCGCAGCAACCAGCAGTCCAGTTTCCATCGGCGCCGCAGCGATCCTGCTGTGCAGTGCAGATTACGCCCAAGAACATGATCTTAATATTAGGGCAACTGTTGCCAGCCGGGCTATCGCCGGGGTGGCTTGGACCCGCATGGGCATGGGTCCCCTGCCGGCTACAGAAAAAGCTTTGCACAAAGCTGATTTTACCATGGACGACATAGATGTTATTGAATTGAATGAAGCCTTTGCGGCCCAAAGTTTATACGTTATCAAAAAAGGCGGTTGGGATAATGCTAAAATCAATGTGAACGGCGGGGCAATTGCTTTAGGCCATCCCCTGGGCTGTTCCGGCGCCCGGATTATCACGACGCTGATCAACGTAATGGAACAGAATGATCTGCATAAAGGACTGGCCACAATGTGTATTGGTACCGGCCAGGGAATTGCCACTATTATTGAAAGATAAAATACCAATGAGGATAAAAGAACCGTTCAGTGCTATTTCTCATGCTATCGGTGCCATGCTGGCCATACTGGCCCTGATCCTGCTGATCCTGGAATCAATCAACCCTATTAAACCTTGGCATATTGTTACGTTTTCTGTGTTTTGTTCCGGGATGTTTCTTTTATATACAGCCAGCGCAATCTATCACTGGCTTCCTGTAGCTCCAAAATATGTTAAAAAGCTGCAAATCCTGGACCATGCCATGATTCACGTCCTTATTGCAGCAACGTACACTCCTGTTTGCCTGATCCCCTTAAGGGGAGTTTGGGGCTGGAGCTTGTTCGGTGTTATCTGGGGGCTGACCATATTTGGAATCCTGCTGAAAATTTTCTGGAAAAATTTGCCGGGTTGGTTTTCAATCACATTTTACATTTTCATGGGCTGGCTTGTAGTGATTGCTATTTGGCCAATGATACAGACACTGCAAGTGGGTGCTTTGGTTTGGATCTTTGTGGGTGGTTTTTTCTATACAGTCGGTGCCATTATCCATGGTATCAAGAAACCAAATCCCATTCCCAATGTTTTCGGCGCCCATGATATTTTTCATGTCTGTGTTTTACTGGGCAGTTTTGCACACTTCATGTGCATGTATAATTACATTACGCTATTTGACTAATTAACGAGGAATTCATGTCACAAAAAATTGAAAAAGCTGCTGTATTGGGCGCCGGAGTCATGGGCGCACAGATCGCCGGGCACTTGGCCAATGCCGGTATCCCCTGCCTGTTATTCGATATCAATCAGGAGTTAGCCGAAAAAGGTGTTGCAAACCTGACCACACTCAAACCTGCCCCTCTTTTTGATAAAAAAAATGCTGAACTGGTTACACCCTGCAACTATGATGATCATTTGGAACAGCTCAATGAAGCAGATTGGGTATTAGAAGCAGTCGCTGAAAAANTCGAAATCAAATATAAGGTTTATGAGAATATTATTTCCCATCTTAAGGATACGGCGATTTTAACTTCAAATACATCCGGAATTCCCTTATCAGATTTGATCAAGGTAATGCCTGATGACCTGCAAACCAGGTTCATGATCACCCACTTTTTTAATCCGCCGCGCTATATGTATTTGCTTGAACTGGTAAAAGGTGAACACACAGCAAACGATGTTTATCAAGCCATGGCTGATTTTGGTGAGGATGTACTGGGGAAAGGGATTGTCCATGCCAAGGATACGCCGAATTTTATTGGCAACCGCATAGGTGTTTTCAATATGTCGGTTACATTCCACACTGCCATCCAACAGGGACTCACTGTTGAGGAAGTGGATAAATTAACCGGCACCATTGTGGGCCGACCCAAGAGCGCCACGTTTCGCACAGCCGATGTAGTAGGCCTGGACACAATGGTAAATGTGTCCAAAACGACCTACGAAAAAGTAGTGGATGATGAGGAACGGGATATGTTCGCCATACCGGACATCCTGCAGAAATTAGTGAATGATGGCCGGCTAGGCCAAAAAACAAAAGCCGGGTTTTATAAGAAAACAGATGAAGGCATTTTATCCGTTGATATGAATACGGGTGAATATAAACCACAGAAAAAAGTTCGTTTTGATGGTTTCAGGTTAGCTAAGGACCATACGTCCACTGGGGAAAAAATCAAAGCCCTGGCAAACAGCGATGACAAAGCAGGAAAATTCTTTTGGGAGAATATGGCCAGGGGACTCATTTACAGCGCCAATCGAATCCCGGAAATCAGTGATGATATTGTGAACATTGACAACGCAATCAAATGGGGTTACGGCTGGGAGATGGGACCATTTGAATCCTGGGATGCAATTGATGTCCGTGCGTCTGTTGAACGCATGCAGGCTGAAGGTCGGAAAGTACCCCAATGGGTTTTGGATATGCTGGCCGCTGGACGGGAATCATTCTATACTACCGAAAATGGTGTAAACACTTTTTATGATGTTCTTTCAGGTACGGCTAAACCAATGCCGGCGAGTAAAAAAGAAATCAATTTAAATCTACAGAAATCTGCGAGGAACCTGGTCCACAGGGATTGGAGCGCTAGTTTGATTGACTTGGGAGATGGAGTGTTGAATGTTGAGTTTCATTCTGTTCTGCAGCCCACACTTAATCCCATCGACGGATCTCTGATCGAAACGATCGATAAAGGATTAGACCTTGTGGATAAAGGTGATTATGTAGGAATGGTCATTGGCCACCAGGGACAAAATTTTAGCGCCGGCGCTAACCTGGCATTGATCCTGGAAGCCTGTGAAACAGAAAATTGGGAAGCACTGGAACTGGCCATAAAAACCATGCAGGATACAACACAGCGGATTCGTTTTTCTAAAGGCCCGGTAGTTGCCGCTCCTTTTGCCTTAACATTAGGCGGTGGAGTGGAAATCGCCGCTCCCGCTGCTGCCCGTGTTGCCGGTGCAGAACTGTATATGGGACTGGTCGAAGTCGGCGTGGGTCTTATTCCCGGCGCCGGCGGAAACCTTAGAATCATCCTCAATTTAATGGGAGATTCCAACAGCCGTGTAGGCGGTTTCCAGAAAGTACAAAAAGCGTTTGAAAATGTTGGCTTTGCCAAGGTCTCCTTCAGTGCAGACATGGCCAGGAAAATGGGCTACCTTCTTGATACAGACGAAATTGTCATGAATAAAGCGCAACTCATTTCCAGAGCTAAACAAAAAGTATTGGAACTTGCAGACGAGTACGAACCTCCTCAATACCGTGATGATCTAAAACTTCCCGGATCTGGCGGACGTACAGCCATGCAAATGGCATTAAAAGGATTTAAGATGCAAGGAAAGATATCAGATCACGATGAAATGATCGGTCAAAAACTGGCATATGTACTGACAGGTGGTGATAAAGCAGGTTTGACCAAGACTGTAGACGAACAATATTTGTTGGATATAGAACGTGAAGTGTTCGTTTCTCTTTGCGGTGAAAAATTATCTCAAGACCGCATTCGACACATGTTAAAAACGGGAAAACCTTTGCGCAATTAACAAAATTGTTTACAATTTGTTAACAGCATAAAATATATTTTCATTATTAACTTTGTGTTCTGATTCCTTACGGATAATGGACTCAAAAACAGCGAGCACAAGCAACCCGCCACACGGCGAAACCATCCTTAAAACGATAGCTGTTTTTGCTATCCTCTATTTATTTCTCGTCAGTATCGGCATGATCGGTTCGGCCTTTAAAGGCATGGGTAAAGGCTTTGCAGAGCAATTGATCCAAAGCAACGCTGGTCCCCTCATTGGGCTTTTTATTGGAATTCTGGCCACCAGTCTGATCCAAAGTTCCTCCACAACAACATCACTGGTTGTAGGCATGGTGGCAGCCGGGACATTTGGTGAAGACCTCCACATTGCTGTGGCCGCCGCTGTCCCTTATATCATGGGTGCCAATATTGGTACAAGTATTACCAACTTAATTGTATCACTGGGGTATATTGTTAACAAAAACGAATTTCGCCGAGCTTTTTCTGCTTCAATTGTTCATGATTTTTTTAATGTTATGTCTGTATTAATCCTCTTCCCAATGGAAATAGCATTTGGCTTGATCAGCAAAAGCGCAAGCTGGTTAGCGGAAATTTTAGTTGGGACAGAATCTTTTTCGTTCAATAGCCCCATCAAATTAATCACTGATCCAGTAGTCGCCTGGGTGAAAGAACTCTTCAAACAACAGGAAATCATTAATTATAATTGGCTATTGCTCATTGTTGCCCTTTTATTGCTGTTCTTTTCCCTGCGTTATTTAACAAAATTGATCCGCAGTTTGGTTATGTACCGGCTGGAAGCATTTTTTGACAGCCACATTTTCAAAACAGCTGGACGTGCCATGTTTTTCGGTGTATTTATAACGATTCTCGTGCAGAGCAGCTCAATTACAACTTCCCTGGTCGTTCC
>PBZW01000037.1 GCA_002730315.1 Fidelibacterota bacterium
CCTCAAACAGAGTTTGTTACGGTTAAGGTGTATAATATTGTTGGACATGAAATCACAACACTTATAAATGATGAATTATTTACAGGAAATTACAGCATCAAATGGGATGGCAGCCGTCAGCCAAGCGGTCTTTATCTTGTTCAAATCGAAAGTGGAAGTTTTATTAAAACCAGGAAAATGGTGCTGTTGAAATAACCCCCACCCAAAGGGATAGGATATAAACAAGAGCCCCACAAATAAAGCGGGGCTCTTTTACAAATTGATTTATAATTATTGAATTAGTCTTTGGATTTCGCGTCTACGCTAATTGGGTTATGCCAAGCAGACAATCGACCTAATTTCAAAGGATTCATTTTAGGGCAAACTGGTTGCCTGGAACGCTTCAATTTGTTTAGTGTTCGAATAAGTAACTTCACTGGAATAAATCTCCTAATGAAAAAGTTAATTCTTAGTCACTTCATTTCAACTGGCTGTTGATTCGTGCAAAGTGAAATTGCTGATTTTTATTCAAAATCAACCAATGAAATTATTACTATTAATATCAATATTTATAGAATTATTATGTAAAAATCTGTAAATAATTGATTAAATCATTTAAACAATCAAGTGCCTCGCTATTAGCGTGGTGGATTGTTTTTCACCAAACATGTTTAAAATATTCTTACATTCCACGGCGAGGATTAAAATGAAAAAGAAAGTAATAATGCATCGCATAGTTATCAGTATATTTTTTATATCTACTGTCAGGGCATTTTTCAACAATGCACCTGCCGATTCAGTAATAAATCAGCCAGCTGAAGAAAATGTCAATTCAAAGGCAACTGGTGTACAATCATCTACCGAAAAAGAGTATTATAATTACCTGACCCAGTTGAATTTTGAACAACCGAAACAATTCTGGTTAGGTACAGGGTTATTATTGCGTAAAAATGTTAAAACAGCTGATGCTCTTAACGAATATAAAATTCAAGAATACAGGACATACCTGGATAAATATTTCCCCAATGCACATTCCGATTATATACAGAGATTTATGATAGAAACGTACATTGATTGGGAAAAATGGAATGAAGTGCAAGCCAACCTATTAAAATTTACATATTTATACCAGGAATCCCCGTTAAGAGGTCCGGTATTGGAGAATGGTTCTGTAAAAATTCAAGAAGAAGAATATTTTGCAGCCAATCGCGAAAAACTTTTACCGATAATTCAGGGTCTACCGGAAACAGGGGAAATCCACGAAAATTATTTCCAGTATTTAATAACACTATTATCATTTAAAGATAACAGGCTGACATCAATTGTTGCGAGAGAGGCATGGGAATTTATAAGATTATACACTGATAAACCCCAAACCAGTACAGTACTATTTTGGATGGCTGAAATTGACTTGGTGAGCGATAACCCCCATTCTGCTTTAATGATTTATAAAAAATTAATGACACTTTTTCCATCAAGTAATGAATTTGCAACAGCACTGTATAAGACCGGCACTATTCAACAGGACATTTTTTCTGAATTTGAAACAGCTACTGCTACTTTCCGCCAGTTTTTAGAACAGTTTCCGGAGGATGACCGTTCATCGGATTCACAATATCGTATTGCAATGATAGCTGATCAAAACTTTAAAGACTGGACAACCGCAATTGACGAATATGAAACACTGGTTACTCAGTTTCCCACATCAGATAATGCCGCTACAGCTTTGTTGCGCGTGGGAGAAATTCAAGCAGATAAATTGAAACAGAGAGATGTAGCAATTGCCACTTATAACAGACTTGCAACCGAATATACTGATGATACTGCCAACGCGACTGAAGCGCTTCAACGGGCAGGTAAACTGTACGAAAAGAGTAAAGCATTTGAAGAAGCTATAAATCATTATATGAAAGTTCATGAGAAATACCCCGGGACAGAAGGTGCATTGGAGAGCCTGGAAAAATCGGCTAAACTATATGAGAAAAAACTGAAAAGAAACGATCAGGCTATTGAAGTGTTAAATATTATTGTTGCTGAGTTTCCGGATACAAAGAACTCAAAAAAAGCTGAAAAAAAGATTAAAAAACTCAATAAATAACCTCCTTTTTCATCATTTGAATTTGTTTTTATTGTTATAGATCATAGCTTTAAATGTGATGGGATGTGGAAAATGCCATTATCAAATGTAGATAATCTGAAATCAGCTAATTTATCTATTGTTAAAAGAACTCCAGAAACAGAGGTTATTATTCCAACAGCAATAGATTGGCTCAAATATAGGAGTAGTAAATGAAAAAAATGTATATAACAGCGGGATTATTGGTAATAATTGCCATTGCTCTTGTGACCCAATCTGAAAACACGAGTAGAGCAGGTGTGGACGAGGATACATTTTTTGTGATGAACTATATCAAATTTGATAAAAAGCAACAGTTTGATGATGTATTGACAAATGAAGTTATGCCTGCTTTCAGAGAGTATCGCGACGAAGATGATAAGCAACATGCATTAAATTTGAAATTACACTCAACAATGCGAGTGTTGCGGCCTACTCAAATGAATGAAGATTCCACTTGGACATTTATTGTTATGGCCGATCCCTATATTGATGGTGCATATTATTACATTGATAAACCGTTGGTCCAAAAATACGGTGAGGAGGGGGCCAAGGAAGTCTTCGGCCGCTGGAGTGAATGCTTTGACCGGGGTCAGGAAGTATATTTGAACAAACAGTCCGATATCTGATTTGAAATTGTGATAAACAATTTGCTTTCAGCCAAGCTGATAGATATGCACAGCTTTATGTAGTGAATAAAAAGGGGGCNATACGTTTTCCTCCCCATTTATATAATACGGCTGCAGATATAGAGCAGGCCCCGGTTCATTTTAGCGACTGTATGAAAACATGAAAAATATGTTTAAAAATAATTCAGAAACGTTCAACTGGAAACTGGCGGGCTGGCTGGGGGCCGGCCTGGTCATTTTTGGATATTATTTGAACGCCAATGAGTATATTATTTCATGGCTGGTGTGGATGGCGGGAAACGCCCTGGTAGGGGCTTATTCCATATATAAAAAAGCCTACTCCACGGCTTTGATGTCTTTTATAATCATGATCATGAATATCTATGGTTATATCCTCTGGCTATCATGAAACCCATTGTTTCTGAAAAAGATTTTCCCACCGCAAAAAANTTCGTATACCTTAATGCAGCCAATGTAGCCCTTATGTACAGCGGGGCNGCGGAAGCCACACGGGACTGGGTCACAGACCTGGCTGAACACGGCAGCAATAACTTTGATGATCATGNGGAAGAGAATGTGTTCAAAGCGCTGCACCGGGAGGCCGGCCGCATGATCAACGCTNCGGAGGACACCATCGCCGCCGGATCCAGCACTACGGAACTGCTCTGCTCCCTGGCCTGGGCCGTAGCGCCGGGTACAGGACAAAATGTTGTCAGCACCGAGATCGTATTTCCCAGTACTGTGTATCCCTGGCAGCGGGTGGCCAATTCCACGGGCTGTGAAATTCGGCTGGTAAAAGAAAAAAATAATGTTGTCGCCGTGGATGATATAATTGCCACGATAGACCAGAACACTGCAGTCGTGTGTATCTCCCACGTGGAATACGGCAATGGCCAGACCTTCGACCTGGGGCTATTGGCAGAGGCGGCCCATGAGCATGGGGCCCTGCTGGTGGTGGATGCCACCCAGTCCGCCGGGGCCATTCCCATCGATGTGCAGGCCACCCCGGTGGATGCTTTGGTGAGCGGTTCCTATAAGTGGCTGTGCGCTCCCTTTGGCGCGGCCTTCATGTATGTTGCGCCTCATTTATTAGACACATTGGAGCCGGGGCTGGTGGGCTTTCGCAGCCACAGAAATATGTGGGACCTGGATGCCGGCCGCATCGAATACCCTCCGGGAGCCGAAAAATTTGAATTCAGCACCATGGCCTTTGGCTGTGCCCTGGGCCTGACCAGTTCCATGGCTTTCCTTAATGGAATTGGCATCGAGAACATTTATAATTATAATCGTCACTTGGCCGACATGCTTTTGGAAGGCCTCCGCTCCCGGGGTGCGCACAGCACCTCGCCCAGTTCAGATGGNCACTCNTCATCCATTATAACGGCCTATTTTGAAAACATTGACTCCACGGAGATCATCCAGGGGATCCGCAATAAACATGTCTATGTTTCCAGCCGGGCCGGAGCCATACGTTTTTCCCCGCATTTATATAATACGGCTGCAGATATAGAACAGGCCCTGGCTCATATTGNCGGCTGTGTGAATAGATGAACAANATNATGCCATTGTTATTGCTCATAAACACTTTTNTTCTGGGCCAGGATGNGCCTGCAAAAGANATAGCCATTGCCGANGAGCTGAAAAAATACACTCGGGCGGTCTGGCGAGGNNCGGNGGGCGNNANCTTGAACTACTGCTATCGGGGCCCGGACAAGCTAGCACCCGGNAAAAAATATCCNCTCCTGTTCTACCTCCACGGCTCNGGGGGCAGGGGNGATGATAATAAAGGACAGCTACTGGACGCCAATGGGCTTGAGGCCTTTGCCGGGCAGGAAATATTTNCTAAACATTCTGCTTATGTCTTTGCCGGTCAGGTGCCCAAAGGTGAGCGCTGGGTGGACGTGGCCTGGAACACCCTGGAGCACAACATGCCGCCCGTCTCCAATTCCATGGGGTTGGCGCTGGAGGCCCTGGATGCATTTGTAGCCAATAAAGAGCACCAGGTAGATCCCAACAGAATTTATGTTATGGGCCTGTCCATGGGGGGCTATGGTACCTGGGATGCTATCCAGAGGCGCCCGCAATACTTTGCGGCGGCAGTACCCATTTGCGGCGGCGGGGACATGGCCCTGGCACCGGCACTGGTCA
Source organism: Fidelibacterota bacterium (assembly GCA_002730315.1). Classification (GTDB taxonomy): domain Bacteria; phylum Fidelibacterota; class Marinisomatia; order Marinisomatales; family TCS55; genus UBA2126. Next base: position 4,873 of record PBZW01000037.1, read on the forward strand.
ATATGCCCATTTGGATATGGCACGGTGACCAAGATAACNCCATCAAGGTCAGCCGTTCCCGGGACATGGCCGGGGCAATAAAAGATGCCGACGGAGCCCCGCGCTACACAGAGGTGCAGGGACGCGNCCACAATGTATGGCTGGATGTATGGGCCGCGGAGGAACTGTGGCTGTGGCTCTTCGGCCAATCAAAATAATATTAGCAAAGGCAGATTAGGACGGGGAGGCTAGGATTTAAGCAAGAGCCCCACATTCGTGGGGTTTTTTGTTTGTGGGATGATTGGTAGATTTGGGGATGAAAAACATATTAGCAAGAGGTGGAATAGAGTTTTTAGCAGTTTTTATTGGTATAGTCCTATCTCTTTGGGTAGACGACAGAAGAGATTTAAACACAGTTCGTAAAAATAATTACAAAACCTTAAAATCCTTGAAGAATGAAGTCAATCTGCGTGTTGATTACATAGATAAAAAAATTATTCAATATCAAAGAGATATTAGTATTGGTGATTATGTTATAAATAATTGGAGTAAAACAAATCTGGATACAATTTTCCATAAAACCAAGGGCGATAGAGGCATAGTTCTTACTCTGAAAGCATATAGAGCAATAAATCTGCCTATTTCTATATATAATTCATTGAACAGTGATGGTAGTATTGGAAAAATAGAACAAGATTCAATAAAAGTAATTTTGGATAATCTTTATGAAGTATTTCCCGCTTATATTGTCGATGGAGTGGAAAATGAAAGAATTTTGTATCATTCATTTAATGAATATATCATTAAGAACTATTCTAAGATTGTTGATGGCAGTTTAAATGGTTTAAATCGAAAAAAATATGAGAAATTTTTTCTTGATGATGTGGTCTTAGGCTATACTATGGAAAAGACACATTTAAGGAAATATATACTGAATCTAATCATTAATTATAAAAAACAGTTAATTGAACTGGAAGCTATGTTATAAATTAATATGCAATTCATAAAATAAACCATCAAGCCCCGCAACAGCGGGGTTTTTTGTGTGCAGGATTGGGGTTAGATTTACGGTTACACCAAGGAATTAAATAATATGACTGATATACTTATCAACCAATCCGTGGCAATATTATGTGATGGCAATAATATTGAGCGCAGCATCCATGAAATGTCCAAATCAACCAAAGTAATGATCAATTTCGATGAACTTATTCCCAAACTCTTAAACGGCAGGGGCTTAAACAGGCTGATCTATTTTCGCGAAGGGAAATCCATTTCAGTAAAATTTGCCGAACGGCTCCATGAAAATTTTTATGGATCCGTTGTTCCCTGTCATAAATCAGCAGATATTCCCCTCTCCATCAAAGCAACACAACTGGCATCGAAAGTAGATACAATTATTATTATGTCCGGTGATTCAGATTTTGTCGAACTTGTCGCCCACCTAAAAGCGGAAGGTGTCCGTGTTGAGATCGCCTCGGTAAAACTATCCACAGCAAAAATTTTGCTGGAAGCATCTGACCATTACCATGAAATAACCAAGGATGATTGGTTTGTCTATAAAGGACCGAAAAGATCATCAAGTGCAAAAAATAAAAAATGAAACGAATTATCATATGTTTGTTTTTTATTATATCGGTCACTTCTGCGCAATGGTCAACTGATCCTGCCGCACCGCAATCGTTGGGTAGCGGTGTTTACGCGCAGGTGGCGGCGACTTCCGATGGCGGAGTTTATGTAGCGTGGTTGAGCGATGGCAATTATCACGTCTATTTACAGCGTATGAATGCTCTAGGTGAGCCCCAGTTGGGTGACAATGGAATGGTTGTGAGTGATAACACCAATGCTTCTTGGATTGCCGTGTATCACTTGAATCTCGCCGTAGATAGCGAGGACAACGCCATCATCACGACTGTGGACCAGCGCACAGGTGTCTGGGAAGTTTATGCCTGGAAAATTGCCCCCGACGGCTCTATGCTATGGGGCGATGATGGAGTTGCGCTCACCACTGCCAGCACGAGCAATATGTCGCCCCGTTTGACGGTACTGCCGGATAACAGTGTGGTAGTTACCTGTACGCACAACGATAATACAGTCTTCTTTCAGCGCATCTCAGCTGCCGGCGCACTGCTTTGGGGTACTGGAATTCTCATCGCGGATAATAATGCCAATTTGCTCTCGCCGCAGCCCATCGTCAGCGGGAATGGTGACGTACTGATCCAATGGGTCCGACAGACTGGGCCTGTCTGGGCTGCTGACAGCGAGTTGTATCTGCAAAAGTACGATTATGATGGCAATCCGCAGTGGAGCAATCCTATCGTGGCGGCTGGACCGGTAGTATTCCCCATGGGGAACTGGTCGCAGCAGTCTGTGGCTGATGCTGACAGCGGCAGTTTCTCAGCATGGACGGAAATGTCCGGGAATGCACAGAGCGCTGTGGTGCAGCATATTAGTGGCGACGGTGCGCTGTCGTGGACCGGCAGTGTTGATCTATCAGCCAATTCCAGCAACTTCCGTATGTCGCCACAGCTTACCGTTGCTGATGATACACAGGAACTTATGGCAGTCTGGAGAGAAGCCAACGGCAGCCAGTCACAGCGCGGTGTTTACGCCCAGCGCCTGGACAGTAGCGGAAACCGTCTATGGGGAGCAAATGGCACTGCCGTGGTAGGGCTGAACAGCAATTACGACTATCTTGACCTCTCTGTCGCCGGCTTTGGGGATGATTTGATTGCAGCATATATTGAACAAAGTGTAAACATGAACGGCGATATTTACGCTGCCCGGCTGGATGCCGATGGCAACTATGTTTGGACTGGCGGAGCGGCAACAGTGACAAATTCCGGCAGTCCAAAATCAGACATGATGACCGGCAAGGGTCTCGGCTGCCTTTTTATTGCCTGGACAGAAAACGGTTCCGTTTACACTCACTGTCTACTTGAAGATGGGACGCTAGGCGCACCGGATGCGGGTGGTGTCCTATTGGTCCCTTCGGAATATCCAACTATTCAAGCAGCTATTGATTCTGCCAGTGATGGTGACATGGTCCTTGTGGCTGACGGCATTTACACAGGCACGGGAAACAAGGAATTAACCTGGAATGGAAATGAAAAACACATTACTGTTATGTCTGCCAATGGCCCTGATAGTTGCATTATCGATCTGGAAGGAAGTGGACGAGCGTTCACATTTATATCCGGTTTGGGTGATGATGCTATTTGGATAACACCAGAGGATGTTATCGAAGGTTTTACTATCAGCAATGGTAGCAGCTCGAGCTATGGGGGAGCCATATATTGTTATTACGGGTATCAAAATGATGTATCACCTACAATAAGTAACTGTGTATTTAAGAACAATACAGCTGTTTACGGCGGTGCCATAACGATAGATGGCGGTAGTTCAACAATTACAAATTGCGTCTTTGACAGCAACAGTGCCGATTATGGAGGCGCAGTTTATATTGGATCGGCAGGTGGCGATTCTGGGCCGCTGTTCCAAAACTGTACATTTCTGGACAATTCGGCAGATCTGCACTGGAACGGCCAGGGCGGCGCTTTCTATTTATCCAATATATCAACAAGCGCAAACTGCCGCATTTGGAACAATAATTTTAATGGAAACAGCGCACCCAATGGCGGTGCAATTTATTTTAGTACATCCAGTCCGGATGTTACGGAAAACTTGTTCACTAACAACTCCGCATCAACCAATGCCAGTACGCTTTATATTTATAATTACTATGGCCCAACCATCAGTAATTGTACCATTGCAAATAACACCGGTCCGGAGGCTGTTTATTGTTACGGTTTTAATGGCACAGTTGAGCCTGTTTTTGTAAATACAATTGTCAGAGACGACAGTAGTGCTTTTGCATTTGATGATACCAGCCAGGCAAATCCCACAATTTCTTATTGTAACCTTGAAGGTGGTTTTCCGATTACAGGCACAGTTGGAGGTGGCAATATTGATGCTGATCCATTATTCTGCAATCCCGATAGTGGTGATTATACATTAGCAGAAAATTCCCCTTGTGTTGGTACTGGTGAAGATGGTGCTAATATGGGTACTTATGGAGTTGGTTGTGGGCCATATAATTTCACGCCTACAGAATTCTCTTTGACAGAACCAAGCAATAACACTGCAATAATGATTGATGCATCCAATGTAGATAATGGTTCCATCACATTCTCATGGGACGAATCATCTGATGCAAACGATGATTTACTATTGTATCTCATGCGTGCCGCCAGTGCTGAAATAGGCAATCACGGCTTGGATACAAATGCTACAAGTTTTTCAGTAGCATATGCGGATATAATTGAAGATATGATAGAGAATAATGTTACAGTCGCTACGCTCGAATGGACTGTACATGTTACTGATGGAATAGATACACTAGAAGCAAATAATGCACCGTTTACTGTTACGATTGATGGTGGTTATGCAATGAGTGTTTATTTGGAAAGTCTACTCCCAGATAAGTTTGCATTCCACCAAAACTTTCCGAATCCTTTCAACCCTGTAACGACACTCCGCTATGATCTGCCGGAGAATAGTTTTGTTAATGTAACCATTTATGATATGCTGGGTAGAGGAATAAGGACACTGGTTAATACAACCCAAGATGCTGGTTTTAAGTCTGTTATCTGGAATGCTACTAATGACTTTGGTAAACCTGTTAGTGCAGGTGTGTATTTATACCAGATACAAGCTGGTGATTTTATTCAGACCAAGAAGATGGTGCTACTTAAATGATTAACCGCATCACACCACTACTATTGTTTATTGGGTTGGCTTGGGGGCAATTTTAAAACCAGGTAACTATTACAACTAAAGTTGATGAATCGGGTACGCCCAGGCGAATTCGTTAATGTAGAATTAACTGCAGCCATGGACAAAGAATGGCACATCTATGCATTTAATGCCAGATACACTCCTACTTCAATCTCTATCACGCGCAGATTCCTGAAGGTAATTTATGAAAAACACTTGTTAGAAAAACTATGAGTAAGCCTCGGCTTACAAGACGAGAATTTGTGCGTTCGGCGGCTATGTTTAGTGCCATGTTGCTACCTGGTGCGGGCCGCGTACAGGCTCGGCCCTTTTCCCTTAACGACCCAGAAGATTATACGGGTCGCCTCTGCTACAATGAAAACCCGCTTGGTCCTTCGCCCTTGGCGTTGCAGGCGCTTCGCAACGAAGCTGCCTTAGCACACCGCTATCCAAATTGGCTGAACACTAATGTAGAAGAAGCTATCGCTAACCATTTAGACCTTAATGCCGATCAGGTTTGTGTCGGCGCTGGTGCCACAGAAATTATTCAAAAAGTTGCTGATGCTTTTATTGGGCCGGGTGATGAGCTGATTACAGCTTTCCCTTCTTATTTACAAATGGCTAACGAAGCAATTGCAAACGGCGGTACGACAGTCTATGTGCCGTGCGATGAAAACCACATTATTGATCTTCAGGGTATTTTAAATGCTATTACAGAAAACACTAAAATTATTTCCCTGGTAAACCCAAACAACCCTTTGGCAAAAATTATTCATAAGGATGACATGGCAGTTTTNCTTGATCAGATACCTGAAGGCATTATAGTAAGCGTTGATGAAGCATACCATGAATACGTCCAGACACAAGATTATGAAAGTTGTGTNCCNTATGTTGACCAAGGATATCCTGTNGTTGTTATACGTACTTTTTCAAAAGTGTACGGNCTTGCTGGTGCGCGGGTTGGTTATGCTTTGTCATCCGCAGAATTAATTCAACAAATCCAAGANGTTCAGCTTTATGCAACCGTATCTCGCCCATCACANGCNGCGGCTCTTGCCGGNNTGACAGACTCTGATCATGTCACGTCAACNATTGCAGNGAACCTTGTNANTAAAGTAACNCTNGAGGTTGGTTTTTCATTNTTGGGNNTGGAATATATTNATTCAGAAACCAACTTTATAATGGTAGACGTAAACACAGAGGCCGGCCCGGTGGCAGAGGGNCTTGCGGATCTGGGTTTCCAGGTNCGAACGGGTTGGGATATGCCNCAGCATATTCGAGTATCAACAGGAACNGNGGANGAGATGANTGATTTTTTGGTCGCCCTNGAAACAGTATTAGAGACTTCTGNTGTACAANGCGANATGGTGCCAACAGTCCCCGGAATTAACAGTGTNTATCCTAATCCTTTTAATAACAAGTGTCAAATCCGCATAACANTCCCAACAAATGAAAAAGTTTCATTAGTGCTTTATGATATACTGGGGCGCAAAATATACACGCTGATCAATAAACCTCTTGCTCCTGGTGTACATGATTTTATTTGGGAAGGAAAAAACGCGCTAGGCCAGCCCGCAGCCTCTGGCGTGTATATACTAAATCTGATCCAAGGTGAATATGCTACTAGCCGCTCAATCCAATTGCTGAAATAGAAACTGTGACTTACGAAGAATTCGCCTACTCAAATATGATGAGCATTGAGGCATTAGTTATGCCTACTGACTCGTAAAGGACTGATTACAGAACAGGAAATCTTGGATGAGCTGAAGGCGGTCAATCACAAAATACTCACTTGATTTACAGGGTAAATCATTTATAGGATTAAAGCAAGAGCCCTAAACGTGTGAGTTTTTTTGTTTATATTATCCTGTACACGAAGTACATTCGGCTAAAGCAAACTTGGAGTAGCATATGAAGGAACAGGAAATTGGCTATATTTCAAAACATTTTAGTAAGATTTCGGTTGCTGCTATTGAAATTACTGCAGGAAAACTAAGTGTCGGCGATACGATTCATATTAAGGGACACACTACCGATCTGAAAGAAGAAATTGCATCCATGCAGATCGAACATGAGACTGTGGAAAGTGCCAAAAAAGGTGATAGTATTGGTATCCAGGTCAGTGACAGGACCCGCCGCAAAGACAAAGTATTCAAACTTAGTTAACTGAACATATTAATAGAATAATAGTATAATATAGCAAGGTAGTCTAGATTTACAGATAGAAGGTCAATTGAACACATTTGACTATTTTATTCTTGTAGCTGATTTTTCCATTGCCGCTGCTATAGCCATAAGTTTTACTCGAGCCTATAGGGGCGGTAGGTTATCATCTTATTATTATAAACTTTTCTGGATCGGCTGCCTGATCGGCTCCACGTGGGAGTTTACTTTCCTGTTTTTGGGACATGAATTTCTCCATTCGGTCAAAGAGTGGCCCTTTGGGTTGGACGGCTGGCCCAGGAAATTGAGTCATTCCATTTGGGATGGCGGAATATTCATGGTGGGGGTGTATTTCTGTTTAAAATATCTAAAAGCACCTCATTTCCACCGGTTCTCCAGGAATGAGTTGGGCATCATGCTGTCGTGGGGCATCTTCCAGGAACTACTGGTGGAATATCTCTTCAACGGACGGGTATGGGTCTATGAGCCATTGTCTTGGAATCCGGTGATTATACCGTCATTACCCGGTTCAGCGACAGAAGTCGGATATACGTTAATTCCTCAGGCTGTGTGGGTCGTAGCTCCCATTATTTTTTATTTGTTTAGTTTACACTTTGAAAAAAAAATAATTAGGTTTCAGCAGAACTTTCCTTATTCATTGAATTATTATTAGATAATATGATCGGAATGATCGGANTATCTGCTTTTATTTTATTAAGTTTAGCAGTAGCTTTATCTTAATAAAAGAAAGGAAGGGAAATACATGAAAAAAGCACTATTAGTACTATTACCATTTCTTTTCATTTTGAGTTGTGAAGCATTGGATGAAATCTTCAATCCAGAAGAGGAAGGATCTCCATTTGTAGGCACTTGGGATCTTACATTTATGGGTGAATATGAAAATGCAAATTGTACAGGGGATTTGGATTCATTAATTTGGGCTTTTGCTCAGGCATTTGAGTTGGAAGTTTCTGTAACATTTGACGAGAATGAAACGTTTGAAATGTCCACGTCGTCGTTATTTGGGGACGATACTACAGAAACCGGGATATGGTATGAAGAAGGATGCACAGTAGACCTATGTATCTCTGACCCTATGCCAGATGGTGAAGTGGTTTTGTCCTCCGATGAGAATTCATTTTCTATAACAGGTATTGTAGTTGATCATTGTGAGGATTCAGATGGAGAAGAAACAAGCCATACGGATTCGACATCATGCCAGGCTGCCGGTAATAATTGGATTGAAGCTAGTTGTACTTTAATGGAATTCACAAAACAGTAGATCACTATAAAATAATATTAATGGAAAATCCCCGTTCTGATTTCAGGGCGGGGATTTTTTTTTTACATTCCCGTGCAAAATTTTCCATAATAAGGATAGAACATGAACGAACGTAACGGAATAGTAATATTATTTATTGTAGCAGTAGGGATGATCTTTCTTAATCCAAATAAGGCGTCCCTAGAACCACAGGCTGACGATGAATCGGCCAAGGCCAAGGCCTATTTTGAAAAAGTATTCCAGGATAGAGTGGCCCGCAGCCCTGAATTCAAAATGTGGCTGGGCATCAAGGAGGACCAGGGCCATTGGGATGATAATTCCGAGCGGGCTTCGCAGGTCAATTTTGCACGCACTAAAAATGAACTGCGCTGGCTGAAGAACAATATTGATTACGATAAGCTGGATGAGCAGACAAAATTGAGCTACGATTTGTTCGTCTATGAGCACGAGCGCAGCATCGCCAACCACAAGTACCGCTACCATAATTATCCATTCAACCAGATGCACGGTTTGCAGTCCGGGATACCGGCAGACCTGATCAGTATGCACAAAGTGGAAACTATTGAGGATGCTCAAAATTATATAAGTCGGCTCCAACGCGTTCCGACATTGTTCAAACATGCTATCATTGGTCTGGAAAAACGGAGGGCTGTTGGGATCATTCCGCCGGAATTTGTCTTTCCCCATGTCCTTCGAGATAGTCGAAATGTGATCTCCAATGAGCCTTTCGAAAGCACGGGGATTGATGGGACGCTCCTTGAGAATTTCAGGAAAAAGGTCAATGCGCTGGACATCAAGACTCGCCAGCGTGATCGACTTTTGGTCCAGGCTAAACAAGCTTTAGTAAAACACGTACAACCGGCTTACGCAGAACTCATTGCCTATTTTGAAGATCTCCAGGATGAGGCATCACCAACAGATGGTGTCTGGGATCTCCCTGATGGTGTTAATTTTTATAATGCGCGCCTGGCTGCCATCACAACAACTGACATGACGTCAGATGAGATTCATGAAGTCGGCTTACAGGAAGTGGACCGAATTCATGCAGAAATGCGCTCAATCATGAAGCAGGTTGGATTTTCCGGGACGTTGCAGGAATTTTTTGAGCGTGTGAATAATGACAATAGTCAATTTTATGAAGATTCTGAACACGGCCGTGCTGCTTATGTGGCTGAAGCTGTTCGCATAGTGGATGAAATGCGCGATGAACTCGACCAGCTGTTCATCACTAAACCAAAAGCGGACATTGTGGTAAAACCAGTAGAAGCTTTCCGAGAAGAATCCGCCGGAAAAGCGTTTTACCAAAGCGCGGCACTTGACGGTTCACGCCCCGGCACTTATTATGTAAATACATACGATATGAAGGCCATTCCCAAATACCAGATGGAAGCTCTGGCTTATCATGAGGGTATTCCCGGCCACCATATGCAGATAGCCATTTCCCAGGAATTACAGGATATTCCCATGTTCCGCAAGTTTGGCTGGTATACCGCCTACGGCGAAGGCTGGGCATTGTACAGTGAATATATTCCCAAGGAGATGGGTTTTTATATTGATCCCTATTCTGATTTTGGACGTTTGGCGATGGAACTCTGGCGAGCTTGTCGATTGGTGGTGGATACAGGGATCCATGCCAAGAAATGGACACGGGAAGAAGGAATTGCCTATTATGTAAATAATACACCCAATGTGGAAGCAGACGCTGTGAAAATGGTAGAGCGTCATATTGTCATGGCGGGCCAGGCGACAGGGGATAAAATAGGCATGCTCAAGATTCTGGAATTGCGGGAAAAAGCTAAATCCGAACTGGGTGAAGCTTTTGATATTCGCGAATACCATGACGTGGTTTTGACCAATGGTCGTTTACCAATGGATATTTTAGAGATTCAAGTTGACAAGTGGATTACCTCCAAGTTGAATTGAAATGAAATTCGCTGATTTAAAAACAGCCAATCGAACTTTATGGGCCCTGGGATCCCTCAAGATTCCCCTCATCTTTTTCTGCCGCCCGAAGATTCATGAAATCACCGATGAACAATGTGTGATCCGGATCCCCTGTAAGCGTCGTGTCAAAAATCACGTGAATTCCATGTATATCGGTGCCTTGACCATTGGAGCGGACTTGGCAGGTGGCTTTCTCGCAATGAGGCATATTGAAAAAACAGGGAAGAAGATCATCCTTATCTTTAAGGACATGCAAGCCGATTATTTGAAACTGGTGGAGGGCGATGCGTTTTTTACATGTAATGACGGGGAAAAGGTCAAAGCAGCCGTAGATCTGGCGGCATCAACAGGAGAGCGGCAGAATGTACCTGTTAATATTACGGTGACCGTGCCCAGTCATTTGGGAGCTGAACCTGCAGCAATTATAGCATTGACTTTATCGATCAAAGATAAAAGCTGACCGGTGGATATTTTCAGTCATGGGATCTGGGGGAGAGGTTTATTCGGCTATAGAGGTTATCCGTGGCTGGCATTGTTTTTTGGCATGTTTCCAGATCTTTTTTCTTTCGGTATTTTTGCAGTAATCAGAGTATTCAAAGGAACATTTCAGATGGGACCGCCGCCGCTGGATATTATCCCTGGTTGGGTCCATTTCAATTACAATATTTCTCACAGTTTTATCCCAGCATTGATTGTTATTGGAATAATTGCATGGCGAAAAAAGGATATTGCTTTTGCCATGTTGGGTTGGCCCCTGCATATCTGCATGGATTTTCCATTTCATACTAAAGAATATTTTCCCACGCAGTTTTTATGGCCTGTGTCAGATTATGCTATTGATGGCATTCCTTGGTCAGACCCCATAATATGGTATCCTAATTGGGCAGGGATCATTTTACTTTTTATTTTTAGGTTTAAACAGCAAAGGGATTAAAATGAAAAAAGGAGTGATCAGACATTATGACGGTGAAAAAAAATTTGGCTTTATCCGCAGCGATGATGGCGATGATTATTTTTTCCATGGCGGCAGTTTAAGCCCCAAGATGCAGCGCCTCGCCGGATTTTTGCGCGAAGGATTTCGGGTAAAGTTTGATACAGACTTTGATATGAAGGGCGATAAGGCTGTAAACGTTCAGCCGGAATGATTCAGTTTAAATAATTAAAACTTAACTGGCGAATAATCGTTTGTACTCAGCTTCCACCTTTTCCGGTGCAATCGGTTTTGAAAGCTCCATGAAAAACGCCAGGAACCACATTACAAAAATTCCAAAAGCTAAAAATACAAATTGCCATACCCACAGTGACGGCAAGCCGAAGGGTGCCCATGTAGCCGGGTTGTTGGGGTTCGAAAAAATGGTATTACCGATTGTTGCAAAAGGACCAAACCCAACCAGGAACCAGAAAAGAGTCAACCCAATCGCCAGGGGAATGTATTGCCGTTTGGTTTCAGGGACACCGGCCATTGTTTTTAGAAATTGATGCTTTTTCTTTTTTTCTTCCATTTCAATTTCAGAGTCTGGGTATAGGTAGGAAAAACCAATTGTGCACAACAGGTTAAAGAAAATGCCCCAGCCGGCGCTGTGGATGGTTAGGGGGTACGCTCCCCAAGGCAGGCCAAATACAGCTGAAATTTTATCGGTGAGTGTTACGCCGATTAATCCGGCTATCAGGCCAATGGTTACTCCCCTTCTTGAAAACCATGAAAAATATAGATTACCCATAAGCGCAGGATACATCTGGAAGCCATAAGCCACCGCCAGGCCGCCCAGCATAACGATAGCCTGGGTCGCTTTGGCGGCAACGAGCAATGCGGCCAGGGCAACTGCGACCACGAAAATGCGCCCCACTAATTTCTGCAGATCTTCCGAAGCTTCTTTTTTGAAGTATTGCCTGTAAATATCCCTAGTGATCATGCCGCTGAATGTGGACATATACGCTGCCCCGGTGCTTTGCATAGCTGCCAGTGCGCAGACAGCCAGCAGGCCTACGAGCCAAGGGTTAGTATCGGACATGAGGTTAATCAGTTTGGGTACCAGCGTTTTATCATTCACTGATTCAAAGATACCTTTATTCACCAGCAGTTCNCCGGACATGCCCTGGAAAATTGTAAATGTGAACAGGATAATGCCGATGATTAATGATGAAGCCACAACNTGCTGCCAGCGAAAAGCCTTGGATGTTTTGTTGGAATAAGACCACATGGAAAAAGCAGGTGAAGATTGAATCCCCATGAGGGCAAACATATAGGTCATGCACATCATACCCGTCCAGACACTGCCTACTGCTTTACNGCCGGATGATACNATTTGAATCGCACCGGGTATGGCCACTCGTTTCGAATANCCATCCGGCGTAATGTTTTTTCCTGCTGCCAGATCTTCCCCAACCAAATTCCCGATACCATCCGTAAATGCTGTCCAGCCGCCGGACCAGGATACGGCAATCCCACCCAGGATGACAATGCCCATTGCCAGCAGGATGGCTTGAGCGCAGTCTACATAGGCAACGGAACGCAACCCGCCTGAAGCCACGTAAATCACAACAATAGTGGATAACATAAACATACCCACATTCACGCTGATCAGGTCATCCGTTAAAATATTGAACAGAGCTCCGGATGCCTTCAGCTGAACACCTAGGTAAGGAACGCTGAATAAAAACGCCACCAGCACCGTCAAAATCCGCATGGCATTACCACCGTAATAATGGGAATACATTTCACCAGGGGTAATATATTTGAAGGCCCGGCCCAAAACCCATTGCCGGCGGAGGAAGAGAACACCCGTAAATGGAATAGTAAGTGCATAAAACGATGCAAAGGCATAGGGTAAACCGTCAGTGAGAATTTTTCCTGGGTGACCCACAAAGGTCCACCCGCTGAAACTGGTTGCTGTAGCCGCCAGGACGAATACCCAAATACCCAATGAGCGGCCGGCGATGAAATAATCCGCCGATGTTTTAGCGCTTTTAGCTCCTTTGATCCCCCAGAAAAGGCAATAAGCCCAGTAAAGACCGACAAAGGTAAACAGCCAGATTATTTTGGATTCCATTTATTGAATTGGTTTCGAGAATTTAGTGGATTGTTATTAATTGGATACTGTTTTAAATACCAGTATGTATAATTAAATTAAAAAAATTGTGCAACCTTTTCAATTTATAAGATAGCTTGACGCAAAAATTGCATGAATGAAAACATGGCTTTATAATCTGATGAAAAATCGGGAATTATCTTATCTGAAGTAATGTCCAATTTATTTTTTGAACACCCCGCCAGGAAATCCTTATAGCGCAGCCATCTGATCTGGGGGTGGTCTTTGGGATAACCCTTTGGCGCTGTTTTCAATTGTTCTCCGCCCATTTCACCAAAATGTTTCTTGAATGTTTTTCCCAAAACTATTTTTTCAAGTTCTGGGTGGTGTGCAATAATGTATTCCCGAATATTATCTAAAATATCTTTTGGAGGATGCCAGATACCGCCACCCAAATAGGTATTACCCGGTTCAAGATGGATATAATATCCCGGGAATAATGTATTCTTCCCACCGCCATTCATGGAAGCGCTGAACCATGTTTTATAGGGACTCTTATCTTTGGAAAAGCGTACATCTCGGTAAATACGAAATAAGCATTCCTTGGGTAAAACACCAACCAAGCGCTTATCAAACCCGGCAATATTGTGCAGCAGGATTGCCACCAAGTCAGTAAAATTGGCTAATGCTGCCTTGTAGTCATCTTTATGATCGTTGAACCAAGTGCGGTTATTATTCTGCTTCAGCTCGGATAGAAAGTTAAGAGTACTTTTTTCAATCATAACTGTACTCTTCTGCAAAGGATAAGCGTTCACCAATTGGAGGATGGGAATAATAGAGCCATTTTACCCACCAGCTGGGGTAGGCATTGGACAAGTTACGGTTTGCCAATCCGGCCATGGCCCCGAGAAATGCGTCTTTTTCAGGGTAGAGTTCCAGCGAACAATCATCTGCCTGGCGCTCAAAAATTCGCGAGAGCCAATTATTTAGCGGTCCAAATAAAAATCCTGACAAAATACCCATGATCAGCCCGATCATGGGGAATAGCGCCAAATTCGCTATATTTGAAGTCAGGAATTCCGGGAAGAATTTTTTCAATATCATATCCAATAGGTAGAATGTAACCAATTGCTGGGCAGTACCAATGACAATATTTTTGGGTAGATGAGCGTAGCGGTAATGACCCACTTCATGGGCAATAACAGAAGAGATCTCCGATTGGCTCATATGCTCAAGCAGGTTATCGGCCATGACCACCCTGCGGGTTTTTCCCAAGCCGGCTAAAAAGGCATTTTCTTTCTTGGTTTGCCGGCTCATATCCTGGCGGAAAAATCCACCTGGTTTTAATCCCGCTTTTTCCAGNATACGAGTTAGCTGATCCACCAGGCTTTCATCATCGATGGGGTCATATTTATTGAATATGGGCGCNATGACCACCGGAAACAGCGTTACAAATACAACCGAAACCAGCGCTGATGCAACTCCCGCTACCAGCCACCAATAATCTGGAAATGTGGCAAAAACCCAATAAAGCAATCCTAAAAGTAGCGGAAATAAAACAAGGCTGACTAAAAATGACTTAATTTGATCCAAAGTCCAGGTTTTATGTGTATAATTGGAAAAGCCCCATTTGTGTTCGTGGACATAACCGGAATAATAANCAAGGGGCAGACCAATGATCGTTGAAAGTATTTGAAAAATGACCACATAGATNAGGAANNTCCAGATGAAAGCATATTCCAAATTGGCGATCTGCTGGCTGAATCCTGAAAAATAATACCAGAGAATAAAGGCCAGGGAAATGACCGAACCCAATAGCCCAAAGAGGCGTTTTTCTTTTTCATACTTCCGGGCCTGGCGCTGTTTGTCAGCATCCAAAAGGGGATGGATATTTTGCATGGGTAGAATTTAGTTAAGAAAGAAGGTATTTACTTCAGCAGGGTCACCAGCCGGGATTGGCTACTTAGGCTCCATTTTTACAGAAAGGTAAAGTTCATTATCTTTTATAAAATCTTTTATAATGGCGCCGGCCCGCAGGGGAATTTTATGAGGTGCCTTGTATGTTTCCATACGCACGCAATAACCGTGTTCTTTCAGCAGGTCATGGGCATTTTGCACCTTGTCCACTGTGACAATTTCGTCTTCGGTACCATGTAAAATTAGGATGGGTGTTTGGCGGCTGATGTCCGTGGCATCATTGAATAGGCGATCAGAATTGTGTATGAAACCAGCGATGGGAATGATACCGCCAATGGGGAAGTCCAGCCGCAAGGCCACGTGATAACACAGTCCGGCACCCATGGAAAAACCGATCAAATAAATGTCCTTCGATGCAAAACCATCCTTTAAAATCTGGGAAATAAGAGAGTTGGTTAATGCAAATGTTTGCTCATATTTCCAGCCGCTTTCATCATTTCCNCTGAACCAGGTAAACCCTTTGCCGACGTCATCTTTGTAGGGTGCCCGGGGAATATACCATTTAGTATTTTCAAGTTTCATGAACTTTGCCACGGGAACCATAGCGTGCTCATCTCCTGTCCAGCCGTGGAGTCCAATGACCGCCCGCTTTGGGCTGTCACTGTCTTGGNAGTAATTAATATTCAATACTTACTGATCACAGCAGCAGTCGTCTACAATTTTCACCGTTTCCAGGTCAAATGCAGCGCCGTCCAGTTTGTAGCGGATACAGGCACCCACTTCAATGTCCTCTATTGTGCCCAGTGCGGAAAGATCTTCAGTTGTTACTTCATTGAATAAATATCCATCCAGTATGGAACCACCGCATCCATCGCAGCCTTCCTCTTTTTCACAGGCTGGTAGAATAAACGCAAGCAGCAATACTGGTATTAGAATTTTCCCACGCATAATCAGGGTCTTTCAAAATTGGCAGCGGACATTAACGTCCATTTTCCATTATCAGGTGTGCGGCTGGGCTCCAGGCGAAAGAGTTCACCGGTAGCAGTATCCAGCAGATAATGCCAATGGGTGCGGTCAATGCTGAAGCTCTGCAACTGGTAGCGGCCTGATTCATCTTTTTTCCCGATCTCATCGCGCATATATTGCTCCAGGCGGTTCAAGATGGAATGAAGTGAATCTTCTTCTGTTTCAGCTGCTCCTACAAAAACAAAAAAGGATGCAGTTAAAAGCAGTCCGGTTATGAAGCCAATGATGGTTTTTTTCATGACGTCTCCTTGTGTTTATAATGGTTGTTTACGGCTGGCCTCAAAGGCAGCCATACGTTCAATAAAGTCTTGTTCATTCGCCGCCTGTAAAAGAGGGCTGACTTCAATATTTTTCTTGATGGATATGGTAGGTGTTTTACCATAATCATGACCGGGATAAATGATGGTATCCTGGGGCAGGGTGAGCAGTTTAGAATAAACTGATTGATACAGTTCCCCGGTATCGCTGCCTTGGCTGATAGTCCGCCCGGTGCGACCCACAAATAATGTATCGCCAGTAAAAATAACATTCTCCAATTTATAACAGGAAGAATCAGGAAAATGCCCCGGTGTGTGGAGTATATCAATGTTTAGTTGACCAATCTGGATCTGTTCCTCATCCTGCGTTGGGTGGACATTGACTGCACTGATGCGCCCGGATGATTCTTCGTGTATGATAATCAATAGTTCAGGAAACTCTTCCAAATATTCATCAATAAAAGCGATATGATCACCATGGGTGTGAGTGATCAGCATGGCCACGAAGGCGCCGTTTAAAAAGGGTCGAAGGGTATTTAGTGGTAAAGCAGCATCTATTGCTATCTGGGCGCGGCTCTGCATGCAGGTGAGGATATACTGAAAGTTATCATCGTAGCCGCCCTTGAATGAACGTATTGTAAAATCTGTATTAATCATTATAATATGATACTGTTTCTGAACAAGGGATAGTTTATCTTTAACGAGTCATAAATGCACTATTTAAGTTGAATTAACAGGGATTTAAAAAATGAAAGACACAGGCTTATATTTAATCATTGCCGGCGTGGCCATCTTCGTCATTGTGTTTATTGGAAAAATAATATCGTTTATTGCCAATAATCCACTATTGGGGCTGGCAACAGTGGCCATCATTTTTGGCGTAATCCTGTTATTGCTGAATATGATCAAAGAGAATAAAGCAGCAAAAAAGAACGAACCTTTCCGAGGAGTTAAACAATGATCATTGCAACAACTGAAACAATAGCCGGGTATGAAATAAGTAAACATCTGGGTGTAGTTATCGGTAATACGATTCGAGCACGTCATGTAGGCAAAGATATTATAGCCGGCTTGCGCAGCCTGGTAGGGGGTGAGATAACAGAATATACCGGTATGCTGTCTGAATCCCGCGAACAGTCTATACAGCGCATGATCGAGCGGGCCAATGAATTGGAGGCTGACGCCATTGTGAGTGTGCGCTTCCAGACGTCCATGATTATGCAGACTACCGCTGAATTACTGGTTTATGGCACAGCGGTAAAACTGTCTGTAAAATCTGATTAAGTCTTTTTTATTGCTGGATTTGATGCTGTATATTCGGCGGCAATTTTAAGCATATTTAATGAGAGAAATCCTGACCTGGCTGCCCGCAATTATTTTGCCGGCTTCAACAACAATACAATTAACCAATATTTATAAAACAAGATCGTCAGAGGGCGTTAGTGCCCTAACGTGGTTCCTTTTTGGTTTGGCAAATATTGGTGCGTATGTTTTGACAGAAAAGTATTTCGCGATTCAATCCATTTTAGCTTTTTTATTGACAGCTGTATTGGATTTTATCATTGTGTATGCTGTATTCAAGTATCAAAAATCATAGAAAGGTTATTATGTTAAAATATACTACAATTATAATAGGACTCTTCTTAATGGGTTGCGGATCACCAGACAGTCAAAATGCCGCACAGCTGGAAACAGCCAAAGATTCAATTAGCTACAGCATTGGTGTGGATATAGGTAAAAATATGAAAGTCCAGGAATTGGATATAAACGATAAGGCAATGTTCGCCGGCTGGAAAGCGGCTTTCAATGGTGAAGACCTGCAATTGACAGATGAAGAAATGCTGACAACGTTGAATAACTTCCGTAAGGAATTGCAGGAAAAAGCCCAGCAAAGGGCCAAGGCACTGGCAGAAGAAAACCTGGCAAAGGGAAATGATTATTTAGTTGAAAATGCTAAAAAAGAAGGTGTTGTAACGCTTAAAAGCGGACTGCAATATAAAGTGATTACCATGGGCACAGGTAAAAAACCCAATGAAGAGGATAAAGTGTCCGTACACTACCGCGGTAAACTAATCAATGGCGAAGAATTCGATAGCTCTTATAAACGCGGACAACCTACTTCATTTCCAGTAACCGGTGTGATCAAAGGCTGGACGGAAGCTCTACAACTCATGCCGGTAGGCTCAAAATGGGAATTATTTATACCATCTAATTTAGCTTATGGAAATGGGCCTCGCGGACCGGGCGGGCCAAACAGTACGCTAGTTTTTGAAGTGGAGTTGTTGGGGATAGAATAAACTATTTCACTAGCAGCAATTTGCTGTGCAAAATATTCTGCCCCGCAGTCAGCCTGCAGAAATAAATTCTGCTGACAGCAATCTTATCATAGGTCTATTTAAGTAACGTCAACTTTTGAAATTGTGAATATTGTCCAGAAGATAATTTGAGAAAATATGTTCCAGAAGCATACTGATCAGCACGCCATTGGAATTGGTATTTACCTTTTAACTGGTTTTTTTTAATAATTTGATCAACATTTTCCCCCAGGATATTATATATATCAAAAACAACATCACCATCTTCCGGGATGGAATATTTGATTTTCACTTTTGAATTGAATGGATTTGGATAAATGGAATATATATAAATGTCATCATCAGGAACATAGGCATTCAGAATTGAATCGCTGAATACAATATTTACTTCTTGTGCCTTAGAAGGTGCAGTTTTAGGATATACTGTTAATACATAGGCCAGTGTGTCATTAATCTGGTCATTAAAATTAATTGACCAATCAGCCGTTGAATCACTCTCGACAAATACTGAGTCTAAATAAATGAGTTGATTTTCCTGGGTGACTTCAATCATAAAAAGATTATCTAACCACCCAAAATTGGTCAGCAGGATTTCAATTGAATTATTGACAAGCGTTGTAATAGGGTAATGAAAATTCTCCACAAATACATTAAAAGCAACAGGGTATAAACCAGTTACGCGTTCACTACAAACTAATCGTAGGCGTTGGTTATTGCGGTAAAAAGATATATCCCAAACGATTTCATCATCTTCGTTAATTTCGATTATATGCCCGCTGTTACCAGAGTTGATAAGTGTATGACCGTTATCCAAGCGATCGCATTCACCAACTTGGAATCCAAATAAACTGTCAGCCAGGACAAATTCCCATACTTGTGAAAAAATGGAATACGTGGAATCATATTCATATTCTACACACCTGGATAAATTGGGTACCTGATAAGAATGATTGTCATAAAACAGGATATTACCATTTTCTAAAAATTCAGCTGCGTGCTGGCCGGAAAATTCAAAATCAATTGCATAATCAACAGTATCCATATATTCTTCCTGTCCAATTTGCCAGTTGATATTTCCTGTCTCATAATCAATATTGATTAACCTGGATATATTTCTCAAAGAGACCAGAACAGAATTTGTTTGCTGGTCATAAAAAACTGAATTCGCATGGGTCCAGTCAACAACGTTGGGATCTATCCCCTCACAATAATCTGGGTTGTATTCAGAATAATTAATGTACTCCCCAGCATGCCATTCCCATAGGGTATTACCGCTTGTATCATATTCATAAAAACCGTCTCCTTGCCAATAAATGTACTCGGGATCTTGGTCTTCACAAATGTTTTCAATGTAGTCCCACTCATTTTTAATACCGAAATAAGTTCCTTTTGAAGACTTGATAAAATCGTGGTGATGACTGTCCCCCTGAGTAGAA
>PBZW01000038.1 GCA_002730315.1 Fidelibacterota bacterium
GTACCAGCTTCCACCAGAGCGCTGAAACTGGCGGACATCAGTATCATAGACGTGAAAGCTATCAAGACACACAATCCGTTTGCGGTGAACGACGTTTACTTTGCCCGTGAGATGGGAATAAAGAAAGAAGCGATGAACAATTATGGTTCATCGTTAATCTGGGGGCATCCGCAAGGGCCTACCGGAATGCGTCTAGTCATAGAATTGATCGAAGAACTTACACTACTTGGCGGCGGCTATGGGTTGTTCACCGGTTGCGCTGCTGGCGATACGGCGGCAGCAATTGTAGTTGAGGTTGATTCATAAGGTTAAACCACGTTTTAAAGGCAAGGAATAGCTGCTCAGATGAAAAATGATATATGATTTTGGTAGAACGGAAGATGGGGAAAGTGGTCCAGGTTCTTGCAGGAAATGTTTCCGATTCACTAGAGAAATGGCCAGTTGATTCGTGTCAGATAACCTACGAGGGATTTACCGGCGATATTCACGCCGGGTTAACAATGAAATCCGGCGGCCGTCAACCTTATTATCCAAAAGGTACCCAGATCCGCAATTATCGGCAGGTTTCCATCGTTTCATCAGAAGAGTTACAATCCATTGCTGACAGTATGGGCATTGATGAAATTCAGCCAGGGTGGATAGGAGCAAATCTGGCCGTTGAGGAGATACCACATTTGACTCTGTTACCACCGTCAACAAGAATGGAGTTTGCTGGTGGCGCTGTACTGGTAGTGGATGGCGAAAATCTGCCGTGTATTCACCCCGGAAAAATTATTCAACAGAATTTCCCTGAGCTTAATGGGCTGGCTGAAGCATTCCCTAAACATTCTCTCGGTAGACGAGGGGTAGTGGCATGGGTGGAGCGTCCCGGTACGATTAAAACTGGAAATGAAATCACTCTGCATGTTTCCCATCAGGAAAAGTGGCCATTGAGCAATTGAAAATTCTATTGTCAAAACCTGGTCTTGATGGCCATGATGTGGGTGTAAAAGTGTTAGCATATGCACTCAAGGACGCGGGTTTTGATGTCTTTTACACAGGCTTGAGAAAATCTATTGAAGAAATTATACAACAAGCAGAAGATGTCAATGCCGATATGATAGGGCTCTCCATACTTTCAGGAACACATCTTATCCTCTGCCAGCGTATGCAGGAAATCATGGATGAAAAAAGTGCCCCCATTCCGTGGCTTGTTGGCGGCAATATCCCGCACGGAGATACGGAAGCAATCGAAGGTTATGGTGCTTTGGCTGCTTTTCCTACAGGAACAAAAGTTGCTGAAGTAATCACTTTTCTTAAAGAGTATCCAGCTGCATGAGCGATCAAGATAAAAAGAAAGNTGGTGANGAATCCTCCAATACCACAGCTGAAGATGTGAAGAAAGTTCTTCTGGAATCGGGTATCGAAGTGAAACCTCTTTACTCTAGAGAGGATGTGAATGATTCGGAGGTTGACCAGAGCCTTCCCGGCGTGTATCCTTTTACACGCGGCATTCATCCTCTGATGTATCGAAAACGTCCCTTTACTATCAGGCAGTATGCCGGTTTCGCATCACCGGAAGAAACCAACAGGCGGTTCAAGTTTCTCATCGAAAATGGCCAGACAGGTTTGAATGTTGCCTTCGATCTGCCGACTCAGTGCGGGCTTGATTCCGACGATCCAAAGACGCTCGGTGAAGTGGGTCGCGTCGGCATGACGATAGATACTCTGGACGATTTCGAGATCGCATTTGACGGCATCGACCTCGACAAGATAACCGTTTCCCTAACCATTAACGGCGCTGCCATTGTTCTCATGGCCATGTACTTCGCCCTGGCTGAGAAAAAGGGATATGATCTCCATACTTTAAGGGGAACGGCTCAAAATGACATTCTGAAGGAATTCATCGGCAGGGGGACGTGGATTTTCCCGGTAGACAGTTCCGTAAAACTGGTGGTGGATACGGTAGAGTACTGTGCAAAAAATATTCCTAAGTACAGCCCCGTGAGTGTCTGCGGCTACCATATTCGGGAATCTGGCGCCAATCCCATCCAGGAAATGGCATATGCCTTCTGCATCGCCAAGGCATATACAGACGAAACTTTGAAACGGAGCGTGGATATTGATGAATTTGCTTCCCGGCTTTCATTTAATTTTGATATCTATGGCAATCTGTTCGAACAGATTGCCAAGTTTCGTGGCGGTCGCCGCCTGTGGGCGAAAATCATCCGTGAAGAATATAACGCAAAAAATGACAGATCATCCTGGATGCGTATGATTGCAGGTGGTGGTGGCGGCGGACTGACTAAAGANCAGCCGGAAAACAATATTATTCGAAGTTCATATTATGCCTTGATCAGTGCTCTTTCCGGCACCCAGACCATGGCACTTTGTTCTTATGATGAAGCTTATACAATCCCTACAGAAAAAGCCGCTGAACTCTCTTTACGAACCATGCAAATATTAATTCATGAAATGGGCATCTGTGATACCGTAGATCCTCTGGGTGGATCATATTACGTTGAAGCACTCACTGACCGGTTTGAAACAGAGATTAAAGAAGAAATGAAGATGGTAGAAGAGATGGGCGGTATCGTTGACTCTATTAGTTCTGGAAAGATCCAGGAAAAAATTTCACACCAGGCCTATGAACGGGAAAAAGGCATTCAAGANGGAGAGATNCCGAAAGTGGGTGTAAATATGTTCCAAAAAGATGAAGAACCTAAACCTGTGGAATTTCATCAATACAATGCAGATGCAGCTGACTTTCAAATAAAAAAGCTGCGAAAAATAAAAGAACGCCGCAATGACGAAAGGGCCCAAACTTGTCTTGAAAAACTAAGAGAAGATTCTTTGCAAAATGTGAACTTAATGCCGTCGGTGATTGAAGCCGTTAAAGCCTATGCCACGGTGGGTGAAATCATCCAGGTAATGAAGGATGTTTACGGCGAATACGAAGAACCCATTTTCTTTTAATAATGAGCATACAAAAAACAATTCTTTGCCTTGAGCAGGCTTTAACCCTCCCTTATGCTACCCAACGTTTTGTTCAATTGGGTTGGCGAGTAATTCGTATAGAGTCACCAGGCAAACCGGGACAGAAAAACCCGGGAGACCCAAATCGTTACATTGGAGAAGATACCGGGAAAAAAGATTTACATGCCTATTACATTGCACCCAATGTAGGTAAAGAAGCCATCACCATTAATCTTCAACAACCAGAAGGTCAGGCCTTGTTAAAACAAATCATTCAAAAATTGAATGTAGATGTGTTTTTATGCAATACACTTCCAAAAAGATATGAACAACTTGGTATTGATTATGACATTTTAAAGAAAGCAAATCCTGATCTTATTTGGTGCGGCATTTCTGCCTTTGGTCCCGACTATCCCGGTCGGGCAGGATATGACCCGGCCCTGCAGGCGATGTTTGGTTACATGTATCTTACTGGAGAACCCCATCGTGATCCNATGTTATGTGGTTTACCCATCATTGATTTAAAAGCTGGCGATGAAGCTTTTTCTCAGATTCTACTGGCTCTGATGGAAAAACAGGAAACAGGTAACGGAAAACGAATTGATATTTCCATGGCTCAGTGTGCCGCATCGTGGTTAATAACTGCTCTGCCCCAGTTGGAGTTTGTAGAAGATGAAGCAGATCTATTTACTCGGAGCGGAAATGAGCATCGCAGTTTTGTCCCCTCCAACTGTTACCCCACAAAAGACGGGCATGTATACCTGGCCATTGGCAGTGATGTACAATGGGAAAAACTNACACAAATAGACGGGTTCGGCCACCTCGTATCTGATAATAGGGTTACCAACAGTGGTCGGAAAGCCGACAAAGAGAATGTCTATACAGATATCAGGAAAGGGTTAAAAAATTATACATCAGAGACGTTCATCGAAGTTTGCCTAAATAAAAACCTGGCAGTGGCTCCTGTCTATTCTGTCAAGGAAGTAGCTACTCTCGATTTCATCAGGAAAGAGATGATAAAAACTCAATTGCCCGATGGAAAGGAAGTGGACCTTTTCCCTTCCCCTGTCAGTACCGATTATCTTGCACAAAATGATAATCGATTATCCTGTGCGCCGCAGCACGGCCAGCACAATGAGTCCATTTTTAGGGAGACAGGTCTGAGCAGTGATGAGATCCAGAACCTTGTAGAAAATAAAATTATTTGAGAACGGCCAAGAATCAGGACCTTCAAGCACAGATAGATGCGCCGTCAAACAGCGCCTTTATTCTGCAAGGTAACGCCGCCTTTTCTCTGGGCGTGATCCATGCGGGCTATCATGCAGCAACCGGTTACGCCGGAACTCCCAGCACCGAAGTAATCGACAAAACTCTGGCCCATGTTAAAGACAGAATGAAAGTTGGGTGGTCAGTGAATGAGGCGGTGGCTGTTTCAACGGCATTGGGTCACACTATGGCGGGGTACGACGCTCTCGTAACAATGAAAATCCCCGGTGTATTCCAGGCGGCCGATGCTATTACAACGTCAGCATTTTTCAAAGGGAAGGCAGGTGCGCTGGTCATCTTCGCCGCTACCGACTATGTGCCGTCCAGCACGCAGCATGTAATCGATGCACGTTATCTTTTTGCTTCTTCACGGCTCCCTGTGCTGGAACCACGCAATCACCAGGATATGTATGACGTTGCCTGGACGGCCGCTGATATCAGTAAAAAGTTCAACACTCCTGTTATCATTCTTGCTTCAGGAATGCTCTCCCATTCCGAGGCTTTGGTCCGTACCAAGAAATCGCGAACCGTTGATCCGCTGGAACTTCATGATAATCTTCACAACTGGATGCTCCTGCCGAATATTGCCAGGACCAATTACAACTTTGCCACCCAAGAAAGAATCCCTGCCATCAGGGCCTGGTGTGAATCGAGCAATCTGGTGGAAGAAAGTTCTGGCAGCGATGACTGGGGAATTATCATCGGTGGAGCCAGTGAAATTGTTGTCAAAGAAGCACTGAATGTTATCAAGGCTGACCCATCGATTCTCTCTCTTGGCATAACTAATCCCTTGCCGGAAAAGAGTGTACAGGATTTTGCGCAAAAGGTTAATGGAAAGCTTTTTGTTATCGAAGACGGACACCGGTTCCTGGAAGAAAGGGTGCGCCTCCTGGGTATTAACGCGACAGGTAAGGATGATGAGAGCACCATTACACTTTGGACACCGGAACTGGTGCTTGAATTCTTATCTCAGCATATGGATATCGATTACAATCCCAGTCATAAAACTGATGATTTAACGCCTCTTGCCCGGCCGCCGGCTATTTGTCCAGGCTGCCCTTACAAGCCATTTNCCCTTGCTGTGGCCAGGCTCAAGCGAAAGCGGAAATTGTATGCTTCATTCGGAGATATAGGGTGTTCCACTCTTCTCTATTTCTATGATGCACTGGATACGGTATCCTGCATGGGTGCTTCCGATTCCATGCGCCAGGGATTTGTCATTTCAAGACCGGATATGGCCCATAAGGTGATTAGTGTTATTGGAGACTCAACGGAATGCCATTCCGGTATGGCTTCCACCCGGAATGCCGTATTCCGGAATGTTCCCGGGGTAAAAGTCATCCTGGATAATTATTCCACCGCCATGACGGGTGGGCAACCGGCACCCAGCTCCGAAGTCAACCTGGAAGGCCAGCGGCACAAATTCAATTTAAGAAAGGCGATCGAAGCGGAAGGCGGACGAACCGTTGCCGTGGACGCATTTGATATGAANGCCGTGGAAAAAGAGTTGAAGACATCCCTGGACNTGGCCAAGGATGGTGTTTATTCAACTCTTATCCTTGAAGGGGACTGCATTCTAGACGTAGATAAGCAGAAATTGGTAAGAAACATTGAATTTGATTATGATAATTGTAAAAACTGCGATTTATGCAGCATCTGTCCGGGGATAGAAACTGATGATGAGAAAACCCCCCACTATACAAGCCTTTGCACCAACTGTGCCGCCAACAATCCGGTCTGTCAGCAATGCTGTCCCTTTGACGCCATTGTTCCCATAGATCAAAAAGGAACGAACGGCATGCCACAACTGCCCATACCGGAACCGGTTGATTTGGTAACAATTGACAAAGAAAGCCTTCCTGATGCTCTTCGGGTTGCCATCCGAGGCATCGGCGGTCAGGGCAATCTATTTTTTGGTAAAGTCCTCTCCGAAGTTGCCTTAAGGACACCATATGCCGATAGCCACATTGTGAAAGGGGACACGCTGGGGATGGCTCAATTGGGTGGGCCTGTTATTTCTACCTTCAGTTGTGGGAACGTCACTTCACCTGTATTGGTGCCGAATTCAGCAGATGTTTTGGTTGTCATGGAAATGAGNGAGGTCCTAAGGCCGGGATTTTTGGAACTGCTGAAACCCAATGGAACAATCATACTGAATAACTTCACCGCAATACCGGTGACGGCTGAAAAGGAAGATTATCCACCTGAAAATGAGATCATCCAAGCATTGGGTGATTATAAAGTAATTCAAATTGACGCCAACGAGCTAGCGGAGGAATTGGGAGATGAAGTTGGCAGGACGGCGAATGTGGTTGTACTGGGACTGCTATCGGCTATAGAACCATTCAGTCAGATCCCGGACGAGATCTGGCAAAATACCATTCTCTCTTTGTCACCCAGCGACCATTGGAAAGCAATGAATATTNCCGCATACAATAAAGGCAGGGATTTTGTAAGCACCTTATGAGAAACAATCTCTGCACCATATCCTTTACCGTCAATGGCCAACTTTGTGAAAGGACAATCCCAGCCTCTCTCTTGCTTATCGATCTGATCAGGGACGAATTAAAACTGAAGGGCACCAAACCGGGATGCCTGGAAGGAGAATGCGGTTCCTGTTCCGTACTGGTGGATGGTATCACGGTTAACTCATGCCTGTACTTGGCCCTGAACGTTGACGGTAAATCAGTGACCACCATTGAAGGGCTTTCCGGCGGTGAAAAATCCCTGGATGCGATCCAGCAATCCATGGTGGATCACGGTGCAGTGCAGTGCGGCTACTGTACCTCCGGTATGGTAATGGCAATCAAAATGTTCCAAGATCAATGCCATAAGGAAAATCACAAACCTGACCGGGAAGAAGTCAAAAAAGGCCTGGAAGGTAATATCTGCCGCTGCACAGGTTACGTAAAAATAATTGATGCCGTAGAGTCACTGTTTTGAATACGAAAAAGAATATGAACATTATTGGTAAACGAATCCCTAAGCTTGACGCAGGCGAGAGAGTTACCGGTAAATCAATTTACGGCACTGACATTGAACTNCCAGGCATGCTTCATGGAGCCATTCTCCGCTCAAAATTTCCTTCTGCAATCATAGAATCTATTGACGTATCTAAAGCAAGAGCTCTGCCCGGAGTCGAATGTGTAATCACTGCCGATGATGTGGACGTAACCAACTTGAGCTATCGCAAGGATCATCCNGTATTGAAAAAAGNTGAAGTGAATTGCATTCGCGATGAAATAGCGGCAGTGGCGGCGGTGTCGAAAGACGTTGCGGAAAAAGCATTGGAATTAATCGAGGTAAACTATATTGAAAGAGAAGGTATCTTTGATCCCATAGATGCATTAAAAAACGACGCTCCCCGGATTAACAAATTCAACAAAGAGGGAAACGGCAATAAAAACATTTCGGAATCTTTTCATTATGAGCATGGCGATCTGGAAGTGGAAAAAAAGAAAAGCGCCTGCACTG
>PBZW01000039.1 GCA_002730315.1 Fidelibacterota bacterium
CACCAGAAAAAACACCCGTTAATCGTTCGTGAAAAATTAAATTCTTTTATTCCACCAAAAGAGTGGAAGAAAGAAGAATAATTCATGCCAAAAACACCAGGAGAAAAAAAAGCTTATAAAGCAGGAATTACAAAAGGTAAAACCCTTGTGGATGAGGGACTCCCGGGATGGTTTGGTACATTTGCAGATATGATGACACTGTTGTTTGCTTTTTTTGTTTTATTAGCAGCTATTTCAACCATTGACCCTGTGAAATTACAGGAAATGGCTGACGGCATGGGAAAATCTGTTGGTAGTAAAATTAAGAAGGAAAGCCAAGCAATGTCATTGTCAGACATTAAAAAAGCCGTACAAGAGATGATTGAAGAAATGAAAGAAGACTCGGAGTCAGGTGAAACACCCGTAGATGTTACAACTGGTCCAAAAGGTGTTACGATAGGTATTTCTTCTGATATTAGTTTTGGGTCTGGGTCGGCTAAAACAAAACCACAGATAGTTGATATTTTAACAAAAATCGTTCCAACGATTGAAAAATCATATTTCCAAGTAGCGGTTGAAGGTCATACTGATAATGAAAAACTACCTGAAAAACTACAGGAAAAATATCCGACAAATTGGGAATTATCTTCAGCCAGGGCATCAGCTGTAGTGAGAGCATTAATTAAACTAGGTGTTAACCCCATCCGGTTGGAAGCTGTTGGTTATGGTGAGTTTGCACCGAGAGACAAGTCATCGCATGAATTAGTTACTAATGAAGTAATATTAAAATATAATACAACCGTTCAACAAAAAGCCAGAAACAGAAGGGTGGAAATAACTTTCTTGGCACCCAACTATAGTAGGCCCGGTGGTGGTGAATCTGAAACTAAATCAAGCGAAGAGACATAATAGATAGATTTTTGATAAGCAAAGGAGCTATCATGAGGAAATATAACATATTTCAGAAACAAATTATATTGGCAGTTCTCTGCCTAAGCGTTGCCACAGGGCAGGGCAGTGGTTACCTGGCGCAGAAACTGATGGTTGAGAACGATCTGAGGCAGCGCATTACAGATGCACTATCAAAAATAATTGATGATCGCAAGTATGTTATTGATGTTACTGCAGATATTGAAATCAGTGGCGGCACAGAAGAACAAATCACTATTCTTGATGAAGGACAGCAAGGCGCCAGGCAGGTCTTGAAAGATGTTTCTACAGCTGTAGAGGGGACACTTGGATCATCCACAGAAAGCCAACCGAGTAGTCTTTCCAGCGGCTTACCAATTCCCGGTTTCGAATTTGATTCAGATGCGGGTGGTGCTCCACCAGTCGCAGGTGAATTGTCTACAACCACTACTCCCTCCAGCAGCGTAACATCTGCAGGTGGGTTAGGCAAGGTCCTTTCCCGAACGGTAACCAGTAAGCAGCCATCAACCGCATATATTAAAAAACTGGATATCAGCATTATACTGCAGGAAGGCGCGGCTCCTGAGTTGATTGAAAATATTCGCCAGGTAGTAATGGTTGCGTCTCGTTTTAACCGTGCCAGAGGAGATGCGCTTAGTATTATGACTGCCACATTCAAAGAACGACGCGATGAAAAAACAGCTGAACAAATTCTGCTTAAGAATATAGCTGAAAAACTTGAATCTCTTGAAAAGCAACAATCCAGTGAGGGATTTGTAAATTGGAAAGAAGAATTGGATGTTTATAAAGCACAAGAAGCAGAACGCCGGGAACAAGATAAAATGTATTTNCAGCAACAGCTTACCAGTTTGGAATCTGCTGCTAGGGAGAGAGCATATCAGGTGGAAAAAAGAGACATACTGCGCAGGGACTCATTAAAACTCCAGGCTTTGAACTCTGAAATCGATAATCTCAAATCCATGATGTCATCAGGGGAAGTAACTGGGGATGAGGTCGATCTAGCAAAAAATGCAATGGGTGAAAAGATGAGCGAAAAGGAAACCCTTGATGCACAAATAGCCGAAAAGTTGGCCATGCTGGATGCTGTGCAATCAGATTTAGACCGTAGTATGGGCGGCGGTTCATCAACCATGATGATAGTATTTGTTTCACTTTTAGGTGCGATGGTAATTGTGCTTGTGGTTGTATTGGTGATCATGATTATGGGTAACCGCCAGAGGCAGCAGTTACCGCCGCCTTGGATGTATCCACCACGACCAAAGAAAAAGAAAAAAAAAAGTGAGAGCACAGCTGTGACCTCCCCTCCAACCCCTGCCACAAAACCAGCTCTTGAACCAGTCGTGGTTGAAGACACGGGCGTTTTACAGAGTGAAATTTCAGATATGCGCCAGGCAGTTGTTTCCATGAGCGTCAGCCAGCCTGGTACAGCTACGCGCATTGTAAAGGAATGGATGGAAGACGATACNCCCCCGCCAGAACCAGAACCGGTCGTTGCAGCTCCTGCTGAAGAGGAAGATGACGGCGGGAAAAAGAAAAAGAAGAAAAAGAAGAAAAAATAAGGCAAAGCTATGATTACAGATATTAACAGACTTTCAGGCCTTCAAAAGGCGGCAATCCTGTTCTCTGTTTTAGGAGAAGGCCTTGCCCTAACATTGGTTAAAGACTTATCAAAAACTGAAATCCGCAAAGTGAGAGCATCTATGCGGGATCTTGATAATGTGTCTTTCGCTGTTAAAAAACGAGTTATGGAAGAATTTTACTTTAGTTTTGTAAGTGAAAAGTTCCACGAGGAAGAAACGGATGAACCCAAAAAACCTTTCAGTTTTTTGGAAGAACTTAATGATGAGCAACTTATTGCATTAATTAAACCTGAATCTGATTCGGTGGCAGCTATTGCCTTAGCACAAATTGGAGGTGAACGGCGCAATAAGATTTTGAATAATCTATCCCCTGAATCAAAAAGTAATATCATTATGGAGATGGGTAATTTGAATGATATTCCATTAGAGGCCATGGTAAATGTAGCGAATGACCTCCATAAGAAATCAAAATTCCTGCCCAAGACAGTTGCCTTTTCCCGTGGCGGTGGGAAAGAAGTTGCAGAAATTTTAAGCGGTTTAAGCCCCGAAGAAGAAACACAATTACTGGAAAACATTACCAGGGAAAATCCAGATTTAGCTGCAGAGGTAAAAAAATACCATATAACTTGGGAAGCGCTGTTTGACATTTTGTCTGACAGTATTATAAGAGATCTTATGAATTCTGTTGAGTTGGATACAATTGCTATGGCGCTGAAAGGAATGCCGGAAGATGTTGTAAATAGAGTCATAGAAAACCTACCGAAAAAGAAACAAGCTATGTTTGAGCCCGTGGAAGGGGCAGTAGCAAAACGGGAAGTTGATAATGCTCGTAAAGAAATTGTAACTATGGCAAAACAAATGGAGAAAGATGGTGNATTCAACCTGGCCGATTTGGTTGGTGGCGGAGAAATGGTAGAATAATACCAGCCTTAAAATACCATTATTATTGTAAACAGCCTTCGCCATTTGGCGAAGGCTGTTTTATTTTCAGAGCTATGTTTCGATACATTCATCTGCTTATTCTGTCACTCATATTTATTGGTTGCACCAAGGAGTTGGATTATAACACGCTGACCATTTCATATTCAGCCGATATACGCGGCTTTGATCCTGCCTTCGCTACCGACTTGCGAACAGGGAAAGTAATATCTCTGGTCTACGATAACTTGGTACGTTTTGATGCAGAGATGAACCTGGTCCCTGCATTGGCCAAAAGCTGGTCACTAAGTAAAACAAGTACAAAATACACATTTAATATTAGGCAGGATGTACGCTTTCACGACAATACACCATTGACTATAAATGATATCGTCAAATCCTTCCAACGAGTTTTGGCTTCTAGCACAGCATCTCCACAAACATGGCTCCTTGAACGTATCTCTGGGGCGCGTGATTATATGCAGGGTGCAAGGAATCATGTTCAGGGTTTGAAAATTATTGATGATTCGACACTAGTGGTGAAATTGAACGAACCGTTTGCTCCTTTTATTCAATACTTGGCCATGCCCGCGACAGCGATTATTAATGTAAATAGTGTTGAATCGTTATCCACAACTCCAGCCGGTTCAGGGCCGTGGAAACTAGCTAAATGGGAACGGGATGGGGAAATAGTGTTATCCAGTAATATTGATTATTGGGAAAAACCGCCTGAAATGGAAAAAATGAGAATTCGCATTCTTTCGGAAGTCATGACTCAATCAGCAGAATTCGAAGCAGGTTCGTTGGATATATTAGAAGTCCCACAAGGTGAACTTGAATACTGGCAGAACCTTAACTATAAATTGCTTGAAGTAGATGAATTGAATATTTGGTATGTTGGCATGAATTGTTCTAGGCCTCCTTTTAATGATATACGTCTGCGCAGGGCCATGAATTATGCTATAGACAGGGAAAAAATAATACATATTTTATTGAATGGTTCAGCTATTCCGGCCAAAGGCCCTGTTCCTCCCCAACTCTTGGCAGGCTTGAACGGCTTCGGCTATGAATATAATCCAACCAAAGCCTTACAATTATTGCAGGAAGCAGGATATGAAAAAGGTTTGCAAGTAGAACTGTATGTAGCTGGAGGTACTGGCATGTTTCATGTCTTGGAAGCTTTACAGTCGAATTGGGCCACAGTTGGGATTAATATTGAAATTAAACGTAGCGATTGGAATGTTTTTAAAACGGCTGTGCGGGAAGGGCAACCTGACCTGTATTATCTTGATTGGTTTGCAGATTATCCCGATGGAGAGAATTTTTTATATCCCTTGTTCCATAGTAGCGAATCTATGGTCAAGCGCAATCGTTTTTCCGATCCTGATGTAGACATTATTATAGAAAAAATCCAACGCCAAACCGAAACCAATACCAGGGATCAATTAATTATTAAAGCAAATAAGATGGTTGCAGATGCAGCCCCATGGGTATTTTTATGGCACAGCAAAACGACCTATTTAACTCAGAAGTGGATACATGGCTTTCGACCTACTCCAATATTTAATGCTAACCGTTATGTGAATATTTTTAAACTGGCTCCAGAATGATTCAGTATTTTTTAAACAGGCTAGTACAAACCGTCCCAGTGATATTGGGTGTAATTATCATAACATTTGTCTTAATGTATATCGTACCGGGAGATCCGGTTGTATCCATGGTTGGAGAACGGTATAATGAAGAAACTGTTCAGCGCCTGCGTCAGGAAATGCACCTGGATGACCCACTATCACTACAATTTTTGCGCTATGTTGGGAATGTATTCCAGGGAAATTTTGGCAATTCATTTATTACTGGAGAACCCGTTGCA
This sequence comes from Fidelibacterota bacterium, assembly GCA_002730315.1. Classification (GTDB taxonomy): domain Bacteria; phylum Fidelibacterota; class Marinisomatia; order Marinisomatales; family TCS55; genus UBA2126. The sequence continues at coordinate 5,278 of PBZW01000039.1, forward strand.
AAACTGGTTATGGATAAATTTCCAAACACAATGATACTTGCTATTACAGCCATGTTCTTTGCGGTACTGGTTGGCCTTACTTCAGGAATTATTTCATCCATTCGCCCGGGGAGTTTATTAGACCGTGGTATAATGGTTCTAACTTTAGCAGGTATATCTGCTCCGGTATTCTGGGTGGGGTTGATTTTAGTCTTGGTAGTAGGCGTTATCCTGCGCTGGTTGCCGCCTACAGGGTTTGGCGGGTTTGAATATCTCATATTACCCGCCGTAACGTTGGGACTTCGCTCAGCGGCTTATTTGGCACGGTTAACTAGAGCAACAATGCTTGATGTTTTAAGCCAGGACTACATCCGTACAGCCCGATCCAAAAAATTACCAGAATGGAAAGTAGTCATAAAACACGCTTTCCCTAATACCTTGATTCCTGTAATAACAATTATTGGTACAGACTTTGGTAGTTATTTGTCTGGTGCAGTACTTACAGAATCTATTTTTGGTTGGCCGGGTATAGGACGGTTGGCATTGGAAGCTATTTTAAAAAGGGATTTCCCTGTGATTCAGGGGACTGTGCTGTTCATGGCACTTATGTTTGTGTTAATGAATGTACTGGTGGACATGCTCTATGGTTTTGTAGATCCCAGGGTGCGGTTGGAACGGTCGAGGAAATAATTATTATATGGTGTTGAAAGATACAGGCATAATTTTTGGACTTACCTGCGTGCTACTAATAGCACTGCTTGGGATTTTTGCCCCGTGGCTTGCACCGCAGGATCCGAACAGTCAAATATTAGAATTTCGGAATAAACCACCCGGGTTTAGTGGGGATATAGTTCTGTATCGTCTGGCCCCGGAACTTCCCTATGTGTCCCTAGTCCTAAAAGAGGTAGATATTGTAGATGAAACAGCCATCATTACGGATATATTAAATAGGAAACACTACATTAAACTGCCAAATATTGCTGGGGGAACACTGGCTGAAGGGAAGAAAACGGTAACCTTTTGGTTAGGTACAGATCAATTTGGCCGGGATATTTTATCCAGGATTATCTACGGGGCCCGTATTTCTCTTATGGTCGGCTTCAGTGCCAGTATTGTCGCTTTAGTTATAGGAGTTTTTTTAGGCGCACTGGCTGGAATCAATGGCGGCATAACAGATACAATCATTATGCGCTTTACTGATGTAATGTTTGGGTTTCCAACTTTACTTTTTTTAATAGGTATTACAGCTGCTTTGGAACCCAATTTGAATGTTGTATTTCTGGCTGTCGGTCTTGTTACCTGGCCGGGCATGGCGCGCTTGGTCAGGGGGCAGGTATTGCAGCTGAAGGAACAGGAATTTATACAATCCGCAAAAGCATTAGGTTTAAATAAGGCAGCAATACTTTGGCGGCATATTTTCCCGAACAGCTTGGCACCCATCATTGTTACTTTTACCTTGGGTATTGCTGGAGCAATCATGGCCGAGGCCAGTTTATCATTTCTAGGGTTGGGTGCTCAACCACCCACACCAAGCTGGGGTGCAATGATCAACAGCAGTAAAGATTTTTTACGAATCGCCCCCTGGTCTTCATTAGCCCCAGGAACAGCTATTGCTGTTGCTGTGTTGGGATTTAATATATTGGGCGATAGTGTCAGGGATATATTAGACCCTAAAATGAATATAGATAGGTAAACATTGAAAAACATAGCTGAACAAATAGAAGCACATATTCTTTCCGGCTGCAAAGCAGGAGCGGAACGCGCCATTGGTGCGGAAATCGAAACTATCATTTATAACAGCAATGGTAAACGTATACCCGTAAATCAAGGGACTGAATACTCAGCTACTGATTTTATGCAGGCCATTGATTCAGGATGTAAGGATTTGGACACATATTTGACCTGTTCACTGGAACCCGGGGGGCAATTTGAATGGGCGTCACATCCGGCATATCATATCCATGATATTCAGCAAGAATTTATCGCTATTCAAAAGACAATGAATGAATTGTGTGCTGATCATGAATTAACACTAATTGATCTTGCCTTGGATCCAATCTACAACCCCAACGATATAGAGTTGATTAATCAACATAAATATCGCCTGATGCATGACTGCTTTATGGCTACAGGAAAACATGGTCCATGGATGATGCGTAATACGGCCAGCGTACAAGTAAATATTGATTTGTTAAGTAAACAAGATGCTGAAGAATGCGGGTACATTGCTGATTGTATCAGTCCTTTGGCAGTTATTCTATTTTCCAACGCCCCGTTTATGAACAACCATCCCCTTGGGTATGAAAATATACGTTACCGTATCTGGGAAGATACAGACCCAGCACGCTGCGGGCATTTAATCGATCAAGGGATACATAATAGTGCCGGATTGCTGGCTCAATATTGCCGTTATATTTTGGATGTTCCGGTTATTTTTATTACTCCTGACTCATCTGGTGAAACAAGTGCTTTCAATGGTACTATTAAACAATGGCTGGAAACAGTTTCTATAAATGGTAAACTAGCCTATGAAGATATAAAAACAGCCCTCCATCAAATTTTCACACATGAACGTTATAAAACAGTGTTGGAGTTACGCTCAACAGACCGCCCACCAAAAGGTTTTGAACTAGCACCTTTGGCATTTTGGCAAGGCTTAATGGAACAGGGAAAAACCAGGAATATATTATTAGAAACAGTCGAGAGCTGGACCACAGCAGAACGAAAGGACTTGAATTTGAAAGCAGCAACGCTAGACATAAGCCAGCCCGGTCCACAGAATAAATCAATCCTCCAATGGTTTGAATGGCTAGCAGAACAAATTTATACCAGCTTAGATGAACGAGCGGAACGAATAGAAATGGAATCAGAAAGGGAATTCATTGAACCATTTATTGATAATGTTTTATTTAATGGCGCTTTTACATTGCAAATTCAGGAACAGTTTGCAAAATCTGGAAAAACAGTCCAAGATTTCACTATGGAAAGAAGCAGAAATGTTTAGTCTTGATTACATTCATAACCAGGTGATCCATTTTCCCATAGCCCTGTTATCCACAAGCGCCTTGTTTGATCTTTTGGGTGTTTTTTCCGGTCATAAAAAGTTGTATTCAGCTGCATGGTATACCTTACTACTAGGCACCATCGCCGCTATTGTAGCAGTATTAACTGGTTTTATTGCTGATCGAATCTATGGCCATATGTCTGCCCCTTTTCCAATAATTGAAACACATGGTTCAATGCAAATTTCAGCTAGTGTAATATTTTTTGCCTTATTGATTTGGCGGCACGTTAATCGCCAGGCAACTGCTAAACCACCACTAATATATTTAATTGTAAGTGTTTTAGCTGTGTTGGTATTGTTCTATGGTGCTCATTTAGGCGCTGGATTAGCTGACCGGTATTGAATAATTTCAAATGGATTATTTTTCTAAAATATCAAAGAAATATTTATGAACAATTCTGTTGATATGACGCAGCAGGCGGGTCGGGCCGTTGAAGTAGTGAAGAGCAGAAAATACGCTAAATTGGATTTTGCTCAAAGTGCCTCCGGACTGGTTTTGGCCTTGTTTATGTGGGCTCATATGCTCCTTGTTTCATCTATACTCATAGGTGAAGAAGCAATGTTNTATGTTACCAAATTTTTGGAAGGGAAATTCTTTTTTGGAAAAAGTTACCCGATTTTTGTTTCCCTGGTAGCAATAGGCGTCTTCATTATTTTTATTGTCCACGCGGCGATAGCGGTGAGGAAATTCCCTAATAATTGGGAACAGTATAAAGAATACAGAGCTCATATGAAGATGATGAAACACGGCGATACAAGCTTGTGGTTCTGGCAGATATTCACCGGATTTGCTATGTTTTTTCTTGGCTCGATTCATCTTTACGTTATCATGACCCATCCCGCAGAGATTGGTCCATATGCTTCTTCTGATAGAGTGTGGAGCGAGTATATGTGGCCCCTTTATATTTTGCTTTTGCTGGCTGTAGAATTCCACGGGTCTATAGGATTGTATCGTCTGGCAGTAAAATGGGGCTGGTTTGACGGTAAAAACCCCAAGGCCAGCAGAAAGAAGTTGAAAAAGGCAAAATGGATTGTGACTGTAGCTTTTCTCACTCTTGGTGTACTGAGTTTGGCAGCCTACATTAAGATCGGAATAGCTCATAAGGATAAAGTCGGTGAGCGCTATGAGATTTCATCATTATTAGAGACGACTAGAGACTATATTTAAAATATGAAGGTGATTTATACAGATACATTAGTAATTGGCGCCGGTCTGGCGGGTCTTAGGGTTGCAACAGGTATTAAAGATAGAGGACATGATGTTATCGTTCTTTCTCTTATTCCTCCAAAACGCTCGCATTCAGCGGCAGCGCAAGGAGGAATGCAGGCTTCCCTGGCAAACTCAGCAAAAGGACAGGNGGACAATGAAGATGTTCATTTTGCAGATACTGTGAAAGGTAGTGACTGGGGATGTGATCAGGATGTTGCCCGGATGTTTGTAAATACTGCCCCTAAGGCTATCAGAGAACTCGCCAATTGGGGGGTGCCATGGAATAGGGTGCGTAAAGGAGAACATGAAGCTGTGATCAATGCGGAGAAAGTGACAATTACGGAAAGTGAAAAAGCTCATGGTCTTATCACTTCACGTGACTTTGGCGGCACCAAAAAATGGAGAACCTGCTATGTCAGTGATGGCACTGGCCACTCGATGCTCTATGTGATGAGCGACAGAAGCATTAAACAAGAAATAGAGATTCATGAGCGCATTGAAGCAACGGCCCTAATCCATGATGGAAAACGGTGCAATGGCTGTATTGCCAGAAATCTGATTACCGGAGAATTAATTGCATACATAGCAAAAGCAACAACGATAGCTACTGGAGGATATGGGCGAATATATAAAGTATCTACCAATGCCATTATTAGTGAAGGTATTGGAACAGCCATAGCGCTAGAAACAGGGGTAGCAGCATTGGGGAATATGGAGGCTGTGCAATTTCATCCCACAGCTATTGTACCTGCAGGGATTCTAACAACGGAAGGATGTCGTGGTGATGGAGGTGTGCTTCGCGATGTGGATGGATATAGGTTTATGCCTGATTATGAACCGGAAAAAAAGGAATTAGCATCAAGGGATGTTGTGTCCAGACGGATGACTGAGCATATTCGGAAAGGTAAAGGCGTAAAATCTAGATACGGTGATCATTTGTGGCTGGATATAACCATTTTGGGTCGTAAACATGTGGAGAAAAATCTCAGGGAAGTGTTTGAGATCTGTAAATATTTCCTTGGCATAGACGCTGCTAAAGAATGGATTCCTGTAAGGCCAACACAGCATTACTCCATGGGCGGAATAAAAACATGTCATACCGGGGAAAGTCCAACCCTCAAAGGGTTATGGTCTGCTGGTGAGGCCGCTTGCTGGGACATGCATGGGTTTAACCGCTTAGGAGGTAATTCAGTTGCCGAAACCGTGGTTGCNGGGATGTTGGTTGCTGAATATATTTCAGATGANCTGGAAAANAATAATAATATATCTATTTCGACAGCATTGATAGAAAAATTTTATAATNCAGAAAAAGAAAAGGTCGATCAATTACTGAATGGGAATGGAACTGAAAGCGCATTTGAGCTACGGGATGCTATGGAGACCATTATGATGGATAAGGTTGGGATCTTTAGAAATGGTGATGATCTAAAAGCTGCTGTAAATGAACTGGAGGAACTATATAAAAAAAGTAAAANAATCAAGGTTAACTATAATTCCTCGGCATCTAATCCTGAGCTGGTGACAGCTTACAGAGTGCAAAAGATGCTTAAGCTGGCCCTGTGCGTAGCCTTGGGCGCTGAGCAACGNATAGAATCCCGAGGAGCTCATGCAAGAGAGGATTATCCGGAAAGAAACGATAGGGATTGGCTGAAAAGAACCCTTGCAACTTGGGATAGCGATGATGCAACCCTGCCTAAACTAGATTACGAGCCGCTTGATATTATGAAAATGGAGATGCCTCCGGGTTCCAGAGGCTATGGTAAAGACAATATATTGCACCATCCTGATACAGCTAAACGGAAGCAAGAAATAGAAGAAATCAAAGCTAATATGCCAAACGCTGATAGATTTGAGATACAGAAAGCATTGCTGGATTCTCCACTCCCTAAGAAGTATAAGGGTAAAAACGAGAGATTAATTGAACCATTATCATGAGTGAAGAAAAAGGACGATTATTAAAGATCAAAATACTCAGGTTTGATCCAAAGGTAAAAGACAGCATACCGGAAGTAAAAACCTATCGGGTGAAAGAGGCACCCGGGATGACGCTATTTATTGTCCTTAATGAAATCAGGGAGAAACAGGAACCATCCCTGCAGTATGACTTTGTTTGTCGGGCAGGTATTTGCGGAAGTTGTGGTATGATAATTAACGGCCGTCCAGGTTTGGCCTGCAGGACGAGTACAAATTCCCTTTCTGCTGAAATCAGGCTGGCCCCGCTTCCCGTTTTTGAACTGATTGGGGATCTATCTGTAAATACCGGTAAATGGATGCGCAAGATGAGCGAAAGATTGGAAACATGGATCCATGAAAAAGAAAAAGAAATTGATTATTCTAAAATAGAAGAAAAAATGGATCCCGATAAAGCGGAAGAGATTTATGAACTGGATCGCTGTGTTGAATGTGGTTGTTGTGTGGCTGGTTGCGGTACGATCAGGATGAAAGAGGGTTTTGTCGGCGCTGTAGGTCTCAATAAGATTGCCCGCTTTGAGGTAGATCCACGCGATAACAGAACCCATGATGACTTTTACGAGTTGATTGGCGATGAAAATGGAGTGTTTGGCTGCATGTCGCTTATGGGCTGTGAAGATGTTTGCCCAAAAGACCTTCCTCTCCAGCATAAAATTGCTTATATCAGAAGAAAGTTGG
>PBZW01000040.1 GCA_002730315.1 Fidelibacterota bacterium
ATAGTAACGATAAAAGACCTCGTGGAAGAGATTGTTGGAGAACTAATGGCATGGTAAAGATAAGTATTACATCTAAAAGTTCCAGGTTAAAAGTGCCTAAAGCTGAAAAACATAACAATTTACAACAAAATATCTTTCCGCCTGTTTTTAACTCCTAAATTGCGTTATTACAGAGTTTAGGTTATCACTTGGATTTATTAGGTTACAAAAGAATTAAGTTGACAAATCTTTTTTTTAACAATATAATTTGACTTTGTTGCAAAGTTAGTCAAGAATAAAATAACGCATTAGCAGAGGTTTAAGATTTTAAACCCCTGCCAAACTTGATTGTTGCTAACATATTATATCCATATAACTTACAATGAAACTGTCCAGCAAAACAGAATATGCAATACTTGCTCTCTTAGAGTTGGGACAAAGATATGACAAAGGACTAGTTTTAAGTAGAGAGATAGCAAGTAGCAGAGATATTCCTGAATCATTTATTGAGAGAATACTGTTAACACTGAAAAACGGCGGTGTGATAGTCAGTGTTAGAGGGGCAAATGGCGGGCATTGTCTCGCCAGAGATCCTGGCGAAGTAAGTGTCAGGGAGATAATAGAGTTATTTGAGGGGTCCCTGGCACCAATAGACTGCGTAAACGAGAGAATATCATCTCTATCTGCATGCTGTTCAATTGAGGCCTCATGCGTGTTAAAGGATTTATGGCAGAAAATGTATGATTCAATGTTGGCAAGTATAGAAAATATAACAATTAAGAATCTCGTAACACAGGAAAGGTCTCAAAAAGAAGGTTCAATGTACCATACATAAATTTTTTCATCTATTCTTGACTAACTTTGCAACAAAGTAATGTAATTATTTTAACGGGAAAATAAATTTGGATTCATCCTATCTGACAAAAAAATATAGATATACTATTCTATCAGTTGCCATATTTTTGTTTGGCTTAATCATCTATCTACCTGTCCCAGAAGGGCTTACCAGTGATGGAAAGAAAGCATTGGCTATATTTGTACTCTGTGTTATTTTCTGGGTTAGCCACGTGATACCACTGATGATAACAAGTCTTCTTGCTATCATACTTTTTCCCTTAATGGGAGTTTTGCCGGCAGACAAAACTTACTCTCTCTTTGGTAACCAGGCTGTTTTTTTTATACTGGGGGCATTTATTTTAGCATCTTCTGTTACGAGGACAGGTTTAAGCAATCGAATGGCGTTGATATTCTTGAAATGGTTTGGTCATTCTCCGAAGATATTGCTTTTGGGTGTTATCGCGCTTTCTGCTTTTTTTTCATTTTGGATGTCAGAACATGCAGTGGCCGCCATGATGTTTCCAATTGTTGTAGCTATTTCTGCAAGCCTGGAACTAAAGCCGACAAAAAGCAATTATGGCAAGGCACTGTTTTTCGGGATGGCTTGGGGATGTGTTATAGGAGGAGTAGCGACGTTCCTTGGCGGCGCAAGAGCACCTTTGGCAGTTGGTATACTTCGGGATGTTACAGGTGAATCTATAGGCTTTATTAAATGGGCCCTGGCAGCTTTGCCAACGGTTATATCAATGCTGGCAGTCACGTATTTGTTGTTGATTTTCCTCTTTCCTGCAGAAATAAAAGATGTAAAAAGAGCACGAATACTTCTAATTAATAGAACTGCATGCATAGGTAGAATGAAACGGGATGAATGGTCTATAGGGATTCTGATGGTTGTAACAATATTCTCATGGATTTGTTTCGGAGAGAAATTTGGTTTGGCTAATATTGCATTGGCAGCGGTTGTTATTGCCTTTGTTTTTAAGCTGTTGCGATGGAAGGAAGTGGAAGAAGATGTAAACTGGGGTCTGATACTTATGTACGGAGGTGCAATATGTCTTGGCTTTGCTATGGGGAAGACAGGTGCAACCCGTTGGTTGGTAGATATAACCCTTTTGGGGTCAATCCAATCACCATTTGTTTTAATTATGATGATATCACTTGTTGCAATCTTTTTGACCGAAGCCATAAGTAATACGGCAGTAGTTGCACTCTTAATGCCGATAACGATAGGGCTTGCAATAGATTTTTCAATAGATCCCGTAATTACTACATTGGCCGTAGCTGTTCCATCAGGCTTGGCCTTTATTCTGCCCATGGGCACTCCGGCAGTCGCCATTGCGTACTCATCTGGTTTCATTAAACCGGGCGATGCGTTTAAGGGAGGGATAATACTGAAAATTGCAGCATGGATGTTATTCAATATTTTTGCCTATTTCTACTGGCCGATCCTGGGCCTTGGATTGTGATTTAGAATCCTTATATTAAAATCGGTGAACAATGGACAAAATACTACTGATACTTTCGACTACAAGGAAATCTGATAAATGTGTCAAGGAGGCAGTTGACATTGCAAGTAAAGAAAATGCCATGTTGATAATACTTTTTGTCGTAGATTATGAGGTACCACAGAAAATATTTGACAGCCTGACTGAGGAGGGGTGGATTGGAGGGAAAACAACCGAGAATCTCTTTAATGCAGTTTTGGATGAATACTCAGTGCAAGGAAAAGACAAGATTCTGGAGATCGAAGAGGTGGCTAAAAACAGGGGTATTGATTACAAATCGATTGTCAAAAGAGGTACGTTTTTAGAAGTAGTGTTATCTGTAGTCGAAAAAGAAGAGGTAAACCTGATTTTAGTTACAAGACGGAAAAGGTCCGGTTTGTCAAGATTCTTTTTCGGATCAGCCGTGGCAGAACTAAAAGAAAAGGTAACGTGTGAAGTCAGGATTATAGACGAATAATGAAAGAAATCTCTACTGTAAAACTGGACACTGATATTTTGATTATTGGGGGAGGCGCTGCCGGGTGTATGGCAGCAATTGAAGCGAAGAAACTTGATCAAAGTATTAAATGTATTGTTATGGAAAAAGCACACATTGAAAGAAGTGGTTGCCTTGCAATGGGACTTAATGCGATAAATGCCTATCTAAATACTGGCCAGACACCTGAAACGTATGTTGAATACGTAAAGGATGAGTTTTTCGGTGTAATCAGAGAAGACCTGGTACATTCAATTGCAAAAGGCCTTAATGAGTCGGTCAAACAGGTTGAGGCACTGGGCCTTCCGATTGAAAAAGATCAAAATGGTAATTACGTGAGTAGGGGGAAAAGGAGTATAAGGATTTATGGTGAGAGGCTAAAGCCAATTCTTGCCGCAGCCGTGTATCGTGCGGACGTAAAAGTTTTAAACAGGGTGGTCGCAACAAATTTTATTTTTGATGGTGAGCGTGTAAGAGGGGTCTATGGATTTGGCAATCGGGACGGCAAGTTTTATGTTATTCATGCCAAAGCGGTAATAGTAACCACGGGCGGCGCTACTAGGCTTTATAAGCCAATAAAAACAGGTGACGCACGTAACACGACGTGGTATTGCCCATGGAATGTAGGTACGGGTTATGCGATGGGCATTCGTATTGGTGCAGAAATGACGAGTTTTGAAAACCGGTTTATCCCTTTAAGGGTTAAGGGGGTAAATGCTCCAACAGGCACAATAGGTCAGGGTTCAGATATAAAGCAAAGGAATGCCCATGGTGAAGAATACCTGGAGGAACGATATAAACATCTTGGAGGAAAGAGATGTTTATCTCCCCATCGCTTATTGGCAACTTTACAGGAAGAGAAAGAAGGTAGAGGCCCATGCTACTTTGATACCAAAGGCTTGAGTATCGAGGAAGAAAAAAAACTCAAGGAAGTTTATTTAAACATGAATCCCGCTATTGTTCTTTTATGGGCAAATGACGGATATAATCCGAGGAAACGGCCTGTGGAAATTGGAGGTATGGAGCCGGTCGTAATCGGAGGGCATTGTCAGGCGGGTTATTGGATTGACGGCGAGAGAAGGACAACCATAAGCGGCCTGTTTGCCGCCGGTGATGTAGCAGGCGGCGCTCCCAAGAAATATGTAAGCGGTGCCTGGGTTGAAGGAAAGATAGCGGCAAAGGCAGCTGTTGAAGAAGTTAAGGGAATCGAATTACTGCATATTAATGGTGAAGGAATAAATAAAGAGAAAGAAAGAATACTGAGCTGTATGAATGGCAGGGAAGGAATGTCTCCTGAAGAACTGGAAAGGAATCTTCAGGAGATAATGGACGAATATGCCGGTGGGGCAACATCACATTATGAATTGACAGAATCTANACTGATTATTGCCAGGAAAAAACTTAAGAAATTAAATGGCAAGTTGCAACTCCTCAGTGCGGGGGATAAACACGAACTTGTTTCGTGCCTGGAGCTAATCGACAGGTTTGATGTTGCAAAGGTTTTGATCGAACACCTTATTTATAGAAAAGAGACGCGCTGGCCGGTCTTTCAGACCCGCACAGATTATCCTGAAAAAGACGATACAAACTGGCTGGGATTTGTTAATTCCGTTTATGACCCGGTAGAAGACAGAGTGAGAATTATCAAAAGGGCATTGAAAAAAGAAAATGAGTATCTTTATAAATAAAAACGTATGTAATGGATGCGGAAAGCTTAAAGAAGCACTTTGCGAAAGGATCTGTCCGGGTGATTTATTGTTCCGTAATGCGGCACACAAGGCTGAGATTAGATCCCAGGCAGATTGCTGGACATGCGGGGCATGCGTGAAGNTATGTCCGGTTCAGGCGATAGATTTAAAATTGCCATCACAAATACTGAAAAGCAACGTCTCTCTCAGGGCGCAGTGTAAAAAGCAACATACCGTCTGGGAAATAAGAAACGGAAACGGCATTAAAGAGGAGTTTGTAATTCCTGCGATTACAGGAAGCGGAGCAGAGCAATGATAAGAAGAACATTTATCCCCTTTTGTCTGGAATGAAGTCAAGGGTAAAAAATGACTGAGTGCGCTCACGCAAAATCACAAAATAGTCAGTATAGTTATTTAACTTATCAACCACCTGCAAATCAGGTAGATTAAAGTCACTCCTATCGCAGTAACAATCAACGACCTCAAGAATCTCCAGATAGCTATGGCCCATTCATTAAAGCCTGAAGCGCCCTTTGTAGTCACTTTCGCTCCTTTCACTTGTGTATTATACGCTTGTCATAATATGTGACGAAACCTTACCTATAACAAAAGTATATTAGTGAAATTACTTATGGAAAAACCGGGACAGATGAGATTATTTAATTATTACTACATGGTCTTCCCGCCGCTGAACATTCCCTTGTGTTTTTTATGATTTACCTTTTTCCGAGGAAACTGTTTTTATAACTTCCGGGGAAGGAATTTTTGTGACGACAAATGATTTTGTTGATAGCAAATCCTGGTCGTCTCTGGTGACTATGGAGATAATATTTGGACCATCCTCAAGTGGAATATCGCTGGCAAAAGAGAGGTTTGATTTATCTGTTTCAGATGCCTCTCTATTAGACCGATAAAACACCTTATCATCATTTACAAGGATGTAGACATATTTTATTGTATTGTCGTCTCTGGCTGTACCGGAGAGAGATAGATACTCCTGCCTGAATGTATCATGCAGGTCTTGCGAATCAAGTTCTATTTGCGGAGGAACGTTTTGCAAAAAGAGTTCCGGGACCGTCTGTTGATTAGATCCTGCAAGTGTACTGATTTCTACATTGTCGGAAGGTATCCATCCGAATCTGCCTTCCGGCATTTTTACGCGACACCACGACCACCTCTGCGTTTCTTTGTCAGCCATAAGAATGGTTCCATTACCTGCATAGGCTATAATGGGGGTTGAGAGAGATTTGCCGTTGTAAATAGGAACATAATTACCAGTTACTTTAAGAGCCTTGTCTGTTAATTGTATTTTTTCGCCGTTATTATTCTGGTCTACATTAAATTCCAATTTACCGGAAATACGGGTCCCAAAAGTGATATCTGCAATAGTTATATCAACAGAAAAACTGTCAGCTTCCAGAGTGTCCCTTACCGAAAGTTTTAACCTAAAAGATTTTGATTCTCCCGGTAGTAATTCCCCTAATTCCATTTTACCTTTTTCTATAAAGACTTCTTTATGGTTCAAATCTCTCAGGGCGATAATATTTTTTTCTGATGTGCCTTTGCCGATATTTTTAACAAAGAGTACAAGGTCTACGACTTCCCCTTTTTGTATTATTCCGTCTCCGTTTCCTGTCAGCCCCTCACCCTCGTCAATTATCTGATATGAATATGAAAAAACAGGCTTGGGTTGAGCGGCAATTGATATTGCGCTTTTTATGTCTTCCGGAGCATGTTCGTTAAATTCAGAGAATTTAATGAAAAGCTCGTCTTTTCTGCTTATAGAGTTTTGTGGAATTTTGATTGTTTTAGAAGATGTTTTTGTCATACCGGTTTCAACCTTGCCAAAAACAAATTCATGCTTGTCGATGAGAAGGTTCTTGGATTCTGTTATACCTCTCAATTGGTATAAAGTGCCTGTGCTATTATTGGTGACACTAATTTCTATTTTTAGTTCTTCCGATGCTTTAAGTTTTCCATTAGACGGAACAAGATGAAGTTTTGTGGTAACCGATGGGAGAGTGATTGTTTCCCCGGTAGACCAGTCAATGTCCAGGGTATTTAAGGCATCTGAAATCTTCACTTCTTCATCTTTTTTGAAATCTTCGAATATCGGCTTTAACTGGCCCAGGAGATCATCGTTATTATCGTAAGAAGGGGTATTAAGGATAATTTTTTTTGCAAATTGCACATGTGTATCTGTCTCCAGGTCTGGTATTTTATAGTAGTCTTCGTCTTTTTGTTTTTGCTTTTGTTCTTCTGTTTCGCTATCAGTATCAGTGAAGGATAGATATTTAATCTTTTCATAAGGTAATTCAGCTTTTGAATGTTCGTCTAAGTGTTTTTTTAAATCTTTTTCTCTGAAGTGCTTGCTTTCATTGAATAAGATAATTTCATCTTCTGATACTTGTGATTGAGCAAGCAAAATATCAGGAGCAATCCCTACTGATTGTATATCAGTAAAGTTTGGAGTCAGGTATTTTCCTACCGTAAGTTTTAACGCCGCTCCATTCATCAGGTCGACCAGTTGCTGTATAGAACCCTTCCCGAAACTGGTATCACCGATAAGGATAGCCCGATTATTATCTTTCAGAGCACCTGCAACTATTTCTGCACCAGAGGCACTTCCCGCATCAATAATTACAACTAGCGGACTTTTTGCGAGATCCCTAGAAGACTTTTTAGCCTTTTGGATCGTTTGTTCACCCTTTCTTTCTTCCGTTACTACAATCATACCGGAAGAAAGAAACTTGTCTGCAACGGCAATTGCCTGGCCTAACAAACCTCCGGAATTATTTCGAAGGTCTAGAATGAGTCCTTTTAATGTTCCACTTTCTGCTGTAAGTTCCGCAATTTTTTCTTCTAAAGCTTGTGATGTATCTTCCTGAAAATTTCTTATCTTTATGTATCCTATGTTACCGTCAACTAATTTTGAGCCCACACTGGGTATTGCAATAATTTCCCTTATCAGTGTGACTGTTTTGTTGGTTTGGGATTTTTTAATTTCTACTATCAGTATAACAGAGGTAGAAGGGTCACCTCTGAGTTTGCTGACAGCTTCTTGTAACGACATGTTTATGGTTGAATCTTCGTCAATTGCAATAATTTTATCCCCTGATTTAAGACCCGCCCTGAATGCAGGGGTTCCTTCAATAGGAGAAATCACGGTTAGTATTCCTTCTCTCAGGCCAACCGTCATACCGAGCCCGCCGAATTTGCCTGTTGTGGATATTTTAAACTCTGCATAATCTTTAGGCGGGAAGACAACTGAATGTGGATCTAATTGTGCAAGCATACCGTTAATTGCCGCATATTCAATATCTTCAGCTTCGATTTCGTGATATTTGTTTTCGTTTACAAAATGCAGAACGTCGTTTAAGGTATTATATAATTCACCCAATCGTCGTATTCGTGAAATGTTGATTATTTTAGAAGTTTTATCAACTAGGATTTCAACTTTTTTTGATTCATCATTTACGTTAACCTGTACTTCTGGAATTATCTTTTCGAGCCAGGAAAGAGATTCTGTCAGCATCTCTTTCGGTTTTATTCTGTCAGGTTCAACGTAAAATCTATTTAAATATGAGCAGACAATGCCAACCAGGCGAAACTTGTGTTCTTCCTTTGCCTGATTAACCTCTTCATTAAAATTTTTGTTAAGTGAACTGCTATGCGATATGGCGAAGAAGATAACTATCAGGGGTGCTAAAAGAAAGATTATGAGTTTATAAAGATGTTTCCTCTTGTACATTTTTTAAATTTACCTCGTTAAAACGTTCCCGGAAAGCTGTTTATTCGATTTTTTTTGTGCTTTTCTGTAAACATAATATAGGTTTGATTATCTGTTAAGTCAAGAATAAGTTGGGTTCGGTGATAGTAGATTCAAAAATTCATTGACATAATAATTCATAATGCTAAACTTGATTCGCTCGTTAATA
>PBZW01000041.1 GCA_002730315.1 Fidelibacterota bacterium
TTGCCTGGCAGGGGAAAGGTATAATCACGAACTCCATCCAGTGTAATCTTTTTACCAAAACTCTCGGAGAGAGCCTTAAGCTTTGACCTTATCCTTGGTATATTTGATGCAGAAGAGCAGATAAAGGATATTAAACATTCCCAGGGTTCCTGCTTTATGAGTCTTAAGCCCCTGTATTTACCTATTGATTTCTCTATATATTTGTCTTTATTTATTTCCTTAAGAATTTCAGGGAGGTTTTCATTTAAAGAGAAGAAATGTACAACAAAATCTTTGTCAACTCCATGAAACTCAATCTCGTTTCTGATCTGCTTGATTTTAAAAAATTTATCCTGTGCATTCACAAAGTACCAGCTATTGACCCTGTTTATCCTGAATATCTGCCCGCATTCCAGCGTATGTGCTAAATTGAAGTCTTTTACCTTTATTTTGCCCATGCCATCACATAGCGCGGCGTAGCCGCAGCCAGATTAAAAACAATTTAGTATTAGGGGGGGGTTAATTCTTCAATTCCTCCCTGTCCGCCAGTTTGTTAGGCGGGAATCCCTAAATTCTTAAATTCAAGAAACTTATACTATTTGTTATAGAGTAATTAAATCAAACTGTATGCCAATATCTTCCACCATAATTTACTTGTAAAAGATACAGTAATTTTATATATAAGAGAACAAAATTCAGATATTTTAATTTATAGATTATTATAAGCAGTGTGAAATGGCCAAACTCCTAATCGATTTCATAGATATAGTAGATAAAATCAGCCACAAGCTTATTAACGGCAAAAATGGGTATATGCTGCCCAAAATCACTTCAGATCAACTTAACTTTGACCGTCTTTTGCAGGGGATTACCGGTGAAACCGCGCCTGAAAGCAGGCTGAATATGGCAATTAAGAAATCCCAGACTAATCTGCTTGGCGAGCAGGATAAAGAGGAGGGATTCTGGGCAGGGGTACTGGAGGGTGATGTCGCTTTAACTGCGGAATACTTAATGTTAATGCATTTTTTAAAGCGCATTGACACAAAGAAACAGGAAAAGGCGATCAGGTATATTATAAGAAAACAGGAAAATGATGGCGGCTGGAGTATTTATCATGATGGAGATAGTGATGTAAGTATTTCGGTTAAGTGTTATTTCGCACTCAAATTAGCAGGACATTCCGAAGAAGAGCCGGTTATGCAGTTAGCCAAAGAGTGTATTCTTAATTTGGGCGGGATAATGAAATGTAATATATTTACGAAGATATACCTTGCTATTTTCGGGCAATTTGATTGGCGGGGTATACCGGCACTGCCCGTAGAAATAATCCTACTGCCTAATTTCTTTTATTTTAACATTTATGAGATGTCATATTGGTCCAGGTGTATTGTAGTCCCTTTAAGCATAATTTTGGCAAACAGGTCCAAATTTCAGGTTGGTGAAAGAGCGGCATTAGATGAATTATATGTGATACCGAAGGAAAGAGTCAGTTATCGGCTGGAGAGGGACCAGAATAAGTTAACAATAAAAAATTACTTTATAAATTTCGATACAATACTGAGGAGATACGAGAATCAGCCTATTTCGTCTTTAAGGAAAACAGCCATTGAGAAGGCTGAAAAATGGATGTTGGAACGTCTGGAAAAGTCAGGAGGTTTGGGCGCGATATGGCCTTCAATGGTTAATTCATTAATGGCTATGAAATGTCTTGGATATGAAGATGGAAACCCCACCGTGGAAAAGGCGATAGAAGATATAGAAGCATTAGCGGTGTACGATGAGGATACCATGTTCCTGCAGCCGTGTGTGTCTCCTGTATGGGATACGCCATGGGCGATTATGGCGCTTTTAAAATCCGGTTTGCCTAATAACCATTCGGCATTAGTTAAAGCAGGGGAATGGATGCTAGAAAAGGAAGTAAAAAGCTTTGGAGACTGGAGTGTGAAAAATCCTGTCAAGGAGCCAAGCGGATGGTATTTTCAGCACGCAAACGAGTTCTATCCTGATAATGATGATGCTGCGGTAGTGATGATGTCTTTACAGCTTTTAGATTTGCCTGACAAAGACCGTAAAAAGCAGGCAATCCTCAGGGGTTTCAAGTGGCTTATGGGGATGCAGTGTAATGATGGAGGGTGGGGGTCTTTTGATAAAGATAATAATAAGAAAATTCTAAACAATATTCCCTTTGCAGATTGGAATGCGCTTCTTGATCCCAGTACGAGTGATCTTGCGGCGCGTGTGCTGGACTTGATGGGCAGGTTAGGATATGACCTAAGCTTTCCTCCCGCAGAGAAGGCGCTTAGTTTTCTCAGGAAGGAACAGGAAAAAAATGGTTCATGGTTTGGGCGTTGGGGTACTAATTACGTCTACGGAACATGGTCTGTATTGTCCGGTTTACTTTCGATAAAAGAAGACATGACTAAGGATTATATAAGGAAAGCGGTGTCATGGCTAAAGGACTTTCAGAATGAAGATGGAGGATGGGGAGAGACATGCAAATCGTATTGGGATACATCCCTCAGCGCCACAGGGAAGAGTACACCCTCTCAAACATCGTGGGCGGTATTGGGTCTTTTGTGTACGGAAGAAAGAGACTCTGACTCTGTAAGAAATGGCATTGAATATTTAATAAAGACCCAAAAAGAAAACGGGACATGGGATGAAAAAGAATTCACCGGTACAGGATTTCCAAAGGTCTTTTACCTCAGGTACCATATGTACAGAAGTTACTTTCCACTACTTGCGTTGAGTAAATATAGAAATCTGGTAGAGTAAACTTAACCACGGAAGATACGAAAATCTATGAGAACATACTTACTAATACACGTCTTCATCATAACATTTGTATTTCTTCTAACACCTACTATACAGGCCATACATATGGAAGGGTTAATTACAGATGAAGAACAAAATAATCTAGTTAAAGAGGCAACTGTTAAAATCTATGCAATATCTAATTCCCCTGATTATTACAGTCCTTGGAAGATGCTTGAGATGGATAGTGGGAGTGGTTCAGGAGCTATTATTGAGAAGAATAGAGTATTAACATGTGCTCATATCATTTCCGACCATAAATACATTCAAGTGCAACGTTATGGAGAAGTGCAACGGTTCAATGCTCGTGTTGTGAGCGTGTCACATGAGGCTGACGTGGCTATACTCACTGTGGATAGTGAAAAATTTT
Source organism: Fidelibacterota bacterium (assembly GCA_002730315.1). GTDB lineage: Bacteria > Fidelibacterota > Marinisomatia > Marinisomatales > TCS55 > UBA2126. Next base: position 3,164 of record PBZW01000041.1, read on the forward strand.
TTGAGAATGTCGTTCCACTGAAATTCGGTAAATTACCAAAAATCCAGAGGGAAGTCTTAGTATATGGATATCCCGCCGGAGGAGATTCTTTAAGCATTACCCAAGGAATCCTTTCCCGAATAGAGCATCAGAGCTATGCTCATAGCAGTCTTTATTTACTTGCTGGACAAATTGATGCAGCTGTTAATCCTGGAAATAGTGGCGGACCCGTTTGATGCAGCTGTTAATCCTGGAAATAGTGGCGGGCCCGTTTTAGTCGATGGTCNGATTGTAGGAGTGGCAATGATGNCTTATGACCCAGATGAATTAGAAAATACTGGATATATGGTCCCTGCTCCGGTCATTAAACATTTTCTCAAGGACATAGAGGATGGCGAGCACGATGGAATTCCAGATATTGGAGCGCTATTTCAAATTATGGAAAATCCTGATATAAAACGTAAGTATAAAATGCCTCAATCCCGAACAGGCGTCCTTATTTATGGTGTACTACCCGACTCTTCAGCCAAAGGTATCCTAAAAAAGGAGGATATTTTGTTATCCATAAATGGACATCCTATAGCAGATGATGGCACCGTAGAATTTCGGCCCAATGAACGTACCTATTTCACTTATTATATAGAAATTCTTCAGATGGGGGAGACAATAGATGTGGAATACATACGCCAAGGAANGATCAATAATGCTTCGTTCAAACTTAATCGAAGGTCTGAAGCCTTTAGTTTAGTTCCTGAAGATCAATATGATAACTTACCAAGATATCTTATCTATGGTGGAATTGTTTTTAGTCCACTTACTAAGAATTTAATTAAATCAGTGANAAGGGAATATGAAGTGCCTGAGGACTTAATAGTCGAATATCGTAACTGGCCTAGTGAAAAACGAANGGAAGTAGTCGTTGCTGTTCAAGTATTGGCACATGATATTAATNCGGGATACCATGATGTATTTTGTTGGATTGTTAATGAAGTAAATGGAAAGGAGATTCGAGATTTTAATGAGTTTCACCGCTTAATAAATGATTTTAATGGTACATATATGACCTTTCAGGACAAAGAGGGATGGCAACTAGTTATTGATCACAAAAAAGCACGAGAAAGCCACGATATTATCCTTCAGCATTACAATATTCCCAAAGATAAAGATTTGAATTTAGGAGAAACACCACAAGCACATATCAATCTCGGTGATGCTGCTTTAGAAAAACTAGAAGAAGTAGGCAAACTGTCAGATTGACAGCGAAAATTCTGCGCAACAGATGATGAGTAAGTGGACATGTACATGAACTGGGGAAATAATATGTATTTTAATAATGCACACACAAAGTAAAACTTTCTGAAAACCATTGACAATACTGTTTAACACGATTAATAAATAATTCANAAAAATATTTTACTTCACAANTACCTGACACCCCAAACCACATCTCACCTGTAATATTCCTGTGTATNCTGATGGTTAAGTTTGTTCTTGATTATNGCCTTTAACCTCATTATTATAAACTTCATCATTCCTGCAAGTTATTAGATTGTCATAACTACAACCACAAGTACTTACCAGTACCAACATTGTAGAAAGCTAAAAATATGGACTTTGATAGTCTTTCTGAAAAAGAGCTGTTAATTGAGTGTATTCAAGGAAGAAAACAAGCATGGGATGCTTTTGTCGAAAAATATAAANACCTAATTTATCATACCATCTATAAGACCCTCAAGGGTTTCCATACGGANACAGATGATATTTGCAACAGTGTCTTTCTCTCCTTGATGGAAAACGATTATAAAAAATTGAAACAGTATAAAGGCAGGAATAATTGTACTGTTGCAAGCTGGCTCGTGGTGGTNACAAGCAATTTTACTAAGGATTTTTTAAAGAAACAAAAGCACACTATACCNATANAAGACATTACTACGGACAATGTGGATGTAATAGAAAAGGTTTCAAATCCTCAACCACAACCTGATGAAGAACTATCAAAAAAAGAATATGGAGAAATAATTGAAGAATTAACTAGCGATTTAAATACTAATGACAAGCTATTCTTGAAGCTATATTATAAGGAGGACATCTCACCTGAAGAAATTGCAGAAATATTAAAAATAACAGTAAATACAGTTTACAGTAAAAAGAACCGAATTATAGAGAAGTTAAAAAAAATTGCAAAGAAAACAGAAATAAATGGCAAGATATTTGAGNGAAAAGCGTCTTTTNTAGTGNAGATAGAATATCTTTAGTTTTTGACATACTAAATCAAAGAAGTAATTTAACCTTTTAACGAGGATAAAATGGACAGAATTGATGAGTTCTTAAAGTCTCTTTTAAACAAGACGAATGAAGAAAGAGATTCGTTGCGGAAGAAAGAACATACTTGCCCTTCTGAAGAAACCATTGCCTGCTATCTTGACAATCTCCTAAAGGATGCCGAAAGAGAAGATCTTGAAGGGCATCTTATAAAATGTGATGACTGCCTCCGGCAGATTATAATGCTCCATGGTTTAAAGAAAGAGGTAAAAGAAAATGGTTATATGGCGGCACCAGCAGTAGTAACAGAGCGGGCAAAGAACATAGTTCCAGAAAGTTCTACAAAGAGCTTAATTAAAGTTGTCTTCGAATATATCAATAATACTCTAAGGGCTAAAAAGGGTTACCGGTTGGCACCATACGGGTCTATTGCGATGATTGCGTTGTTATCAATTGGTATTTATAGCATGATGTTCATTAAAACCCCTCCGATGCCTGTTAACCCTGGTGATGCAGAGGTTCATTATAATCTCGGTGAATCCTATAGTATATCAGGCATGCATAAAGAGGCGATTGAGCCGTACAAACAGGCAATAAGGATTAACCCTGATCATGCAGGGGCCCATTATAATCTCGGTGAATCCTATAGTATATCAGGCATGCATAAAGAGGCGATTGAGCCGTACAAACAGGTAATAAGGATTAACCCTGATCATGCAGAGGCTCATTATGGTCTCGGTGTTGCCTATCATTGGTCAAACGATAGAGACTCTGCCGTAGAGCAGCATGAAATATTAAAAAGCCTTGGCTCTGAATACGAAAGCATACTGGCTAACCTGATTTATAGATAATTCAAGAGAATAGAGTAGCTCCCGATTAGCTGTAACTACCCCTACCCCAAACCACATCTCACCTGTAATATACCTGTGTACCCTGATGTAGAACTTTCACCTATCAAGCTTAATTAGGTGGTAAGTCATACCCAGAAAACACTTGATTTTTGTTAATTATTTTACTACTTTTACTAAACCTTTAAAAAGCAATTTCCAATTTGCATTATTCCTTAAACCCATCTCTTCGCTACAGAAGTAGAAATGGCAGATTCTAATTTTTCTCACTTTTCTCTACGAAATAGCGTGTAAGTATATGGTTTTGAATCTCCTAAGGGCATATAATATGTATAATCAAAATACTCAAGTAATTTAAACCCTTCCCCTAAGAATTCTGCCAGCATGTTCTGATCATAGTTCTTAATACTCAAGCCACTACATTTTTTTGCTCCTCTTAATGAAAAAACAGCAATAATAACATAACCACCTTTTTTAACCACCTTCTTTAGCGTAAATAAATACATTTCTCGTTGGCTGTCTTCAAGTAGGAAATGAAATAATGCTCTATCATGCCATATGGCAATATCGTGTAATTTTTGAATTTGAACTGGTTGGGTAATATCATCTATTATCCATTTTATCAAAGAAGCTTTCTCTTTTCCTAATCTTTGCCTTAATTTTATCAAAGCTATTGCGCTTATGTCCACAGCAATAATATTTTTAAATCTTTGTTTTATAAGATAATCAATTAATGTTGTTGAACCTGATCCTATATCTAATATTGGTTCATCTTTATTAATATTACAATGTGATAATAATTTTATTGATGATGTGGGTATTTCTTCATACCAGCCTAACCTGCTAACTTCTTTAGAAGCATAAATTTTGTTCCAATGTTCTTTCATTTGAATATTCATTCCTGAGTAAAGCGTATTTCGTAGATTTTTTCAAATTTATTGCAAGGAATCTTTTCAGCAGACGTCTATTAGTACAGATGTAAACTTAATTTTTACAATTTCAATTTTATAGACGGAGGTAACAAGTTATGCGAAAATTTATAGGTGCATTTATAATTATGTTAGTCGTTGCTTTTATGGCCGGTGGTATTCAGGTGACAGCTGAGGCAAAACCTCTTCATAAGCATCCATCTGCAACAAAAGGAAAAGTTGTTAATAAGCAACCTGCTGCGTCTCTTTATAAGCATCCATCTGCAACAAAAGGAAAAGTTGTTAATAAGCAACCTGCTATGTCTCTTTACAAACGAGCATTAGCAAGGTAGTAAAATTTGATAAGCCGGTAAAAAACCCTGTGGGGGCGTTTATCGCCTCCACGGGGTCTAGGTTTACTTAATAATCTCTTTTTGCTTATTATTGTTGCCAGCCTTTACATTCTCAGTCCTACTATTCTCGGTTGTAGTCATCATCTTCTCAATCGCCTCAAACTCATCCTGTGCCAAGATTTTATCTATATTTCTCCACTTCAATTCCGCCTGTCTTTCCTTGTAGGATTATGTCTATTAGTACTAAATCATCTTTTGTGTAACCATTTAATTGGTTTAGGATTTTACCTGTTGTCTACAGGTTAATAACTGCTGCAGTGCTGGCAAAAAAAAAGCGCAACGGATATGCGTATCTGTAAAGAAAACGATACCATTGCCTTTCTGTTATCAAATTTGCTTCATATGTACTTTCTTCTAGAGTGACGTTATATTACTCCTTTATGTGAAGACGTCAAGGGGAATTAAGACACGAATTTCACGAATTTCCCCGGACAAAAGGCGCCGAGGACATGGCACTAATGACTACTAGAAATCAATTCCGGTTTGGTTTCGGAGTAGTTGAAGTTGATGGCGGCAGAATCGGGAAAATGATTGAAGGTTGATCTCCGGTCAAGGTTCGCAGGAACGCAACAATCTTTTCTGTTTCATCATCAGTAAGTGTTGTTCCAAGTTGATATTCAGCCATGATGTTGACTGCCTCACTCAAATCCCATGTGCTTGCATCGTGAAAATATGGAGCAGTCAGCTCAATATTTCTCAACAGCGGAACCTTGAAGACGTATTTGTCTTTCTCGTCATTTGTTACGTTGTATCTGCCGAGAGTATTGGTATCTTTGTCATATGGTTTTGCCATTCCAAATTTCTGATAAGAGTTTCCCCCGACACCGACACCGTTATGGCATGTGATGCAGCCTTTATCCTTAAACAGAGCATATCCTTCCAGCTCAGATTCAGAAACGGATTTATCATAGCCAATGAGCCATTGATCAAACCTTGAGTTTGGTGTGGTTAAAGTCTCTTCAAATGCCGCAATAGCATCAGTGACCTGGTCAATATCAATCTTTTCATCCATATACATCTCTTTTGAAACATATACTTCATTAAACCATTTGACATACTGCGGTATCGATTGTAATACGCTTACTGCCAACTCATGTTTTGAACCCATTTCAAAGGGATTGGCTATTGGGCCGCCGGCCTGTTCTTTCAGGTCCTTTGCGCGGCCGTCCCAGAATTGTGCCAGATTGAACTTTGTATTAAGGACGGTAGGTGAGTTTATCGGGCCAAAGAACCATTTATGTCCGATAGAGGTGGGCAGATTGTCTGCACCTCCTGTCGAGAGGTTATGGCATGAGTTACAGGTTATCCAGCCTGATTTGGACAGTCTGGGTTCGAAAAACAGTTTCTTTCCCAGTTCCACCTTTGCCCTGTCATAGTCAAAGTTAATTGGAATTGGCTTGATAGGTTCATCAGAACG
>PBZW01000042.1 GCA_002730315.1 Fidelibacterota bacterium
GATGACATTTGGCGCGTTTGTCGAATTTGTACCTGGTCGTGAAGGATTAGTTCATATTTCTGAACTAAACTGGGAACGTACAGAAAAAGTCGAAGATGTGGTAAAATCAGGCGATAATATTCGTGTTAAACTCATCAAGGTTGATGATCAAGGCAGGCTCGATTTCAGCCGCAAGGCACTGCTGCCTAAACCTGAAGGTTGGGTTGAACGTCCTCGCCGGGAATCTAATGGCCGTGGAAGACGTCATAGTGGAGGTTTCAGGAAGGACCGCAATCGTGGACGCCGCAGATAAATGCTCCTCGGTATTCCAAAAGAAATAAAACAGAATGAAAACCGCGTTGCTTTGACTCCGGGCGTTGCCCTTGAGTTAACACAAAATAGTCATGAAGTTTTGATTGAAAAAACCGCTGGAAATTCCAGCGGTTTTTCAGACACCGATTACGAGGATGTCAATTGCCGTATTATGGACACACCAAAGGAAATCTTTGATAATGTAGAAATGGTGATCAAAGTAAAGGAACCACAGGCAGAAGAAATAGCCATGTGCAGAGCTGATCTTACCATGTTCACATACTTTCATTTTGCCGCATCTGAAAAACTTACAAAATCATATTTGCAGACCGGAGCAACAGCAATTGCTTATGAAACAATCATGACAGAAGATGGCCGTTTGCCATTACTTGTTCCAATGAGTGAAGTCGCCGGCCGTATGGCCGTCCAGGAAGGGGCTAAATTCTTGGAAAAAGTTAAAGGCGGCAAGGGTATTCTGTTGGGAGGTGTTCCTGGTGTTGAGCCCGCCAAGGTGACCATTTTAGGCGGTGGTGTTGTGGGTACTAATGCAGCATTTATTGCTGCCGGCCTGGGAGCCAATGTATTTATCCTTGATGTCAATTTGGACAGGTTACGCTATTTAGATGAAATTATGCCAAAAAATGTGCGCACGATTTACAGCAACCAGTTCAACATCCGGGAGCACTTAAGGCAAACTGACTTGCTGATTGGAGCTGTTTTGATTCCCGGGGCAGTAGCTCCAAAACTAGTCACGCGTCAAATGCTGAAACTGATGCGGCCGGGGTCCGTAATTGTGGATGTAGCTGTTGACCAGGGGGGCTGTATTGAAACGTGCAAACCGACAACCCATGAAGATCCCATTTATGTAGTGGATGATATTATTCACTATTGTGTGGCCAATATGCCCGGTGCAGTACCTTATACATCAACAACTGCTTTAACCAATGCAACCAATCCCTATATTCAAAAATTAGCGAATGAAGGCATTCAAACTGCATTACAAAATGATGTAGCTTTGCGTCATGGTCTAAACATGATCAATGGTCAAATAACATATAAAGGTGTAGCCGATGCTTTTGGTCTGCTGTACAACGATCCTGAAAATAGCTTAAAGAATTGATTTAAACTCTTTGNACTGACGGTATCTCTGCATTAATTTAAAGTATCGCTTTAAATTGAGATTCCATGGGATCAAAACCAAAACAAATCAAAAAATTATATTATTCCATCGGGGAAGTAAGCAAGCTCACCAAATTAAAGTCTTATGTTCTGCGATATTGGGAGACAGAGTTCAGGCAGCTTTCACCGCCAAAAAACAGGGCAGGGAATCGAACATACAGACAAAAAGATATTGACACAATTTTATTAATAAAGGATTTGCTGTATAATCGAAAATTCACTATCAAGGGTGCCCGGACGCAATTGCATTCCGGAGATCCATTAGAAGAAGTAAGTGCAGCGCAGACGGATTCTGAAACACAAGAGAAAAGCAGTGAAATTTTAGTTAAAGTAAAACAGGAACTGGAATCCATTTTAGACTATTTACATAAACATTAATCGGAGCGTGGCGTAGCCCGGTAGCGCACTGCAATGGGGTTGCAGGGGTCGCGAGTTCAAATCTCGCCGCTCCGACAATCAAAGCCTTGCTCGTAAGAGGAAGGCTTTTTAACATGCTTAAAATAAATGAATATATGAAGTCTTTACTGAACAATCCCAAATTCACAATTATTCAATTTCCAATTTTTGCTATTGTAGCGTTCGTATTATTACTCGCCCTTGCAATGCAGATTTATCCAGGGGGAACTGTGGAACGGACAGAAACTGTGGGATATCTTTTTACAGAAAATTATATCAGTGACCTTGGCCGTACAGTATCACATTCAGGAGTTGAAAATACATTATCATTTTTTATTTTTCTCTTCGCTTTCGCAATTATGACCTGTGCCTTTTTCACATATTTTTATGGCAATTACACATTCTTTAAGAAAAAATATTCACCCCAAGGGAATATGTTTAAACTGGGTACATTTTTTGGTATGTGTACCAGCCTTTGTTTTTTAGGTGTAGCGCTGACACCAGCTGACATCAATTTGAAAGACCATGTTTTTTTTGCCGAATATTTATTCAGGTTTCTATTCGGTGGTGCATTTTTATTAGCGCTATCTTATTTTAAAATGGATAGGTTAACTCAATGGCTAGGATTGGGATATTTGCTCATTGCAATTGCCACCGGTGTTTATATACTTTTATCAGATTTTGAATTGAATGCTGTATTATTCAGCAATGAACATCTGGCAGAAGTGATTACTCAAAAATTAATCACTGGTACCTTAATATTTGGTTTCTTACTTGTTGGCTATTTCAATTTTAGAAATTTAAAACAACAATAAGTCTATTTTTAAACTTCATTAAACCCCATTAAATTTCTTGAATGATTGATCGTCTCATCGCCGACCCCGCGTTTCTGCCCATTACCATTATATTCTTACTGCTGGTGATTATTGCTATTTGGCAAAAATTGGATCGGTATATTATACCCCTCACTATCGTCTTTATAGTTTATGGTGTATTTACTTTTTTTACTCATCCAAATGAAGAGATTAAATATTCAATTCCGATGAAAGATATAGTCCCTGCTGTAACGGATACTTCTGAACAAATTCAAGAAAATCATATTGCAGATACGCTTACAGTGGATCCTGTTATTGAAATAACTAAAGAACCTGAAATAATCGTTACGGAAAAACAAGCTGATGAAAAACCTGAATTACCAGACCTGCACGTGAATTCATTGCTCATGTGTGAAGGCATGATAGACAGTTTGCGCAAACCAATTCGGCCGGGAAAAGAATTTTCCATTACATTAAAACGTGTATATTGTTATAGCGGAATCCGCAATGCCCTCAGTGCTCGTACAATTTTATACGAATGGTATTTTCAGGGGAATTATATTGATACAATACCCATAAAAATCGGCAGGTCCGTGTATTGGCGATCATGGACATATAAAACGATTTCCGATGCCCAAATAGGAGACTGGTACGTTGTAATTCGGGATGAAATAACAGCGGCTGCCATGGATACAGTTCATTTTACAATTATCGATCTATGACCAAGATTTTCCATTTTATACTAATCGTATCTTTGCTCACATTTTTTTCATGCGGAGAAATTCGAACATTTCGCAGCATACCCATGGGCTGGAAAAATATTTCGTCCAATTTTGAAGATTTACCCGATGGTATACGCGTATTTTCCGGCCGCAATAAGCAATTACCGCTCAATGCCTGGTACGTTGAAGTGGATAGTAAAAATGTTCATTTATATACCGAAATTGTTGTTTCCAATGATATGGACAGGAGGGAAACCCCTGGGCAATTTGCAGCCAGGATGGATGCTGTAGTGGTCGTAAATGGCGGTTATTTCCTCATGCATAAAAATCCAACTGAACACGTAGGCCTTTTAAAAAATAATGGTGAAATTATTTCTAATACACTACGTTCCATGCTAAAACGGGAAAAACGATATTACCTTACCAGGAGTGCAATCGGGTTCGATCAAAGCGGTGCTATGGATATTGCCTGGATCGCAAGCCACAATGATTCCATTTTTGAGTGGGATAAGCCTGCAAATAATCTGCCAGGCGTACCTGTGACAGAGATCGATTATTCTAAAGCACATTTCTGGAAAATGAATGATGCCATGCAGGCAGGGCCTGTTGTTGTCAAAAATAGCCGCAAGCATGTTACGGATAATGATGAAGTATTTTTCTGGTCAAAGATTCCTGCTATTCATCCCCGTACCGCTGCAGGTTATACAAAAGATGGGAAATACATATTTCTGGTGGTGGATGGCCGTCAGCCCGACAGCAGGGGAGTGAACTTAAATGAATTATCCATTTTAATGTTTGATCTTGATTGTGAAGAGGCAATCAACCTGGACGGCGGCGGGTCCAGTGCTATTGTTGTAAATGGGAAATTATTAAATAGACCTGCTGGTTTTACCACCCAAAGAGAAGTCATGTCAGCCATTGCCGTCTTTGCAGGATAATATGCCTTTACCATATATAATTGTTCCAGTGTACAATGGAGCATTTTCTTTAAAAGAATTCCTGGGCCGATTGCACCAACAATGGCTGGACCGGCTGGTGATCGTCGATGATGGCAGTAGTGACGAAACAAGTGTCATATTAAAAAAATTGAATTACACAACGTTAACGCATGAAAAAAATAGAGGCAAAGGTGCTGCTATTCAATCTGGGTTGCATTGGATCAATGAAAATGGGGGCACTAAATTGATCACAATTGATATTGATCTTCAGCACCCTCCAGAAATGTTGGATGAATTCAGTGCTATTCCTTATGAAACAATTTTACTTGGATACCGTAATGATCGCCGAAAAATGCCATTGTTACGACAAGTATCTAATTTTTTAACTAGCCTGCTTATTTCAATACGCTCTGGAGCAATCATCAAAGATTCACAGTGCGGGTATAGATCATTTCATACAAAAGTATTCAAGGATATACGGTGCTATGAAAATGGATTTCAATTTGAAAGCGAATTCCTCATAAAAGCAGTATTGTCAGGTTGGAAGGTACAGCACATTCCCATTCCAACAATCTATGGTAATGAATCATCTTCCATGAGGCATGTAAGGGATACAATCAAATTTATAATCATGTGGCTTAAAAGTTTTTTCTGGATATGAGCATAATAAGAAAATTATACGATTGGGTTCTCCACTGGGCAGAAACGCCATACGGGACAGCAGCATTATTTATCCTGGCATTTGCGGAATCTTCATTTTTCCCTATTCCTCCAGATGTGTTGTTGATTGCTCTTGCACTGGGAGCTAGAAAAAAAGCGTTGTATTTCGCTTTAATCTGCAGTTTAGCCAGTATTGCCGGGGGATTCTTCGGTTATGGCATAGGTCATTATTTATGGTGGGAGGGAAGCACCTATTCCGGTATAGCTCACTTTTTTTTCAACAATATACCGGGATTCTCTGAACAGTTGTTTACATCAGTGCAACACCAATATGATCAACACGGCTTTTTGATTATTTTTACTGCCGGATTTACACCAATTCCGTTTAAGATTTTCACAATTACGGCAGGCGCCTTTGATATAAATCTTTTCAATTTCCTAATAGCGTCTACTCTCAGCAGGACAGTACGCTTTTTCCTGGTGGCAGGATTAATATGGAAATATGGCGATTCTATTAAATCATTCATTGATAAATACTTTAACATATTAACGGTTGTGTTCACAGTATTATTGATTGGCGGTTTTGTCTTGATCAAATATATTCTTTGAAGAATTAAAACAATCTAAATTATGAGCCCATTTCGGGGTGTAGCGCAGTCCGGTTAGCGCGCGTCGTTCGGGACGACGAGGCCGGAGGTTCAAATCCTCTCACCCCGACTTTTTTATTCAATCACTGCTTCTAATACTTTGTCAATTGCAAGCAATGGATCTAGCGACGGCTTATCATAAATATTCCATCCAGTAAATACTGCTACAATGTTATGATCTGGAAATATAATTGGTCTTTGTCCACCTAATCCTAAACCAGAAATAGCAAAATTTTCTTCATTAGCGTGCGGTAAAATCCACCATTTATACCCATATCTATATGAACGCTCACTTGGGTAATGAATGTTAACATGTGGCTCAATTGATCTTTTGATCCAGTTCTTTGATACAACCTGCTTATTTCTCCAGAAACCATCATTTAACACTAGATAAGAGATCCTAGCTATATCATCAGGTAATAGATATAGTCCACCTTCAGTATCAGCTAGACCTTTAGGTGTTCGTTTCCAATAATATTTTTCTATACCAAGTGGCTTGAATAGATTTTGATAACAATACTCTTCGACTTCCATTCCTGTAGTCTTTTCAATGATGTGCGAAAGAAGCATTGTCGCACCACTGTTGTATACATATTTTTCGCCTGGTTCAGCATCCATAGGTTGATCTAACACAAATTGTATCCAATCCTCACTCTTCTCCATGCCTGCGCAGCTATTATTAGGATCCGTATATGGAATGGTTGACTCGTCCCAGGTGATCCCAGTGGTCATTGTTANAATGTGCTTTAAGGTCATACTAGACCATCTTTCATCTAAATCAGTTAGATCATAGTCCTTAAAGTATTTTAGTATAAGGTCATTCTCATTTTTCAAAAGTTGATCATCAATCGCGATACCTATAAGCAGAGATGTTACACTTTTACTGACGGACTGCATTGTATGAAGATCACCTTTCTGGTAGTAAGGATGCCAATCAGTATCAAAATAATTATATTGCCCTGGTTCGCTTTTTGTAGCCAAGTAAAGAGACTCATAATCATTGGAATAAGTTTGGTGGAACACGAGGTATCCATTTCTAATGATTAGCATATCGTCGATGTATCCTAATTCACCACTTGCCAAGAGATCACTGAATTNTTTCAACTTATTACTATCCATATTCTGTTCTTCTGGCGTAGATATTCGCCAGTTATCAGTAGGGTAATATTTACTACTGCAAGAAATTAATAGTATTGAGAAAACTAATAGAATTTGTAAAGAAGATTTTTTCATTAATACTCCATCATTCAGGTAATTCAATTCTGATATCTTCCATGATCCAATTTATTATTGTTTCCACAAACGACCATGAGTTTGGTTGGCCCACTCTGATCACTTCTGGATGGCAGCCCGTTATAAAATAGTACCCATCTTCAATTTTTTCCATAATAGCCATATTCTCGTCATTGTGAGCATATGTAGCCAAAACTACAGCATCATCGCTTAATTGGTCATTTGGTACATAGTAGCCACCACCATAGTAAAACATGCTCATAGAGTCTGGTAACAATGATAGTGGCTCGAAATCTTTATTAATGTATATATTTGTATAAGAAAAAGTAGGCCAAGGTGCTATCTCGTCAATTGGCCCTATTGCTCTTCCATCAAAAAGATCTATTGGATTATCATATTTTTCATTTTCTTCCCATATAGTAGAATCGGACGCATAATAGCCACCTGCGCAGCTTCCAATATATAGATTACCTCTATTGACGAATTCNATAATGTTTTCTTCACCAAAATCATTGATCACATCTTTATAATCTCCTGACCATCCACCAGGCATCCAAAGTACTTTATAAAAAGGGTATAATGATTTATTATTTAGATCTGTTTCACTTATTGTGGACCATGTATAACCTATATCATCTAAAAGATTTTTTTCATTTAGGACGCCTTCAGCCCATGCCCCTGTACCATCGTATAAAGCAAAATCTGCAACCAATGTATAGAAGGTATCTGAAAATGTTGTATCAAAAGCATCTGCGTTCGATAACCATAACAACACATTATATTCAGATCCAGAAAGTAAGTTTGGTAGAGTCGCAATAAATTGTGAATCAAGTTCGCTAAACGTAAGTGAATCCAATAAAGAATCAGCACTGTACCAATGTAAAGAAGCAGTGGATAATTTATTTGTTACCCAGGATAACTTTATTTCGCCCTGCGATCTTTCTATAACATGCAAAGGTACTAATAAGGTAGGAGGAGCAGAATCGATANTTACTTCTAAATTATTNTCCTCATCAGCCTTGTTATTACATGACAATACAGCAATTAATTGAAATGATGTAACAATTNTAATTATTTTTCTCATCATAGGAATCATAATTTGTTAACTTTACAAATGGATAATTATATGTATCATTTGCAAAGGGGAAAATTATGATTAAAAGAAATAACATTTTTGTTGTAATTACTATTATCGCAAATATTTATGCTCAAAATTACGAAAATGAGTTTATTCAAGTTTGGCAGGATCTACCGTGGGGTAATGGTGGTTATTTTCCCGCAAGTTCAATTTTATCCATGACCGGTCCGTTTGATGCTGACGGGGATGAGCAGCAAGAATTTTTAATAACATCCAGCTGGACCGGAGCTATTGGTAATGATATGGGTGTTTACGAAGTGGCTGGAGATGATTCACTAGTCTTGATTTGGTATGCGGATTTAATGGATTACGGTATTAANCANGCCAGTAATGTATCGAAAGCTGAAATCGGCGATNTGGACAACGATGGCCTTTTGGAAGTNTTANTNATTANTGATGTNTCTCCTGATNNCTTTAACGGTGCCGGTGCGGATGGTACCGANTATGATAGCTTTTCTGTTTGGGAATTTGATTCCACAACAAACTCTTTTCCAGCAGAACCAACTACAACTTGGGATATGCTGGCCACAGATGTGATTGAAGTTGGCGATATTGCCATTGAAGATATTGACAATGACGGAATTCAGGAAGTTGCAGTGGCACTTACAACTGGTTGGGATGAAAATACAGGACTATATAATGAAGGCCGGTACATGATCTTTTCATTAGATCAATCAACAACTTTTGATAATGCCTTATGGAATGTTGAATTGCTGGATCTATCTACAACAGTAGCCCCTGGTTATTTATCTCGCATCACAGATTTAGACAATGATGGCAATAAAGAGGTTTTGTTTGTTGCCTGGGAATTCTTTAGGGTGATTATTTATGAAGCAGTATTGGCTGACGTTTATCTTTTACAGTCAGATTTTTATGTGACGAATCAGGCCACTCATTTTTGCAGCGGTGGAGCTTTTGAAGCTAATTTGGATGGCGATAATACTAATGAACTTTATTTTGTTACTACCCAGAGTTATTCTGCAAATATTCCCTATGAAGATGGACAAATGTATGTGCTAACGAATAACGGAGATATTGGCCAGGCGAATTTTACTGACAATGTTCATTGGCTTTATTCTTTCCCTTCTTCAAGTTTCGGATATGATTTGCGCGGTTTGATAGTGGGTAATGCAGATTCTCCAATGTACGCCAATCCCGATGGTCCTGATATCTATATAGCTGGTGGCAGGAGCGGCAATATTTATGATTTTGAATACCAAGGCGGAGATATTACTGATCCTGAAAATTATTTACTGGATACCCTATGGTCAGCTCCTGATTACGGAAATCCCACCAGCTGGTTCAGACCTTCCAAGGTAGTAACTGGATATTTTGATGATGATAGTCTTGGTGATATTTTAATCGCCAGTATGGATTATGACAATTTCTACGCACCTCATCTGGTATGGATCGAGCATGATTATGAAGAAGTTATTAGTATTGACGATGAAGATAATGCGGTCATGCCTGAAAATATTGAAATCTCTGCCATCTATCCAAATCCGTTTAATCCAACTACTCGAATCGAATATAAATTGCCTATATCCGAGAATGTGCAAATAAGTGTTTTTAACGTGAATGGTAAAATGGTCAAGCAACTTGCCAAAGGTTACCAGAACAATGGATTACATAGTATTAGATGGAATGCAAAAAATGATTTGGGCCAACCTGTTCCATCAGGTGTTTATTTTATTACTATTCAATCTGAACATAATCTTATCTCTCAAAAATTACTTTTAATTAAATAATTATTAATGCCCAAAAACTTTTTTAGCTGCATTTTATAGCATTAAAATGAACAATCTTGGTAACGGAGCTCGTCCACAATTAAAAAAAACCATAGGGGGAATAGGTTTCTTTGCTTTGGCTTTTGGTTCGATGATTGGCGTTGGGTGGATCACAACATTAGATAGTTGGTTCAATAGCGCTGGCCCTGGTGGTGCCATGTTAGCCTTTGTGGCCGGTGGAGTATTGATGCTCTTAATTGGTTTATGTTACGCTGAATTAACGCCCATGATGCCTGTGACTGGAGGTGAGATAGCATATGCATATAAGGCCTTTGGTACAAATAAAGCATTCTTAGTTGGATGGTTTCTTGCATTTGGTTATCTATCAGTATCGGCATTTGAAGCGGTTTCTATTGGCATGGTCCTTGGTTATCTTTTTCCGAATTTGAATAAAATACCACTATACGAAATTCATGGTTCAACAGTGTATGCTCCACATATCCTGCTCGCATTTATCTTTACCACATTTATAGCTTGGATCAATTACCGCGGGGTACAGGTTGCCATGAATGTGCAGGTTGTCCTAACGGCTCTATTGGTTGGGTGTACATTTCTTTTTGTGGGAGTCGGGTGTACGCAAGGGAATTTTGAAAATCTACACCCTCTCTTTACGGGAGACAGTTCAAGTGCATCTTTGAAAGGATTTATGGCGGTTTTTGTTATGGCACCATTCTGGTTCGTTGGTTTTGATACAATACCACAAGCGGCCGAGGAACGTTCTCCGGGGCAGGGGGTTACCAAACTGGGTCTTTATATTATTATGGCAATTATTGGCTCTACAATTTTTTACATTTTGATCATGCTGGCTGCTGGAATGATAGCCCCTTGGCAGGAAACTGTAAAAAATGATTTACCAACCGCAGCAGCCTTTGAAACAGCTTTCGAATCACCAATTATGGTAAAGCTGGTATTGTCTGCTGGAGCAATAGGCTTACTCACCAGCTGGAACGGATTCTTTATTGCGGGTACCCGGGTTCTTTTTGCCTTGGGCCGTGGTCACATTATTGATGGTCGTTTCGGAAATACGCATGACACTTTTGGAACACCCAGCAACGCTATTATTTTTAGCGGTATTGTAACAGCTATTGCAGCCTGTCTGGGAAGAGGGGCATTGATTGCCCTTGTTGATGTGGGGTCTTTTTGTATTGCGGTTGCGTTTCTGGGGGTTTCTCTTTCGCTGTTGCAACTAAGAAAAACTCACCCTCATGCAGAGCGCCCCTATCGTTTGCCCTATGCGTCAGTGGTTGCCACACTTGCAGCCCTAGGATCTCTTTTTATTCTTATCGCGATGGTGATTCCTAAAAGCCCGGTTTTCTTGGTCTGGCCATTAGAGTGGGCGATCCTTGTTCCTTTATGTATTGCCGGCATTCTTTTCTGGCTTTTTGGAGAAAAACAAAGGCTCAAGATTGATGAAAATGAACGAGCACAATTGATACTTAAAGAATAGTATCTCAATAATTATTAATTTATCCACCAACAGCTATGATCAGTGGTGGGTGCATATCTATTTCACACGGTAAAATTATGTAAAACACATTTGTTTCCCTTAGGGTAATCCCTTTAAACTTATATTCTTATCTATGTACAACCATAAACACATCGAATATAAATGGCAGGACAATTGGGAAGAGCAAAAGACCTTTAAGGTCGATGAAGATCCTGTAAAGCCAAAATATTATGTGTTGGATATGTTTCCCTATCCATCCGGCGCCGGGCTACATGTCGGCCATCCATTGGGTTATATTGCCACAGATATTGTAGCCCGCTACAAGCGCATGCAGGGGTTTAATGTCCTCCATCCCATGGGCTGGGATGCATTTGGCCTACCTGCTGAACAATATGCCATCAAAACAGGAACGCACCCTCGGGAGACCACAAAAAAGAATATTGAAAATTTTCGCCGTCAGATCAAAATGTTAGGCTTTTCGTATGACTGGGATCGTGAAATCAATACCACCGATACCGGTTATGTAAAATGGACACAATGGATTTTTCTGCAGTTATACAATAAAGGATTAGCATACGAAGCTAAAGTACCAGTCAACTGGTGCCCGGAATTAAAAGCAGTGCTTGCCAATGAAGAAGTGGTGGATGGTAAATCTGATATTGGTGGTCATCCTGTACATCGCGTGCCTATGCGCCAGTGGATGCTTAAAATTACAGATTACGCTGCATCATTGTTGGCCGGGCTGGATGATCTTGATTGGCCGGACAGTGTAAAAGAACTGCAGCGTAACTGGATCGGTCGTTCTGAAGGCGCTGACGTTCATTTTAATATAGTTGGCAGTAAAGAGGTCATTATAGTGTTTACAACGCGACCTGATACGTTATTTGGGGCTACGTATATGGTTTTAGCACCGGAACATCCCTTAGTTGAGGAATTAACCACTACTGAACAAAAAAGCGCTGTTAAGGCATATCAGGAGCAGGCTAGCAGAAAATCAGATCTGGAGAGGGGCGAGCTCAATAAAGTAAAAACGGGTGTGTTTACAGGCAGTTATGCAATGAATCCTGTAAATGATAAAGAAATCCCCATTTGGATAGCAGACTATGTTTTGATGAGTTATGGTACAGGCGCCATCATGGCTGTACCCGGACAGGACCAGCGCGACTGGGATTTTGCCAAAGAATTTGATTTGCCCATCATGCGCACAGTTGAGCCTGAAGATGGTTTTGACGGCGAAGCATATTTAGGAGAAGGCCCGGCCATAAACAGTGAATTTTTAAACGGCCTGAATATTGCTGATGCAAAAGAGAAAATCATTTCATGGCTGGATCAGGAAAACAAAGGGCAGGGGTCTATCCAGTATAAATTGCGTGATTGGCTGTTTTCACGTCAGCGTTACTGGGGCGAGCCCATTCCTATTATCCATTATGACGACGAGTCAAAACCCCTTGATGAAAGTGAATTACCCTTGGAATTACCGGTAGTTGAGAAATACGAACCCACTGGAACAGGAGAATCGCCGTTGGCCAATATCAAGGAATGGGTTGAAATAAAGAATGAAGAAGGTGAAGTCGTTGGTTTGCGGGAAACCAATACCATGCCGCAGTGGGCCGGTTCCTGCTGGTATTACCTCCGTTATATTGACCCGAAAAACAGTTCAAAAGGGTGGGCTGCTGATAAGGAATCCTATTGGATGCCCGTGGATCTATACGTGGGCGGGGCAGAGCACGCTGTACTTCATTTGCTCTATGCCCGTTTCTGGCACCATGTATTGCATGATCTGGGCCATGTGTCCACGAGAGAACCGTTTCAAAAACTCTTTAACCAGGGTATGATCCTCGGTGAAGACGGCTCAAAAATGAGCAAATCCAGAGGTAATGTGATAAATCCGGACGAGATTGTGGATGAATATGGCGCTGATTCCATGCGCTTGTATGAAATGTTTATGGGGCCTTTGGATAAAGCAAAACCATGGAATACAAATGGCCTGCAGGGCTGTTCGCGATTTATCAATAAATTGTGGGATAAAGTATGTTCAAGCAAAGGTATAAGTTCTTGTATTAATGCAGATACAGCAAATACTGAAACATTCAAATTATTGCATCAGACTATAAAAAAAGTCGGTGCTGATATTGAAAACCTTCGTTTTAATACAGCCATTTCCCAAATGATGATATTCACCAATCACCTGGTAACGCTAAATGTAATAAATAAGGATGTTTTAACAACATTCACGAAATTACTAGCACCGTTCATTCCACATACAGCAGAAGAACTCTGGCAGCGTTTGGGTTATGTAAATTCAATTGCCTATGAACCATGGCCTGAATTTGATGAAAACCTGGCTAAAGAAAACTTAATAAATTTTGCTATACAAGTGAATGGCAAATTGCGGGCCAATATTGAAATAGACGCCAATGCTGAAAAAGAAGATGTTTTATTCCAATCAAAAGAAAATGAACGCATTAAAGCTTATCTGGACGGAAAGGAGCTTATAAAGGAGATATATGTACCGGGAAGGCTGATAAACTTAGTTGTGAAATGATATTTATTAGTATATATAATTATACATAATATATATTATATGACATAATTATATAGATGCTTTCAAGCGCTCAAGGTTCTCCTTAGTACCTATTACCATTATTGTTTGATCTCTGTGCAGCACTTGTTCAGATCCTGGATTAACACTCAAATTGCCTGCCTCATCTATAATACCTACAATTAATAATTCATACTCCTCTCTTAAGCGGCAATCTTTGATCATCATACCATCAAATTGGTCTATTTCTCTTAATTGAATCTCATCTATCCCAAACTCAATGGACGTTTGCTGGGGTGTTTTGATGGTTACGCTGTCTTCGAGTTGTGGAGATAGCAGCAATTCAGACATTTTATGACCGCCGGCAACGTATGGATTTACTACTTTATCCACTCCTACCCTGCGTAATTTAGCTGCATTATCATCCACACTGCATCTTGACACTAAAAAGGCATCATTATTCATCGAACGAATGGACATGCATACAAAGAGATTGTCCTGGTCAGTATTCAATACAACAACAATACCGCTGGCCCGCTTTACTCCTGCTTCAAGCAATGTGTTTTCAATTGTAGCGTCGCCTTCAATGTATAAATACCCTTTTTCGTCGATATTTCGAATCTTTTCAGGTTTATTATCGATGATTACAAACGATTGACGTTTTTCAGCCAGTTCCCTGGCTATTATAGCGCCCATTCTGCCGTAACCGCAAATGATGTAATGATTGTGTAGTTTTTTAACTGATTTAAGCATTTTATTTCTCCGGTATAAGTCGAAACGAAACAATTCCTTGCTGAATTCTGTAAACAGGTAAGCGACGCCTGTTACGCCAAATAATATGACAATAATTGCCCAAACTTTGCCCACATCGGTCAAGGGCTGTGCTTCACCAAATCCAACCGTGGAAAGTGTAATTATGGTCATATACACACTCTCCAGCACAGTCCAGTCTTCACCCAGGCTGTAAAAGCCCAGCGAGCCGATGAAAATCACCGCACTGAAGTAGATCAAAAATCGTAAGCGTGTCTTTACTTGCATTAACCGATAATGATTTCCGTCAACAATAATACGTCAAAAATATCATAAAGACCGTCATGATTCAGGTCTATGACCTGCTTCTGGTTTTCTGATTGTTCAATTTCATTTAAAATCAGCAGGATATAATCCATTAGTGAATTTATCCCAAAATACTTAACGATTGTATTTCTTCATTACTGCCTGCAGGCGGTCATGGGGCAGGGCATACACTTTATTATCATTGATACCATCGAGCGTTTCCGCCGCAACAAGAGTATTGATGATTGCTTCTTCAACTGCTTGAACCGTTGCTTCAAACAGGGGTGAAATCATCCAGTTAGGCAACATTTCCACGGCTACTTTTCTTTCTGCAAATGCGACATTGGAATTGGCAGTGGAAAAGGCAATAAATATATCACCTGAACCGTCATGGCCGTAACCGCCTACTTTACCAACACCCATGGGAACCCGACGCGCAAGCCGCTTCAATTGGTGGGCAACCAGTGGTGCGTCAGTTGCTACAATTACGATTATTGAACCATCACCTTCATGTTCCTGTTCATAACTGTCTCGGGGCATCAGGTCTGTAATTTCCTTGCCGACAGGCACTCCAGCAATGGTCAGGTTTTTGCGGTCTCCATAATTAGCTTGCACCAATACACCGAGAGTATATTTAGTTTTTTCAATTGTCACAATCCGAGAAGATGTGCCAATACCACCTTTAAAGGAATGACAGACCATTCCTGTTCCACCACCGACATTTCCTTCTGTTACAGGTCCACCACGCGCATTGCGAATAGCATTATGAGCGTGGTCTTCCTTAATATGAAAGCCATTGATATCATTCAGCAGTCCGTCCCAGGTTTCCGCCACAACCGGTAAGGACCACCAATAACCGCTGGCATCAGCAGCGTCCTGGCTGACACGCCAGGATATAACCGCATCACGGACGATACCGACACTGTGGGTATTTGTAATCATAACCGGTCCTTCCAAAAATCCGGATTCTTCAACCCACGTTGTACCTGTCATCTCGCCGTTACCGTTTAACGAATACCATCCCGCAAATGATGGATCATCTAAACTTTTATCACCCCTGGGTAAAATAGCTGTAACGCCTGTACGCACAGGACCCTTACCCTGCACTAACTTTCCTGTCCCTGAAATGAGTGTTGTATGTCCTACCTCAACTCCGGCTACATCTGTTATGGCATTTAACGGTCCTGATGCACCATCGAATGGTATTCCAAGATCACGGGCTCTTGGTTTTTCACCTGCTATAGATATTGAAAAAAAGAATAATGAGAGTATTAGGTATTTCATGAAGGTATTCCTCTCTATTTGGTTGTGAGGAAATTATTATAAAAAATATAAGATTATATAAACTAAATAATGTACGTCTAGAGGATTAACAGATAAAGAATTTGGAGTAGGATTCGGAAATAAAAATTTTTCATTATCCAATATCCTAATCTTAATCCACTCTTGTACGCCCGACAGGATTCGAACCTGTGGCCTTCGGAACCGGAATCCGACACTCTATCCAGCTGAGCTACGGGCGCATTTATTCAGAGTTTGCAGGTGTAAAATTAATGTATCTTAAAATAATTTGTAATTGGTAACTGGTTCGCGGTGAGAAATATCCAAATACTATTCTATCAGTTACCGTTTCACCGCTACCCAATGCTCCGCAGCTTCAACTGTATTTTCCACAAGCATGGCAATGGTCATTGGGCCTACTCCTCCTGGAACGGGTGTAATAGCGGCAACTTTATCCTTAACAGATTCATAATCCACATCACCGACTAATTTGTATCCTTTTTCTGAATCGTCCTCTACCCTGTTGATACCCACA
>PBZW01000043.1 GCA_002730315.1 Fidelibacterota bacterium
GAAAGGACAAAAGGTGGCAAGAAAGATTCGTGCCGGTTCTGTGTGTGTAAATGATGTAATGACCAATTATATTACCGCTGACCTCCCTTTTGGTGGCGTGGGAATCAGTGGGATCGGTCGGGTCCATGGTCCGGAAGGTTTGCGAAGCTTTGCACAAACACAGGCGGTTCTTGTAGACCAATTTGGGTTAAAAAAAGAGCCGTGGTGGTATCCTATGGGCAATAAAACGAAAAAGCTTTTTCACATGGTCACCCGGTGGATCTATGGCTAGTGCTTTATAATTGATTTATATGTCTGGACGCCAAATAATTAAATCAATCCGTGGAATTAAAACGATTGACGGCGCCGGTGTGAATGGGCAAACTCAAGGAGTCTTTATCAATGTACCCATCTGAAGAAAATTAAATATATTACATGTGTAATTCAGCCTGCGTT
The DNA here is from genome assembly GCA_002730315.1 of Fidelibacterota bacterium. Classification (GTDB taxonomy): domain Bacteria; phylum Fidelibacterota; class Marinisomatia; order Marinisomatales; family TCS55; genus UBA2126. Next base: position 436 of record PBZW01000043.1, read on the forward strand.
GCGGCCAACCTTGCTATAGGCACACGAAAAGGCGAACAACTTACATAATCCAACCCATTCTCTTTACAGAAATGGATGGAATTGGGATCACCTCCGTGCTCGCCGCAAATACCGATCTTCAGATTTTCGTTCACTCCCCGGCCAAGTTTAACTGCCATGGATACCAGTTTTCCAACACCGTTCACATCCAGACTTTGAAAGGGATCGTGGGCTAATATTTTTCTGTCCAAATAATCAGGCAGGAATGAACCAATGTCATCCCGGCTGAAACCGTAGGTGGTTTGGGTTAAATCATTGGTGCCGAAACTGAAGAATTCGGCATGCTCTGCTATTTCATCTGCGGTGAGGCAGGCTCGGGGTAGTTCAATCATGGTGCCCACCATATAATTAACTTCCATTCCAAATTCCGATGCAACATCTTTAGCTATTTTTCTAACAATTGTTTCCTGGTCCCTAAACTCTGTTACAGTCCCCACCAAGGGTATCATAATTTCAGGGAACACATCAACACCTGTCTTTGTAAGTTCAGTGGCAGCTTCAAGAATTGCCCGAGCTTGCATTTCTGTAATTTCCGGGTAAGCAACTCCCAGACGGCAGCCGCGGTGGCCCAGCATGGGATTGAGCTCATGAAGACCGGTGATACGTTTTTCAACTTTTGACTTATCAATGCCCACATGATCAGCTAATTCTTTAACCTGGTTATCGGTTAAGGTTATGAATTCATGGAGGGGCGGGTCCAGCAGGCGAATGGTGACCGGTTTGCCGGCCATAGCTTTTAATATCCCTACAAAATCCTTTTTCTGGAAAGGCAATAATTCCATTACAGCTGCTCGGCGGTCTTTTTTATTATCAGCCAGGATCATTTTCCGCATAGCTAAGATGCGTGCTTCATCAAAAAACATGTGTTCGGTCCGGCATAAGCCGATTCCCTCTGCACCAAATTTGATTGCCTGTTCCGAATCAGATGGAGTATCCGCATTAGTGCGGATTTTTAGCTCCCGTACATCATCGGCCCAGTCCATAAGCTGTTTATATTCCACATGTGTGTCGGGGTCTGCGGGAATTAAACCTAGCTCACCCTGGTAAATTTTTCCTGCCGTACCATTCATGGTGATCCAGTCTCCTTCTTTTAGAGCTGTATCTTTAATATAGACTTCCCGGTTTGGAGCATCAATATGCAGATCGCTGCACCCGACAATACAGCATTTCCCCCAACCCCTGGCCACCAGTGCCGCATGGGAGGTCATACCGCCCTTGGCGGTAAGAATCGCTTCGGCAGCGTGCATGCCGTGTACGTCCTCCGGAGATGTTTCTTCACGTAATAAAATAACTTTTTCTCCTCGCTTCCGCCATACTTCTGCATCATCAGCTGTAAAAACAAGTTGACCTGTCGCGGCGCCCGGTCCGGCCGGTAAACCCTTGGTTAAATAGGTGGCACGCTTTTCAATTTCAACATCCAGCATGGGGTGCAGGAGTTCATCTAATTGACTCGGTCTTACACGCAGCAATGCTGTCTTTTTATCTATCATCCCTTCGTTGGCCATATCCACTGCCATTTTAATGGCTGCGGCACCATTGCGTTTGCCAATGCGTGTTTGCAACATCCATAANCGNCCTTCNTNNATGGTAAANTCNATATCCTGCATATCTGTATAGTGATTTTCTAAATTAGTTCTTATCTCTGCCAGCCTGCTGTAGAGTNCCGGCATGGATGATTCNAGAGAAGGCAGGTGNTGNGTNTCGGCAGTTTTGGTGGCTTCATTCAGCGGGTTAGGTGTGCGCAGGCCNGCTACCACATCCTCACCCTGGGCATTNGCCAACCATTCACCATAAAACTGGTTTTCCCCTGTGGCGGGNTTGNGGGTGAAAGCCACTCCGGTAGCGGAATCATCGCCCATATTGCCGAAAACCATAGCCTGGACATTTACNGCAGTACCCCATTNATCCGGGATATTTTCAATTCTGCGATAGCTGATAGCACGNGCGCCATTCCANCTCTTNAACACAGCCTCAANNCCTCCCCATAGTTGAGCGGTGGGATCATCGGGGAAATCTGAGCCCAGGGTNTTTTTAATTTCTTTTTTGTATGCTTCCGCTATTTCCTGCAGTTGNTCTCCGGAAAGATCTGTGTCTTTTTCCAATCCTTTTTCTTTTTTAAAAAGGTCCAGGATTTGTTCCAGTTTTTGCCGAATGCCCTGACCTTCAACGGGTTTGATACCAGTAGCTTTTTCCATGACCACATCAGCATACATGGTGATTAGTCGCCTGTAAGCGTCATAGACAAAACGTTCATTATTTGTTTTAGCAACCAATCCTGTTATAGTATTTGAAGTAAGCCCAACATTCAATACTGTTTCCATCATGCCAGGCATGGAAACCCTGGCCCCGGAACGGACGGAAAAAAGTAACGGGTCTGTTTCATCACCAAATTTCTTACCCATATCACTCTCTACCTTTTGCATTGCGTCTTTAACCTGATCTGCAAGGCCGTCCGGGAATTTCTGTCCATTTTCGTAATAATACGTACATACATTCGTGCCAATGGTAAAACCCGGGGGAACCGGCAAGCCCATGTTGCACATTTCAGCAAGGTTGGCACCTTTACCCCCTAGCTCGTTTTTCATATTTGCAGATCCTTCTGCATTATTTGACATAAAAGAATGAACGTATTTCATATATTAAGCCTTTTGAATAGAAAGATAGTTTGTTGTTCCCGGGATACCAACCGGGACGCCACCAGTAATGATATATTTTCTGCCAGCTTTAATAATTTTTTTATCAACAAGTTCCTGTTCAACAATAATAGGAATATCATCTGTTCTTTTATACTCTACAATCTTAAACGGGGAAATGCCCCAAACCAGAGCAAGCATTCTGCAGGTGGATTTAACAGGTGTCAGGGCTATCACTTTACCATTTGGCCGATAACGAGAGATCATCAGGGCAGTGCTGCCGCTGTGGGTCATAGTCACAATGCAATCCGCAGAAAGATCCTGTGCCACTTGACAGGTGGCGTGGCTAATGGCGTCAGCGGTGGTTTGGTGCCCAATTGGTTGACGGATAGTATCAAAATCAATGGTTTTCTCCGTTTCCAAAACAACTTTTTTTAACACCTTGATCACCTCAACTGGGTGTTGGCCAATAGCTGTTTCCCCAGTGACCATTAATGCATCGGTTCCATCAAAAATCGCGTTTGCAATATCGCTGACCTCCGCCCTGGTTGGAACAGGGTCTTTGACCATTGATTCCAGCATTTGAGTTGCAATGATGACCGGTTTGCCCATTTTATTTGCACTCTTGATGATCTTTTTTTGAACAAGTGGTACCTGTTCCGGTGGCGTTTCAACGCCCAGGTCTCCTCTCGCCACCATCACCCCATCAAAACAATCAATTATTACATCAAGACCCTGAAGGGCCTCCCACTTCTCGATCTTTGCAATTACAGGAATTTTGGCCTTGGAGCGCTTTAAAATGTGATCTATGTCTTGTTTGTCTTTTGCGCTTCTAACAAAAGACAAAGCAATCCAATCCACTTTTTCTTTAATTGCAAGTTTAAGGTCTTTTTTGTCCTGGACGGTTAATGCCGGTAATTTTAGTGTGATCCCAGGGAAATTCACGCCTTTTCCTTTTTGAATGTGTCCACCAATGATTGTTGTGCATATTAGCGTGGTTGGTGAAATCTTTTTTTCTACTTTTAACNGAACCCTGCCATCNTTGATCTTGATACTTGCCCCTTTTTTTACTTTTGAAAAGCGTATTTTACTAGACACAATAACCGTTTTTTGTGTGGTCTTTCCACCACTGCTAATCTCTATCGTATCACCCTTTTTTACCACAAATCCCTCTGGTGCAGAACGTACACGTATTTTAGGTCCGGCCAGATCCACCATTATACACGGTTTTTCACCGTTTGGCATTACAATGTTCTTGAGCTTCTGAATAATTTCTTGTTTTTCTTTATCACTGCCATGTGACATGTTCACCCGAAAAACATTAGTTCCAGCAGATACCATCCGTTTTAAAACGGATGTACGCTGACATGCTGGTCCAACGGTGGCTATAATTTTAGTTTTATTAGAAATCACGCTTTGGCTTCAAAATATATCGAAGGAATTTTAATTCACCGAAAAGGGAACGGCCAGCTTAAACGGTTTAATACGGGCATCAAAGGCAACGCCATCACTGCGCACCATCTGGAAAGCTCCATGCATCACCCCGAATTCTGTTGGTATAGGGCAGAAACTTGTATACTTAAAAGATTCCCCAGCTTTTAAATTCGGCTGTTTGCCAACAACCCCCGGCCCGCGGATTTCTTCTATATTGCCGTTTGAATCCGTAATATGCCAGTAGCGGCTGACCAACTGAATTTTTTCATCAGATTCATTTATTATGGTAATATGATACGTAAAAAAATAGATGGGTTTTGTAGGATCAGAACGCTGGGGTAAATATTTAGGTTCAACATTGATCCGGATACCCTTCGTTTTTGTATTAGACATGGTAAATTTCCGTGATATAACTTATCTATTTTAGGTTATAATTTAGCGCTAATGCGAAATCCGTTTTACAGACTTATTTATTCCTTTGCATTTTTAGTACACGTTTGTTTCTCTCAAGAAGAATCGAACGATATAACTTCTGAGGAAATCACAGAACATATCAGGTATTTATCGTCCGACAGGCTAAAAGGCCGGGCCCCGGGGACACCCGGTTCCAAAAACGCTATTCGCTACATAGAAAAACAATGGAAAGCCGCGGGCGTTTTACCCGCCGGAAACAAGGGTTTTCAACAGACCTTTGAATTCACCAGTGGCATTTCCCTTTCAGGTTACAAGCGTTTAAGAATTAATGAGAGCAGAAAAACGTTCCGAGTAAAAAAAGATTTCATGCCCCTTGGTTTTTCGGCAGTTGGTTCGTTCAGCGCACCAGTGGTGTTTGCTGGATACGGCTTCGGTGTGGAAGACAGCGTCTCTTGGAATGATTACAATAATATCGATGTGACCGGCAAATGGGTTTTAGTTTTCCGCGGTAGTCCGGATGGCAGCGGCCCCCATTCTCCCTTTTCTGGACATATGCCCTTACGTAAAAAATATATGGTGGCAAAAGATAATGGTGCTGCAGGTATCATTTTTGTCAATCCTTACAACGATGATAACCTGGAAGAAATGATTCCTTTGCGGTACAGACAATCTTCAAGTGGTGGCACGATTCCCGCTATTCATGTTTCAAGGGAACTGGCCCAGCAATTGTTGCCGGAAAATATTGTTCTTGATGATCTACAGGATGAATTGGATAGCACCCGTTCAGGTGTATCTTTTGATTTAGGCATTACTGTTTCAGGTGCAGTTAACTTAAGAAAGAAAAAATCGAAAGGCACCAATGTGCTGGGCCTTGTCCATGGTGATGGTTCATCCAGTGAGGTTATAATAATCGGCGCCCACATGGATCATCTTGGTTATGGGGGCGATGGAAGCGGTTCNCTGCGTCCCGATGAGAATGCGATCCATAATGGGGCTGATGACAATGCTTCCGGGACTGCTGGTTTGCTGGAACTAGCGGAAAAACTGGCCGCCAAACCGTTAAAAAAGGATGTGTTGTTCATCGCTTTTGACGCTGAAGAAAAAGGGTTGCTAGGTTCAAAACACTTTGTTGACAACCCTGTTGTGGATCTGGAAAATGTGGTGGCTATGCTAAACATGGACATGATCGGCCGGCTGAAAGACTCAACTCTGACTGTTGGCGGGACGGGGACCTCTCCTCTTTTTGAATCGCTTTTAGATTCATTACAAAAAAAACATCAATTAAACATTGCTTACAGTAAGGAGGGTTTTGGTCCCAGTGATCACAGCAGTTTCTATGCTAAGGATATTCCGGTATTATTCTTTTTCACCGGCACCCACGAAGACTACCATAAACCTAGTGATGATTGGGAAAAAATTAATGCTGATGGAGAACAGAAAATTCTGGAACTCGTTTACAATGTTACAACATTTATTGGCGCATTAGAAGAAAGACCGATTTTTACAACCGCAGGGCCAAAGAAACGCCCACAGGGGCGACGGAGGTTCAAGGTAACCTTTGGGATTATTCCATCGTACGCGGGTAGTGGGCCTGGTTTAACGATAGACGGGGTTCGTCCGGGTGGACCGGCAGAAGTAGCTGGAATTCAGCCTGGTGACGTTTTAATCAAAATTGATGGACAGGATATACAAGATATATATGATTATATGCACCGCCTGGAAGGNCTCAAAAAAGGGCAAGGTGTATCAATTAGGATCGGGCGCGGAGAAGAAACGCTGGAATTATTCGTCCAGCTTTGAAGTGATTACGCTTTCCAGTTCATCCCGTAAGGCCAACACGGCTTTCACGTAGTTATCTGCGTGGTTATAGGCGTAAACCGCTTTATAAACCTGCGCGTCCTTTTTCTGTCCGGCGGGTGAATTGACGGGATACCCGTTCCCCACGAGATAGTTGGCAATGCTGGCCATCACGTCCGGCCAGGTATATGCCTGTCGCACACCGTCATCATCAAAATCCACTGCAAAATTATTAAAACTTGAAGGAATGAATTGACCATAACCAAACGCTCCGGCATAAGAACCATACACGCTGTGGGGGGGCACATTATCTTTATAACAATATAATAGGAATTCTATCATTTCCTGTTTAGCCCAGCGTGCGCGTTTAGGCATAACAGCAATTTGTGTATATAGAGAATTAAAGACCGTGAATTCTTTGTGGTGGCTCCCATAGTTGCTTTCTACACCAATTATGCTTGTTATTAGAAAGGGGGACACGCCATAATGATTGAACATTTTTTCTAATATTTCCCGATGTTCCTTATAAAAAATAACACCTTTTCTTATACGCCCTGCCGTTACAAAAAGCTTTTTATACTCGGTCCAGCTTTTTTCTTCGTAAGGCTTTGCAAANCGTTCAGGAATGATGTCGTGAATTTGAATNTTTTCATGTGTGAACGATTGTGTTAGAAANTGATCGGGAANGCCTTTTTCCAGAGCGGTCAGCTTGATCTGTTCATACACAGGATCTTTATCTGCGGTTGTGGATGAATCATTGGCAGAAAGGTGTGTAGCCATAATACATAAAATAATTATTTGCTTCATCAATCTACCCATTCGCATATAAAAATATTAGTATCCCCCTGTTTGGCCTGGTTGCGGTTTGAAGCAAAAACAAAATGCTTGCCATCGGGGCTGAACATGGGAAAACCATCAAACCCTTCAAAATATGTGATGCGTTCCAGGTTGCTGCCATCTAAATCTATGGCGTAAAGGTCAAAGTTACGTCCCTGGGAATCGTGCAAATTTGATGAAAAGATAATTCGGTCATCACCAGGAAAAAAGAAGGGGCCAAAGTTGGCAGCGCCATTGTTGGTCACTTGGTGTTTATTCGAGCCGTCAGCGTTCATGGTCCAAATCTGCAGGGCCATCGGTCTAATTGTATTATTTTTAAGCAGTAATCTATAATCAGCAATTTCCTCATCCTTTTGAGGATAATAAGCTCGCCATACTATTTTTGCTCCGTCATGGCTGTAAAACGGTCCGCCGTCGTAGCCCAGCCTATCCGTAAGCTGTTGTTTATTCGAACCATCAGGGTCCATTTTCCACACCTCCAAGTCTCCGCTGGAAACCGAAGTATAAATGATCGATGAACCATTAAAAGCATAGGTTCCTTCTGCGTCATAACCATAAGAAAAAGTTAGGCGTTGTAACCCTGTCCCATCAGGGTTCGCTCTAAAAATATCATAATCTGGGTACAGTTTCCAGACATACCCCTTGCTATAATCCGGTTTTGGTGGACATTGTTTGCTTCCTAAATGAGTGGTTGCATAAATGATCTTTTCGCTGGTGGGATATTGAAAATAGCTGCATGTCGTAACCCCGCCCCCAGTGGAAACCNTCTCTAATTCACCGCTATCAATATCCATGATATAGATCTGGTCACACCGCTCGTCTCCTTCGTGTGTCTGAAATATGAGTTTTTTTCCATCGGGGCTAAAATAAGCTTCAGCGTTCTCACCAGAAAAAGTGAGCTGACGAATATTTAGAAAATGGCTTTCTCTTTCATACAAAAGACCCTCCCCCGCAAACAAGAGCCTTATGGATAAGACCCAAGTTAGTGTTCTATGATTCATTGAGTTTAGCATATGATTCTATTCGTGTGTCGCCAGAATAAATCCCGTGTGCTTTTTTCGGTAAAAGAGCAGCAATTCTACACATGATATTTTTACCAATAATCTCTATTTGCTCTTCCCTGTTCATGTGGTCAGACACACCATCCTTGGGCCAAAAAGGTTTTCCGATCTGGATCTGCACCTTTGGGCGTATCCCCCGCAACCAGTTTGCCCAAGCTTGTTTCAAGCCGTATACACCCACGGGTAAAATAAGAGTGTTCTCAATCGTCGATAAATACACAACGCCCCTTTTTGCCCGGCGCAGTTTACTGTCTGTTGAGACCCCTTCAGGAAGAATACCTAAAATATGTTTTTTCTGAAGAATGGTCTTTGCTTTTTTAATCGTCGAGGGTGCCAGCTTGATTCTGTTCGTTGGAATAAACCCATATAACCACACTGCCCATTTAAAATACCAATCCAACACTTGGTCGCTGGCCATCAGGAATGTAATGGGCCTTTGTAATGCATAAACTACAAACAGGCCGTCAACCATATCAAAATGATTACTCACTACAATATAGGGGCTCTTGTCTGGAATATGGTGTCTTCCTTTTACTTTTATCTTCGCTAAAAGCATTCCCAGGAATAATGCTCCATAACCAAGAAAATAACGAATCCATTCAGGGCTGGGATTGTATTGATCTAGTTCNGTCCGGGANCTCATGTTCATNTTTCATAAATTTATCAGCCCCAAAAATAAAACANCAGGGGGTCAAAAGAGACCCCCTTTTATTACTGTTTTAACCTGTGTAGTAACACACAGAATTAAAAGGGAAGATCATCGTCGTCCCCGCCGGCATCAGCTGGTGCCGGGTTTTGNTTTTCACTTTTTCTGCCCAGCATNGTGAANCGGTCACCAAGGATTTCTGTCGTATAGCGGGTCATACCCTCTTTATCTTCCCATGAACGGGTACGGATACGCCCTTCCACATAGGCCAGTTGTCCTTTTTTCATGTACTCGTTTGCTGTTTCTGCGGCTTTACCAAACAGCACTACACGGTGCCATTCGGTACGGTCTTCATATTGACCTTCGTTGTTTTTCCAGGATTCATTGGTTGCCATATTGAAGGTTGTCACCGCCACACCAGATGGTGTGAAACGGCTTTCCGGGTCTGCGCCCAGATGACCAACCAAAACTGCTTTATTTACGCTGCCTTTTTGCATAATCACTCTCCTTTCGTGTTATGTTATACTTCAAAGCGATACTCTTAACCGCGCTTTTTTACTCGCGCATTATTATTGTACTACTAGATTATATTATGTGTCAAGAAAAANTTNTTCCGCAAGTTTTTGACAAAAAAATAGGGGCCCTGCNGGGCCCCTATAATTTTGAACTTTTTTTGATTTACTTCATCAAAACCAGTTTTTCCATGGCAATATATGTACCTGCATGCAGTTTATACATATACATACCTGTGGGTAGTTCTTCACCTGCATCATTTTTACCATCCCACTGTGCTAGGTGATATCCTGGCTCTACTGCGCCGTGAAAAAGTGTCCGTATGCGTTGTCCCAGGATATTATATATATCCATGCGGGCAAAGCTCATTTCTGGAATGTCAAAGCGGATATTAGTAACCGGGTTGNAAGGGTTCGGGTAATTCTGGTGTAAAGCAAATTCCCCCGGGATGCCTTCTGGAACGCCTACTCCAGCCTCTCCCACAGAGATGTTTATGTTAATCTCTCCTTCATACGGAAACGCTGTTATTACTGCTATTTCAGAGGCGGTGAAGCCATTTTCAACACCATATAAGCCCACAGAAAGGTCTACAGTTTCTCCCGGCCCAACTGTGCTTTCAAGCGGTGAGATTGTAAGCCACGAATAATCATCGCCCTGTTTAACGGCCACGTTGTCTACGCCAATCCCGTATCCCCAGTGACCGCCGCAGTCGCTATAACGTACTGCCACCTGTAAAATAGAATTTCCTGTCGTATAGGGCGTTATATTATAAAGTAGCTTTTGCCATCCTGCATAACCGTTGGCATAGCTGCTGTCTATTACGCTCCATGTGTTCGCNCCGTCTGTTGAAATTAGGATCGAAGAGTGATCCACATAAAAACCGTCATCTATATCAAATGTGCCACAAGGGCCTCCCNACTGTGGATAAAACATGTCCATCATTAAATACACTTTCTCGTCGCCATTAAGAATAATGATATTCGAGGCTAGATATGTATCCCTGGGTATGCTATCTGCTCCCATCACATCGTCATTATAATAGGCAAACAATCCATCTGATTCAGGATATATCAGGTACACAGAGGTTGCGCCCGCGGAATCGCTGATCTGCCATATAGCATCTGAATCATACATGTTACCCCAAAGACCCATGTTAAAATCTTCAACCATTAGCTCTGGGGCAACTTCNAGGTTTGCAACTTCCATGGTGAAGACTGAATACTCAAGAGCTTCTTCATTGTTGTTGGTAACGGAAATTGTTTCTGTTACAAGTTCTCCAACGCCCACCTGAATGTCCATATCGTCCGGCGTTACAACAAAAGACTCTCTGGGATATGTACAAACATTGAAACAGGGGTCTGATTCACCTTCTGCATAAATGGCTGTAACGGTATAACAATATTCCTGGAAATTTGTTAATCCTGTAACCGTGTATTCGTTGGTTGTTACATTATCTACAAGGTTGCCGTCTTGGTAGATGTTATAGCTTTGAAAGGTCCCGCAGGGGCTTGTTCGTGCAGAACTGTTTTCAACCGTGTGTAGCGGAGCAGCAAAAAATTCTGTTCTGTAATGCAGCCCGTTTTCTTTTTTCCCCAAAGTAATTATTCTGCCCACAACACGATCAGGGATGACGGGAATCGATCGCCCATCTGTTCCGCCCCAAATGCGGATATTGTCTACAAACCACGCTTCTCCATATCCAACTGAATCAAAATAACGGAATGCAACGTGCACCACCTGACCAGCATAGCTGGAAAAATCTACTGTTCTGGCTACAATGTCGCTTAACGCCCCTGTTTCAGTATAAAGGTCTCCCGGTATGGATGCTGCAATTTGGGTCCATGTTGCGCCGCCATCTGTTGATACTTCCACCATATTGGAATCATTTGCATCTATAGACCATGTATAACCCTCTGTATACTCCAGAGTTGCTGTTGTATAGTTTGTCAAATCTAGCGCGGGAGAAATCAAACGACTGTCTATAGTTGTTCCCGCTGCGTTTGTATAATACCCCAAAGCACTATAATCGTCAACCCCGCCATCTGCACAGGCAAGCATGCCTGTTCCGCAATCAATGGCGCTGCCGTCTGCAGAGCGAAACCAGCCGCCGCTATTATTGTCTACGGCGTGGACGATATTAAAGGCGCTTGTGGCGGTGTCACAATCAGAGAAACATTCCGCAACAAGAATGTCACCATAATAAACTGTGTCAGGCGCGGTCCACAAAAGCCCAACTTCTGTATTTCCGGGGTTTGCCGTCAAAAAGGCTGGTGGACAGAGTGTTTGCGCTGAACTAAAAGATATAAAACAGAAAAGCGATACTATAAAATATTTTTGGATTTTGTTCATTATTTATACTCCTTATTTCTGAATTTATAGATATTAACACTAGACATTCTATTCTATCAAGTGTTAAATAAAAAGACCCTGCTTCAGAGCTTATAAACAGGGCCTTTTACTTTAATAATAAAAATATTAAAGCTACTTCATTAACACCAGCTTTTTCACCGCTGTGAACTTGCCGCCGCTGATACGATAAATATACATACCAGACGCTAATTGCTTACCGTTATCATTCGTTCCGTTCCAGCGGATTGAATGAAATCCTGGCTGCATTGTACCATTAACCAGTGTGGTCACGCGTTGACCGGCTATATTATAAATATCCAGCTTAACGTGACTTTCTTCCGGAATATCAAACCTAATATTAGTTATAGGATTGAAGGGGTTCGGATGGTTCTGGTGCAATGCGAATGTTTCAGGTACGCCAAGTTCCTCATATACGCCAAGAACATAACCAGCATCAAAGGTAATCGTTCGGGGACCGTTAGATGCCGCTACCTCATCGTATCCGTCGCTGGCATACACCTGCCAGTCAAACGTGTATACGACGCCACCGCCAAAAGTATGAAGCGAATCAATAATGGCCGCAACGTATGACAGGGGCACAAATAAAGCCGTTGAGGTACCGCTTTCACCACAGACTTGAACGAAAGGCATGGAAATTGATAAACAAGCCTCATACTCTACCACTGAACCGTTTGGATCTACTGCGGCTGACCAGGCAAAAAGCTGGTTGCTCGTCAGGTTGTCTGCTGTGATCACGATTGTATCATTATCCGCTGGAGACAACAGGGTGAATTCTTCTGGAGGTTGATTAACAACAGAACCACAAGCTTCGTTTGACGCGCCCGTTTCAACATAGCTCAAGGTGTCGCCTTCTAAACCAAGGGTGCGCACTGATGCTGTTACCACATAACAAGCTTCATTTAGCGAAGCTGTCTCATCCAAAAAGGATGTGACTGTATCAGCTAATCCACCAGCAAGCAAGTTGCCATCACGATAGACGTTGTACATAACATCCGGCATCGGTGGTGGCGGCTCTGATACAGAGACCTCAAGAGCATACTCGCCCTCGGCCCCAAGATAACCGTCAATCACAATAAAATATGTACCTGCAACTAAAGAGTCTGGGCTGAGCTCTAAGTATGATGTATAAGTCTGTCCGTGTGATGCTGTACAAAAATCATCATTACAGGCGAACAGAGTCGTGTCTGCATCATCCTTGTATACATAGACCTTTGTATCATAATA
>PBZW01000044.1 GCA_002730315.1 Fidelibacterota bacterium
ACCGCATCCGGCTTTTCCTGTGCAAAAAAGCGTATTAATCGAACTTGTTCACCAATGGATGCGGATCGTAAACGATGAATAATGCGATCTTTGCCCTGTGAATCAATAACTCGAGGAGCAGTACCGGTTGTTTTGGCAAATGTCCGTAATCCGCCGGCACGAAGTCCGGCTGCAATTAATCGCGTTACGCTGGATTTACCACGGGTACCATTTACGTGTATACGTAGTGGAATTGTCGCCAAACTGCGCTGGTGCTGCCAAAATTCGATAGCTCCAGCAGTCAAGAGAACGAGTGAGACTGCACCCAGTATGTAGATTGGTGTCAGTGGCATATAACATCATCCAGAGAAATCAGTAATCCATAATAATAATAATAATACCAATCATATCTAGGATATTAATAATTTCATCTTGGTTTACATCAGCTAAGTAGGGATTCAGATTTGAAGTACCTTGATCTAATATGTAATCTACTAATATTAATACGTCACTTACATCCAATTCACCATCTTGATTAATATCGCCACGCATGCGAATATCTGATCCTCGGGTTGTAATCAAAATAGCTGTTTCATCGTTCAAAGTCATAGCAGCAGTTGGATATTGATTATTAAATGTGTATTGTAACCCTTTGGTAGCCGTAACATCTTCAATTCCGACTGTACAATATGCTCCATGTACCTGTCCCCAACCATAATTACCTGATGAAGTATTATTAAACGTTTGATACTGAATCAGGATTTCACCATCACCAGTAGGTGTAAAATAATGTTGAGGATCTTTAAGTACTATCTGAAAAGTCTCAGAACTATTATTATCAAATGTTCTTACTCTTGACCATTGGATAATAAATTGATGATTATTTACATCATGGTAGGAATATACACGTCCGTTAGATTGTGTCGTTAAATCATCCCAAAATGCGGCAATCATTGGTGATGGGCCACCCGGCCCCGGGATGGGATAATTTCTAAAAGATTCTATAGATGTTTGCCCCATGGAAATCCATCCATTTGAACAAATCGTAATTTGACTATAGACCTGACCATACATTCTAAAACCAAACGGTAAGGTAATAGTTGTTACATCGTCACCATCGTCACCATAATCAGATATGGGTAATTGATTTCCGTTTCCTCCGTAACGATCATCAATTTCAATCCAGTTATAAAAAGGAGCATTGGCATAGATTTGATCACCACTATCATAAATATAGTAACCATGTTCATCTGGGCCTAATGGATCTGTTACAGAAACAGTTCCAATCTGAAGGGTAAATGTTCTTAACAATTCAAATCCATCGTCCCCAGTAATTGTTAGAAATAAATGGGCAATAGCTCCAGGGATTATACCTTCATTCGCTGTAACAGTAAAATGATCAACACTGCTCCTTGTTTGTTCGGATAAAATAGTTCCCCATACCCCACTATCATCAATGATATCTAATGCTGACATATTTGTATTTAACTCAGCCGACACATTCATTGCATTTACAGATCCGGAGTTTAATAAGGTAAATTGAAGATCAGCTGTTTCACCTGGATCTAAAACGCCATTACCTGCGCCAATTACATTCACACTAACAACTTCAAGAAATGAGCCAGCAGTGTTGTATATGAGCATTCCTTCCCAAGAATTACTGCTATCATCATTTAAAGTCAATCTTAATTCAACGACTTGACCTTCAATAATATTACTATTTAACTCTATAACGAATTGATCTGATGGAATAAGTGTTTGATTAGAATCAAGATTACCGTAAGAAATTGTACCCATATTTACAGTTATATTGCTGCTATGAGCTGTTAAAGTTCCGGTTAATCCGTCAACAGAAGATGTACCATAATTATGTATCGGGATTGTGAGCTCAATAATTTCACTGCCATTTAAAATACCATCACTATTACCATTTGAAGGCGCATTTCCGTCATCGTCAATAACCACTTGACCAGCAAGAATATTGACATTGGTTGTTGCATCATTAATTATTACCGTTCCTTGATGAGGGATATAATTTTTAGCTGTTACTGTTACAGACATATTTCCAGCAGCAAAAGAATTGATTGGCAAAGTTACGTTTCCAGAAGCATCGGTATATCCTGATTCAAACACTTCATCACTACCTTTTAAAATTGTTACTGCAGCACCCTCCATATCATTTCCATCACTATCAGCCACATGTATATCAATAAAGTTTGTGCCGCGATCTATACTATTTTCATACGTCAACGTAAATGTTTGGGGTATTCCAGTCCACATGCGCAATGCCGGGTCACCCATAAGATTATTCCAATGAGTAAAAATATTGACAAAATTATTTGGGTTAGAAGGGTATGTTTGATACAAGTGTAATGTACCTCTTACCAAGGCAGCAGATGGTGTTTCCAATTCATCGGCGAAGATGCCGTAATAGAAACCCAAATCTACAGCGTTGTTGAACATTGTATGCGTACCAAGTGTTGCTGTACCAATTGATGCAACACCTCCTTTTGGTTGTGAAGGAGTTCCCGCTCTAATGAATGTTTCACTTATGGATGTACCAGATGCAAATGAGCCTGTTCCGCATGTGATCACAGTAGCAACACACAGTTTAAAACCGTTGCTCAATCCGCTTACATGACCATTGTTGAAACCACTAATACCCCAATATCCACGATAATTAAAGAAGGTTAAACCATCGTTCAGGTTATTCACCATTTGATTGGGGAAGGAACCGCTATAAACTGTACGCACATCATCATAATCACCCAATTCTTCCAAATAATGACGTGCAACTTCTTTTGTAATGACACAGGAAATCCCAGAGGATGATGGATCACCGACCATGCAGGCGCGGGTGAACCAGTTTTCGCCCATATAGGGATTCGTTTCATATTGGATTGTCTTGTTAACAATCGTCGCTAATTCTGTTGTACTGCTGAACGAAAGTCTACCCAGCAAGACCTCTGGAAACAGATCTGTACCATCCAACTGGCTGTAAGGATGGTCTCCTTCCCCATTGTAACCACTCCAGTTTTCAAAGAATGTTGGAATGGAGTAGGATCCTGAAGCATCCCCAACTAAAGCTACATATTCCGGTGGATTGTTCCAGGTTTGATATGCATTCTGAATATAATTCTTAATGGCAGATGCAGATGAACCGGTCGTATTGGTAGAGGTCACATTTACAACAAAACCTGATTTATGACGCCAGTTTACTAAATTATTTACAGTGGACATAATACCGGAAGAATTNCTNGGAAGGATATAGAGAATGGACGGCTTTTGATATTCTTCATCACTNATNAAACGGTCATAATTCACTACAATGGATCGATACAATTGTTCAAAANNCCGTGANCGCCTTGCNGGNCGGTNGGATTCATNCTCTATCGTCCCCGTTTCTACCAATTCGATCTCTGCTGAACGAATGACCTCTAACCTTTGTTGAAGAGGATGATATTGGAAAGGTGTAAATGAAACGGTTACTAGTTCCAGGTCACGAAATATAGCTGGATCCGAGACAACTGCCAGTTTTTTAGGATAAGGTGTCACATCAGTATATGTACCTATGTTCCGTTTGAAACTTACCACTTCATCCGTTGTAACATTTTCCCATGTCTGTAAAGGAAGTATATTCACATCATCTACAAATTCAGATTCAACCACACGAACTTGAGCCTGGTACGTTTTACCTGGTTCAACTGCATAAAATGTAGTTATTACAGGTAATTCAGGGTTTCCTACCAATGACGTCTTTCCTGCACCATCTATTTTTGGCCGTTTAAAATATTGCCCATTGATCTCAACATCTTCCAATTCATATTCGGGAATATTGAAGTGTAAAACGTGATCTCCCTGTAGTTGAGATTTCAACGCAAAACCTTGAACAACATCATTTTCTGCAGCTGCGTAGGTCATATTGATCAAACCGATCATGAGGGTCATTATGCGTAGATGCGATTGTTTCATATTCGTTTCCTGTTCATTCATAATAAGAGAAATTTATCAAACCAGAGTACTACCCAAGACTCACAGAATAACAGAGCCATTGTACTTACCACAAGATAAGGCGCAAAAGGTAATGGTCTATTGCGATCAAAACCATTGATTATTGAAATACTAATCCAAGCCAAAATTCCAAACAAAGCTGCTAAAAAAAGAGCAATCATCATAAACCACGGTCCCAGCCAGGCACCAAGAATCAAGCCCAATTGAATATCACCCCAACCCATACCCTGTCGTCGTGTGAAAAGATACGTTAAACCCATCATTGCTAATGGAATAAGCACTCCTGCAAAGGCTCCCCAAAAAACCATTTGCCATACAAGTAAGCCAGCAAAAACACTAATTACTATAATACATATACCTGTTATAATTAACGACAATGGTATCATCATTGTTTTATAATCAATCCAGGCTAAGGTAATCAATACTGAAGAAAACATGGCAGTCAGCCCCGCTTGTAAGGGTATAAAAATATAAAAACACACAGCCCAAACACATCCATTGATAATTTCAACAAGGGGATATTGCCAGGATATAGATTGCGTACAGGAAGCACATTTTCCCTGTTGAATTACAAAAGAAATGATAGGAATATTCCGAAACCAGGGAATCATAGCTTTACAATGGGGACAATGAGACCTTGGATGCCAGAGAGATTCTTCCCTGGGCATGCGGTAGATAAGCACATTAATAAAACTGCCTAAAATTGCACCCAGGATAAAAGTAGCTATGATGGGAATCCAAGCCATTACAAACCCTGCTGTAAAGCTGATCCCAGGTAGAATACAGGTAAGTATGTTACTATAACCATGATGGCAATAACCAAACCCACCATTAGAATGAGTAGCGGTTCGATCAACGTGGTCATGCGTTCTACCAGGGCGTTGACCTGTTTATAATAATAATCAGAAGCATTATCCAAAAGTGAATCCAGTTCACCCGTTTCCTCACCAGTCGCAGCCAATTGCAATAAAATAGACGGAAATCGCTCTGTACGTCTTAGTGCCGTGCTGATATTAAATCCGTCACGAATATATTCTGTTGCATCCTCCACCGCCTCCTCAAATACGCGATTTTCAACAATCTTTTTCATAAGGTTCATAGATTCGATAACCGGTACACCTGCACCGATCAAAATTCCAGCTGTCTTGGAAAATTTGTTTAATATGGACTGTTCCACCAACGAGCCAAACACAGGGCTGTTCAACTTGATAGTATCAATTACATAACCACCCCGCCTTGTTTTGGAGATCAGCCAAATACCAAATAACACACCAAAAATGGAAAAAAGAATTTTTCCAAAATTGAAACTCACCCACTCACTGATTGAAACCATCATCCGCGTCGCAGCCGGCAGGTTGGCTCCCAATTGGGCATACACATCTGTAAATTTTGGAATAATATAAATGAACATTCCCGCCATCATGGCAAACAGGAAAATGACCATAAATATGGGATAAGTCATGGCTGAACGTACTTTTCGGTGTACATCATCCAGGTTTTCCAAATACGTGGCTAATTGTTCCATTATCTCATTCAGGTTACCACTTACCTCCCCTGCTTTTGTCAGGGCAATATAAAGATTGCTGAAAACACCTGGATGCTTCTGCATGGATTCAGAAAGGGATAATCCTTTGCGAATATTTTCACTGACATTAATCAAAACTTTCTTGAACCGAGAATGCCTCTCCTCTGCTGCCAGTCCATGAATGGATCTTTCTAATGTTAAACCTGCTGAATACATGGTAGCTAACTGGCGCGTAAAAAACACCAGGTTACTCAATGGTATGCGGTTTTTAAGCCTTTCAATAGAAAGGTTGATCTCATCAATAAATGGACCAATGAAATCCCAACTAGTATCTACTTCCTGTAGATTAACAATGATCTGGTTATTGGCTGCCAATTTTTGCATGGCTGCATCTAAACTGTCAGCACGCAGTTCTCCTTCACGGCGGGAACCGGCATCATCCTTGATCAAATAGGAAAATACAGGCATTATAATTCCTCAACAGTTGAACGCAGTATTTCAGAAATTGTAGTAACACCAGCAATGACTTTGCGGATACCGCTATCTCGAAGTGTAACCATGCCATCATCCGTCACTTTTTGACGTATCACTCCTTCATTGGCATTTTCAAATACCAGTCCGCGTATTTCTTTGGTCATGGGAATTAATTCGAAAATACCAGTTCTACCATGGTAACCAGTATTCCTACAATGACTGCACCCTTTTCCTCTTAAAAGTTGATTGCCGTTCAACTTGGATTTTTCCAAGCCTATCATTTCCAATTCTTCTTTAGTGGGAGTATACGATTCTTTACAATTTTCACAGATTGTTCGCACCAGTCGCTGAGCCATGACAAGATTCAAACAGGAACCGACTAAAAATGGTTTTACACCAATATCCAGTAAACGGGTAATAGTAGAAGCTGCATCATTGGCGTGCACCGTAGAAAAAACCAAGTGCCCTGTTAAAGAAAATTTAACGGCAATATCCGCTGTTTCTTCATCACGAATTTCACCAATGAGCAATACATCCGGATCCTGGCGCAGGATAGAGCGCAATGAAGCTGAAAAGGATAAACCAATTTTATCATGCGTTTGCACCTGGTTTACGCCGTCCAATTGATATTCCACAGGATCTTCTACAGTTGTAATGTTTGTACCTTCGCTTTTGATTTCTTTCAGCGACGCGTATAAACTAGTCGATTTACCACTTCCCGTAGGACCGGATACCACAACCATGCCGTATGGCTGGGCAATTACACGCTTAAAGATGGAATGCATGTCCTGTTCAAAACCAAGGCTCTTGAGGTTAAACGCAAACCCGGATTTATCCAACAAGCGCATAACCACTTTTTCACCATAAACTGTGGGTAAAATGGATACACGTACATCAATTTCTCGCTTTGTCGCTTTAATTGTAAAACGGCCATCCTGGGGCAAACGACGCTCGGCAATATTCAATTTGGAGAGAATTTTTATACGTGTAACCAAACCGCTTAAAGACGTTGTCGGCGGTGTCATTATGGTTTGCAACACGCCGTCAATACGAATACGCACATTGACATTTGCATTTTGCGGTTCAATGTGGACGTCCGTAGCCCGTTCCTTAATGGCTTCCTGGAGAATCAGGTTTACTAGTTTAACAATGGGCGCATCTTCCGCCGATACTTTATCGGGTGAAAGGTCTACTTCTTCGGCATCGTCTTCATCGCCTGAAATAACCTTGATGCCTTCAAACACTTCTTCCACTTCTCCGGATTGACGTATTTTACCGTACAATTCATCCATAGCTCGCTGCAATCCGGATGTACCGGCTACCAACACATCTGGAGTCAGCTTGGTAAGTCGCTTTAGGTTATCAATGGCGACCAGGTCTTCCGGGTCTTCCATGGCNACCTGAATGGTGGAATTGGATTTACCCAGTGCTAAAAGATTATGTTCACGGGCAAAATCCTCAGGAATCAGCTTAACCACATCCAAGTCCGCTTTGAACAAGTTATCCTCTTCGACTGTCTGGTAACCTAACTGCATGGCATATACCGTCACCAAATCATTTTCAGTAATGAGGCCATTGTGGAGCAATGTTGCACCCAGTTTTTCACCGGTTTTGGTCTGCTCGGCCAAGGCGCGGTTGAGTTGTGATTCATCGATCTTTTCCAGGTGAACAAGAATTTCACCGATCTTTGAAAATTGTGGATTGAATTCAGCCATGATCAGGGACCTTCAGGAGTTCTGACTAATAATATATCGAGGGGATCGCTGGTAATGGATTGGGCAATCAACAGGGTTGCTGTTATGCTGGAAGTAAAATCCTCATATTGAGCTGGATCTTCTGTACCAACAATCCAGGCACAAATTCCCTGATCGTATTCAACAACCCAGATGACTTGCCCGTTTTCATCAGTAATTCCCACATTGTTCGAAATGGGTGAAGCCGGCCAATAAATATTTGCTGCCCCGGGAGCATTCAAAGCAATNGGTGCTTCAGCGACAGGATTACCGTAAAAATCCTGGAGAGTACCTGTAATATCAAGTTGTACTGTTGTGGCTCCCAAAGCAGTGAAGTCAACATAAGTCGTTGCAGCACTCAACACCAATGTTCCCGGCACAAAAGTCATGGTTGTTTCACCTTCATCTTCATTGATACGCACAGATACCGTATCACCATTAGCCCCAAATGTAAGAGCAGTTACATAGCCAATATCACCAATAGCATCTGTAGAATAAATAATGGTGGTAAAGGCCAACCCGGAATATGAATCACCATTTAGATTCGGGTTACCGGTATAGCTTACGCCTTCCACCAATGCTTCAATGAGTGTATCAGGCAAAATGGGATTAATCGTCCAATATACATATGTACTGTCTGCAACAGGATTATACCAAAGGTCATACACCATTGCAGATGCTTCGGTTAGATAATATCCTCCACCAGTTGGAGTTGTATTTAATGGATCATATTCTGCTTCAATATTTGCAGGAGGTCCGGTAGCTATTATAACTGGAATAGCTGTAGCTGCAATTTCTTCACCTTCATACATAAGAACTGCTGTTACTCTTACTGGTCCAGGTGCAACTCCGCTGTTTAATGAAACACAGGCTTCACCATTAGCCGAATAAGCTGAATCCACAATTCCAGAATTATTTAAATTTGCACCTTCCGGTAATTCTGGGCCTAGTGTAAATGTGACAATATATGGAGTTTGGACCAGCACACCATTTTCATCAAACACGCGGGCACAAATATCAGTGGATTCGGATCCGCCACTGCCCACAACCATAATTTCAGGAGGGCTAGCAGATGTTATTTGTATATATGCGGGAATTCCTGATGAAGTATCTCTGATGGTTATCTGCACAGAATCCTTGACCATGCCAAAAATCGGGTGTTGATAGCGTGTCGATACCGTGGAAACACCAATTTCACTTGGATCACCGGT
Organism: Fidelibacterota bacterium; assembly: GCA_002730315.1. GTDB lineage: Bacteria > Fidelibacterota > Marinisomatia > Marinisomatales > TCS55 > UBA2126. Next base: position 8,934 of record PBZW01000044.1, read on the forward strand.
ATCAGAAAATTCTACCTTCGCTATTCCCGTAGAATCTGTCAAATCACTTAAAACACTCAAACGACCATTTGTACTTTCAAAAAAGAGTTCAACATTCGAGATGGGGTTACCATACTGCAATGAATTGATGCGGGCTGAAAGTTCAGCTTTTGTATTCCCATCATCGAGTTTTATGGCATTCGTATTTGTAGAAAGATTTAATTGATAAGGCCACAATTCCACTGCGCTGGTATCAAATACATCAAAACGCACGGCTGCTTCAAAGTCTGTACCACCCTTAGTATACTTGGCTGTAACCTCTACACCTTCATAGGTTGGAGTAGTTGCATTATCATAAGCAGCCACATTCCCATCTGAAAATTGCACAACTGCTAAACCATCATTATTAGTTTTTGGAGTGCTCGTATCAAAAGAACCAATATCAGAGCCAGATGCTTTGGCAGAAAATGATATCAATTCTTCTTTTTGGGCTTGATCCAGCGAATCCAGTAATTGTGCAGTTATAAATGTTGTAACAAAGGCACCCATTAGATCTTCACCAACTGCAATAGCGTTATTGTTGGTGTCAAATCCATATGATTGTGCAGTTACAGTTATTTTATAAGCACCGGAGGTTGTGGATGCTGATGAATCAGCATTTGCAGGTTTTCTTTCATCACAACTCACAAACAACACACCGGCTGCAATTAAAATAAAATTAGAATATTTAATCATTTTATTTCGCATCACTCTCTCCTTCTTCCGTAGTTTTAGGAGTCGTCTCTTCATTGGCTTCATCTTCTTCACCAGCGGGATTCAACATGGAATTTTCAAATTCGATCATTTCGTCTGTTTTTGTAATTCCAGCCACTCCCGGCCGCAGGACTGAAGGTGTAATCTGTATAATTAGATCTGTTTTCTTTTCGATGACGTCATTGCTTGTAAACAGTTTTTTACCCAACCACGGTATCTTATTCAGGTAGGGAACCTTATACTCAGTATCTTTCATATCCCTGCTGATCAATCCGCCAATAATGATAGTTTCACTGTCCTTGACCCTTATCGTTGTTGAGGAAGTGCGTTTTTTGGTCCTGGGGATATTTTTATCGGGGCCGATAAATTCAAAGATTGAAGACACTTCCGGCATGACATTTACAGTTATATCGCCGTCAACATTAACTTTGGGTAATACATGGAGCTTAATACCCACTTCTTCTTTTTGGACCTGTACCTGTCCGCCGACACCACCTGAACTCAAAATATAAGGTACAACGTCCACCATTTCGATATAGGCCTTGCGGCCGTTCAAAGTCACCAATTTTGAATCTGCCAGGATTTCAGCTTTATTATTTTTAACCAGAAAATCCAGGGTTACGTCAAAAGCTGTCATCTGCCGGCTGAATTGGTTGGGAAATATGCTTTGATCATTGGCATCATTCCAGAACAACCGGTTATAGATCATATTTTCCGGGAGTGTTTCAAAGGGTAATCCACCGTAATCCTCGATCACTCCAGTGCCCGCTTCATTCTGCTGCTGGGCAAGTCCGGGAACAACGCTCCCGGCTCCGGTTACACCCGCGGGCGGGATTCCGTTTTCAGTAAATATATTGGTATAATGGGCTAATCTGGACCAATCAATACCCAAGTCTTCCTCTACATCAACACCCACTTCAATCAAGCGTACTTCCAGCATAACTTGTGTTGCCGGCTGATCGATCTGGCGAATCACTTCTTCTATTTCAGCAATTTTCTTGGGAGATGCATTCACAAGAATTTTATTGCCTGATGTATCGACTTGGATTTGGTCCGTCAAATCCTGGAGGAACATCTTTACTTCCGCGGCATCAGCGTATTTCAAATCCACAACGTGAGATGTGATACCCACTTCTTCCAAGAGTTTTTTGGGTTCGGCGATTAAAAATGAATTACCTACAATTTCGTAACTCAATCCCACAGCACGCACCACAAGATTGATTGCCTGTTCAATAGGCACTTCATCCATATGTATGGAAATTTTATCCTGACGGTTTACGCTGGGATCCGTAACAATATTATAACCGCTTTCCTTAGCCAGGATGGAAAGAATGCTTGGCAAATGTGCATCTTCTGCATGGACTCTAACCAATGTCGGTTTTAAAGCTTCCCTGGCAGAAATTGTACTGGGATTCTCTTGGGCAACCAACTCAGTACTTAAAATCAAAATGATTGGTAAAATAAATAGTTTCTTCATATTAAAACTCGTTCCTGGAATTCGTTTCCATTGTTACATTTTCTTCTTCAGCTAATCCTGCAACAGGATAGTGATATTCAGCTTCTCCTTTGATAATGACTACTTCATCTCCATCTATCCAGACAATTTCACCGCCGGCAATTGAATCACCTATAACAACTGTGTAGTTTTCGCCACGGTATTGAATCCCGGCATATTGTGTGGATGTACCGTCTATGATATGTGTTACCCGCAGTTTATTTGTATTTCTGTAACGCAACATACGTCCCTGGGCATCAGTCAGATATAAAACATTGGTCAAACGCAATGGTTCTTTTGCCAGTGTAAAGTTAAAAGCATTGCGTTCCTGCAAGCGTTTTTCAAGAAAATCAATTACGCTTTCCAGTTGTTTATCTGTTCCAAACTGCAATTTTTCCGCACGTATTTTAGCTGATTCCCATTTTTCATTCATGGGATATAGTTTTATACCGGCTGCACTGATAGAGATTACACTTAGTAATACTAAAATGACCCAAATGGTTTTATTTCTATTATTCATTATATCGCCTTTGTCTTAGTTTTAACGAGTGTCAACGTTGCCAGATGGATTTCAACAACCTGTTCCAACAAGTCCTCTTCAGTAGCTGTTCTTTTTACACGCTCAATTCCATTTTTAACATTAAACTCTTTAATGGTGATCAATCGAGGTGACCGTTCTATTTCAGCCATGAATTTCCCTAGTTGGTCATAGGTACATTTGATAATCAATTCGTAGGGTGTTCGTAAAAAATTATCCTGCTCTTCCCTCGGTTTGGGCTTCACATTAAGCAGAGTAATTTCAAGATTGTTCATTTTCTCAGTAATATTTTTCAAGAAAGGAATAGAAGCGTCTTCTGCTAATGAATCCTTCTTTGATAATGCTAGGTTTTCATCAAAAAGTGTATAGACCTGGTCCAGTTTATTGGCCAGTATCTGGGCACTGATTAATTGTTCATTTAATTCCTGCTGTTCTATTTCCAATGCTTTTAATTCAAGGGGTTTTTCACCGATCAACCAACCTTGATTCAACCAGAAGAGAATAGTTAAACCTAACAGGATCAGAGCCATCAAACTGTTTCGGTTTTTCATGAAATATTTCCTTTATTTTTAGCAGCAACTCTCAACGCAGCTTCTATCTCAAATTCCACTACTTCCTGTTCGCGTATCGTTTTTAATGATCCCTGGTTGAATTTTATCTTAGAAAAATTTTCAGAAAGTTTCTTATTGCGTTTAAGCCTGTTGATGTAGTCGTGAACGATATCAAAATCTTTTCTATCTTCATAGACAACGGCAACTCCTCCAATAATGATCTTGTCTTTTTTATATTTCATGGATGTGATGGCCATATCTTCCGGTGTCATTTCGCCTATGATCTGCATATTCCTGGCCCACAGGATGCGGTTGTTTTCCAGTTCTGCAAGGGACATGATATCTACTTTGGATAGGTTTTTACCTTCTTCGCGCAACGCGCTGATCTGTTTTTTTACTTCTCTTATTTCAGTATTCTTTTGATCGATTAATTTGGAATATCCACGACCGATCCACCACGTTTCAACATTGACAAATATTAACAATATAGAAATTAGGCCAAATACAACCCAGCGGCTGCGTTCTTTCCACTGTTCACGGATGGTTTCCCTGCTTTCAGATTGATTCAGGTTGATGGAGATAAATTTCTTCATGCCTCAAATCCCCCGCCCCGTAATGCCAAGCCTACAGCGACTGTATATTGAGCTGGATTGACGATTGTATCTTTATTATAGCCCTCAAATGACTGCAGGGGGTTGAATACGCTTACTTCCAGATTTAATTTGCTTTGAATTAGTTCAGCCAAACCTGCTGTAGCAGAACCACCNCCTGTTAAATATAGATGTGTAAAAAAGCTCTGGTTGGTTGTTTTAGCATAATAGCGCAGTGAACGACGTATATCTTCAACATAATTGTCACAGACTGTTCGTTCTGCTATGCCAATGCCGTTGTTTGATTCAACATCATCACTGGAATTAAAACTATTTACACCATCTTTTAATAACTCATCCTCAGAACTGACATAATCCTTGTCCAATTTGGTGGAAAGTGCTTTAACAAATTCATGGATACCAATGGGAAGATCACGGGTAAAAAATGAATCTTTCCGGCCCCACACTGTTAAGGCACTGGAAATAGATCCAATATCCAGCATAACGACTGCCCCGTCTTCCGGAAAGTCATTGGCATATGAATACGAATTCATTACGGCGATAGGGTCTACATCAATGATGCCCGGTTTAAAACCGATTTCCTTCAACAATTCAATATGGGTGCTGGACGTTTTTTTGGTGCAGGCAACCAAGGCAACATCTATCTTGTCCACTTCTTTGGGGTTTGAGCCGAATATCTGGTAGTCAATTACTGCATCTGAACCATCCATGGGAATGTGCTTCCGGGCTTCAAAGGTCATGGAAGAATGCAATTCTTCTTCTGGCATATCCATGGTAGTAATCTGTTTTACACTTACATGAGTACCATTCAAACTTGTTACCAAATGTTTGACCCTCTTGGGATTAATTTTCATTTCTTTCATTAGTTCACGAACAGCCATTACCCAATGAGGTTGGGAAATTTTTTCGGGATCAAACGTCTGGTTTGGTTCTGGCACCAGGCGTATACCATGGTTAACCAGTTTATGCCCGCCCTTGGTTTTATCAAGCACGACTGCCTTAATGTACTGTCTGCCTATATCGAGGCCCAGAATCATTGTGTTGATCCTTTATTTTCATTTGTGGGGATTTCGCCATACGCTTTAATCACCAAGGCCACTGATCCATCTTCCAGGGAAGCTACAGGGAAATATGGCGGTGTGGAAAAATCTGTAAAATTATAATCATAATGATAATCTTTATCGTAGCCAATACCTGGAGAAACATTATAGGGACCAGGAGCATTGCGTTTCATATAACCTCTTTTATTTTGAGACATAGAACCCCAAAAGCGGAAATAACCCCTTATATCACTATTTCCAGTATATATTGGAATTGAGGATGTTGGATTCCTGCGTGGTCCCCGGCCATCTGCTAAGGATGTAGCAGGATTGGCATAATTAGGCCCGCTATACGCTGAACTTGCGATTGTATTTTGCCAGTAATGGACAACTATTGAACCTTCTGAAGCCAGCAAGGCACCATTGACTATGATATGATCTCCATTAGCTCTATTCCTGGCACCATTTTCTGCTGTATTGGCCAGGATAATATTGGCTCCGGAGAAAAGACCCATTCTATTGGGCTGTGCCGTAAACTACTTCTCCTGTCATAGTATTGGAATCTTCATAGATAATATCATCTACGATCCAAATATTATTCCATACTCGATCCCAAATTGTAAAATCATCGCTGCGTCGGTAATAAGTATCTTTATCGGTTACAATAGTATATTGACCATCCACCGTCCCTTTGACGCGAACTTGTCCGTTGCGTACATAAATAACTGTCTGATCGCCTGAGTAAAACATGGTAGGAGACATGATATCAGGACCACCGGGAGGCGGCTCAAAATCAAAATGATGGAGACCGCTGGTATCACACAGGCTCGAGCCGTCATTCGGATGGCTGTGATAATTGGCAAAACGATTAAAGGGTATTGAATTATCCGGGGAAGCAATAAAACCCAAAGTCACTTCCTCGGCGTCAACAAAACCATTTTGAAATGACTGTGCGATATTTGCTATTGTAAATATTGCGCCGCTGACCGTCGTAGATGTTGCTGTTATACGTCCTAACCAGCTTTTATTCGAATCCGGGTCTGCAGCAAAAACAGAAATAGTATCACCTACTTGATAATCATCCAACATATTGGATATATCATTACCATCCACATCTTCATTATCAATAAAAAGAGTATCAGTAAAATAAAAACCTGTAATTGTATCCCAGGGAGCATCAAAAGCAATACGCCTGTCATTCAATCCACCGGGAGATGTATCCAAGTCCCAGCGAAAGTTTGTTGGTGGCGGTCCTTCTGCTCCAATAGGCGGAATTTGATAGGTCCATTGTGAAACCATAAAACCGTTGTCCACAAATTCAATCTCGGTCATAATAAGCGTATCCCTGCCGGAACTCTGAAATAAAAGATCATCTGCAGTAAATGTATAGGTAGCATTATCGATTGCGCGCTGACGTGAATCATTGGGAGGGAACCTGCGTGCAGCAGCTTCATCATTGGCCTGCAGCCACTGGTCAGGATTACAATTATTGTAAGCAATTCCTTGAACTGCAAAAACCCGTGCTTCAGTAAAATCAGGGCAGCCGTATGCACTCATACGCATTAAACCATTGGTATGAACCTTCCCTTCCAATTCATCATACCCGCCAAAAGAAACATAACTGCCTAATCCAGGCCCGCCTCCCGGTTCTTCTGATTCAGTAAAATACATAAAATGGGCAAAACTTTCGGGCGTCATTAGCAGGTTGGCCTCCCGGGTAATGCTTACCGGTTTACCCATTGTATTCTTAAAATGGGTAGTACCTTTACCTCTGGCCATAAATACAGTTTGACCTAACAGGTCTATAAAAGTTGAGCAGTATACATCACTATAGGTTCCTACATTACTGAATGGGACCTCATCACCAATAACTTGCACGGGTGAAGTGATTTTTGGTAAAACAGGCAATGCTTCCACATTAATACCTGTTTCAGCTAGATAAAGAGCTTTGGTTTCCTGAAAACGGTATTTCTGCATTACAGACGCCGACATGGAATATTTCAAATAACTGGCTGTAAGCAGTAAACTCACAAAAATGAAAATGACAGCAGTAGCCGTAACGGATCCTTTAGCGAATAATTGCTTCATGATGTAGGCCTCATTGATCCTACAGAAGATGCCATACTGATATATTTATTGGGCATGAATATCTTCTTCTGGAAACGAATGATCTCTGTTTGCCTGCCGCCGGGTGCATTTATTGTCTCAATTTCAATTTCCATGAGTAAAGTAACTGTGGATTGGGCAAAACGCTGCAGCCTGGAACTGATAACTTTAGTTTCCCAGGCATCAAATTCACGTAATGATATATTGCGCTGGTTATTATTTCGAAAACGCCCTTTCTTCGGTAAAGCTAAGGCACCATTTAACGGTAGTTTATAATCGAACAAAACGCCGTCAATGGCATTGGCCGAGATAATAGTATTGGTTGGATTGTTATACTCATCGTACTTAGTTAAATAAATTCGTTCAAAATTATTGATGGGTGAAAAATCTATAAACCGCGCCAGGCTGATCTCCTTCATGATCTCCCGCATTACATTGTTACCATATTCACGNACATCCCGCAAAACAGTGTCATCCTGGTAGTGGTACAAGATCGTCTGCAGGCTTAANCCCAAGCCCAGGATCATTATTCCAGAAACAACAATAGTTGTCACCATTTCAATAATGGTTAAGCCGGGCTGCCATTTGGAAATCTTCAAGCGTCTCATTGGGGAAACTCCAGCATGACCATTTCAATGTCTGCGCGTTTGGTAAATTTTGTTTGTGGAGTGGAAAAATCCTGCCATTCTATCCAGGCGTGGAGCAGGTAGCGATCGATTGAACTAGCCGAATCTGTATACACAGGTTGAATATTCTCATAATAGATTTTTGCAGGAATTTTGACATTTGTATGTTCATCACCGTAGAGAAATACTGTTTCACCCAAAAAATCGCCTGATTTTTCCGAGAGGGTCAAATTGCCATCAGCAATACGGCCTTTCATGTGTTCTACGTAACCAATGAGTTCATCAGCAGCTCTTTCCCTNATAGCCAAGGCCCGCAATTCTCCTCGGGCATGAGTCGCACTGATCACCAGGCCATAGGCGGCAACACTAACGATTACCACACCGATCATGACCTCAATAAAAGAAAATCCTGCTTGGAAACGCTGTTTCATCAGAGGATGTTGGCTCCGAACAATTTGGGNTTATTAGCAATCTGGGCAGCCATAGCTCTTTCAATATTNCCCTGGGCAACAAGGCGCTGCAGGTCCTGGTCCAAGGTCTGCATTCCTTCTACACCGCCNGACTGCATGACAGATTCNATCTGGTAGATACGGTCTTCACGTATCAGGTTACGAATGGCTGTTGTTGCGATCATGACCTCACAAGCGGGAACACGGCCTTTACCGTTTTTAGTCGGGATTAGTTTTTGGGCAATCACTGCCTCCAGGCTTTCGGACATCATGGAACGGATTTGGCCCTTTTGACTGGATGGAAAAATATCAATAATACGATCCACCGCTTTGACTGCGCTGGAAGTATGCAAGGTGGACAGGACCAAATGGCCCGTTTCTGCAGCCGTCAAGGCTAACGATATGGTTTCCAAATCACGCATCTCACCTACCAGTATAACATCGGGGTCTTCACGGAGGGCTGCCCGGAGGGCATTTGCAAAACTATGGGTCGTTGCACCCAGTTCACGCTGGTTGATGAGGCTTTGGTTGGAATGATGAAAATATTCAACTGGATCTTCGACAGTTATGATATGGCATTGCTTATTCTGGTTGATATGATCGACCATGGCAGCCAACGTGGTACTCTTACCTGATCCAGTAGGGCCGGTCAGCAAAATCAAGCCGCGGTCTTTCATGGCTAGAGTTTCCATAATGGGGGGAATACCCAATTCATCAAAGTTTTTGGGTACTTCCGGAATAGCCCTAAATACACAAGATATACCACGGATCTGCTCGAAGAAATTCACACGGAAACGGCCTTTACCATCGATGCGGTATGAAAAATCAATTTCCTTATCTTTGCGAAAATGATTGATTTGCTCTTTATTCATGACTTGCGGCATAACAGAGTCTATATCTCCGTTGGACGTTGCTTCCATATTCAGCGGTTTCATGATACCGTTGATACGCACCATGGGGATCGACCCCGTACTTAAGTGCAAGTCCGATGCCCCACTATCCAGGGCATACATCAGTATTTCGTCAATTTTCATAGATTATTGTGCTTCTTCAGGTGATCCGTAGCCAATGTATCTGCCGCGTGAACGGTCATAAGTCACCCGTTTACCGGCTCCACCTTTCATTTCTTCCGTGCTTTCAGCTGCAATTGTACCGCCCTCATCTGATAAATTAATTTCAAAGGTCCATTTCAGTTTGGTTGAACGGTCTACTTCCAGCTGTCCACGGCGTTCCAGTTCTTCAACATCACTAGGCCATTCACCATAGGTCTGGAAGTACATTTTTGACGCGTTTTCAATATTACCGATGACGGATTTAGCTTCCGATGCATACGCACCTTTCACGTACTCTACGTAGGTCGGAATTGCAATGGCAGCCAGGATGGCAACAATCACAACAACAACCATGATTTCGATCATGGTAAATCCATCTTGTTTACGATTTTTTATTAGCTTCATTGAGTTTTCTCCACTCTCATTTTTGTGTTCAANTTTTATTTTACTTCCTCAGTCGAAGTAGGAATTCTATTTAATAAATGACGCATTTTTCCCATAGTCAGTAAAATAACGGCTGCACATTCAATTTTACTTACATGTAAAGCAAAGTGTCTTTCCATGTTTTCCAGAGGGAAATAGTTAACTCTTATTAATAGTAATAATAAAAAAGTGTTTAAATTTGCTATCTGTTTTGAATATGAAATCAAGATTTAGTTAATGAATGTTGCCATATTAAAAGAATCTCTCCCTGGGGAAAACCGCGTTGCGGCAACTCCTGCTACCGTCAAGGAAATGACCAATAAAGGCATGGCAGTTAAGGTAGAATCTGGCGCAGGAAAAGGCGTGCACATTGCTGATACTGATTATGAAAATGCTGGAGCGAAAGTTGTTTCTGACCGCTCTGCTTTATATGCCGATGCTGACCTGATTTTGAAAGTGGCTCCGGCAACAGTGGAAGAAATGGATTTATTCAATAATGGCTGTGTTTATGTATCCTTTTTTCAAACAACAAAACGTATTGATCAAGTAAAAAAATTAAGAGATAAGAATATTTCGGCATTTTCCATGCACCTTATCCCCAGAACCACCCTGGCCCAAAGTATGGATGCCCTAAGCTCGCAAAGTAATATTTCCGGTTATAAAGCAGTTTTAATGGGGGCAACCCACTTGAATGTATATATGCCGCTGCTAATGACAGCCGCCGGTACGATCCCACCGGCTAAAGTATTGGTTTTGGGTGCCGGTGTTGCCGGATTGCAGGCCATTGCCACAGCGAAACGTTTGGGTGCCCAGGTGGAAGCATTTGATGTACGTCCTGTTGTGAAGGAACAAGTGGAAAGCTTAGGAGCCAAATTTGTTGAGGTCGAAACGGATGAAAAAGACGGCGTTGGCGAAGGCGGGTATGCAAAAGAGACATCTGATGAATATAAACGTCGACAACAGGAATTGATTAAGGCACATATTGCTAAATCCGATTTGGTCATTACAACTGCTTTAATTCCCGGTAAAACGGCTCCTGTATTGATTCCTGCAGATATGGTGAATGGGATGAAGCCAGGCGCTGTAATCATGGACCTTGCAGCAGAGAATGGAGGTAACTGTGAATTCACTGAACCAGGGCAAGTTATTTCCCATAATGGCGTCATCATAGACGGAACGTTGAACCTGCCAGCCACCATGCCTGTCCATGCATCTCAACTCTATGCTAAAAATGTGATAACATTTGTAAATCATCTCTGTCCGGAAGGCGAAATCAAACTAGACCTGGAAGATGAAATTATTGCTGGTGCCTTATTCACCCACAGTGGTGAAATCACCCACGCAGCGACATTGGAAGCATTAAATAATTCATAAGGATAACACCGATGGATATGATCAATATATTTACCGTTTTCATCCTGGCGATTTTTGTCGGCTTCGAGATCATTACAAAAGTCCCGCCCACCCTGCACACGCCATTGATGTCCGGATCGAATGCTATTTCCGGGATTGCCATCGTTGGGGCAATCATCGCAACAAAAGTTGGCGGTGAATTGGGCAGCTGGCTGGGTCTCATCGCAGTCATTTTTGCTACCATCAATGTTGTGGGCGGCTTTATGGTGACTGACCGCATGCTGAAAATGTTCAAACGGAAATAAGTGCGTTAAATGGCCTATACCAATATTGCATACGTTCTTGCCGCTGTTTGCTTCATTCTTGGCATCAAGCGTTTAAGTTCACCCAAAACAGCTCGCAGCGGAAACACTATTGCTTCAGTGGGTATGCTCATTGCCATTGTTGCCACTCTCGTTTCGTTTGAACTGCTGGATTTTCGAACAATAGCCATTGGAATGATAATTGGTGCTATGATCGGCGCTTTCTTTGCCACCAAGGTGGAAATGACCCAAATGCCCCAGATGGTCGCCATTTTTAATGGCTTTGGCGGAGGGGCTTCTGCCCTTGTTGCAGCAGCGGAATATTTTAACCCGGCGAATCCATCGCTATTCAATTCTTCCACCATTGCTATCAGTGTATTTGTGGGTACATTAACATTTACCGGCAGTTTTATCGCCTTCGGAAAACTGCAGGGCTTTGTCAGCGGGAAACCAATCGTGTTCCCGGGACAGAAACCGCTCAATGCTCTCATTGCAATTGGGTTGGTGGTTCTTGGAGTATATACAGTTCTTTACGGTGATTCGGATCCCTATTTTTATGGTTTAGTGATTTTATCTGCTCTCATCGGGGTTACATTAACGATTCCCATCGGCGGCGCGGATATGCCCGTGGTCATTTCTCTGTTGAATTCCTATTCCGGTGTCGCCGCCGCCGCAACGGGTTTTGTGTTGTTGAATAACGGCCTGATCATTGCCGGGGCGCTCGTGGGTGCATCGGGTTTGATCCTGACCAACATCATGTGCAAAGGGATGAACCGCTCACTAGCCAATGTAATCTTTGGCGCTGTTGGCCTGGAGCAGGTAACGCCAGGCTCTGGGGAAGGTAAGCAAATTTCTGTAAAAAGCGCTTCCACAGAAGAAGCAGCCATGATCCTGGATGCCGCCGAAAAGATCATTGTTGTACCGGGTTATGGATTGGCTGTGGCTCAAGCGCAATACGCTGTCCGTGAAGTTGCAGATTTTCTTGAGGAACAGGGTAAAAAAGTCCTTTACGCCATCCACCCTGTTGCCGGACGCATGCCCGGCCATATGAATGTTCTCCTGGCGGAAGCAAATGTCCCTTATGAACAATTAAAGGATTTGGATGCAATCAATCCGGAATTTGAGGACTGTGATGTAGCTATCGTTTTGGGAGCGAATGATGTCGTGAATCCCGCAGCACGACATGATTCTTCTAGTCCCATTTACGGGATGCCCATCCTGGATGTAGATAAATCCAAGACCGTTTTGGTTAATAAACGTACCATGAATCCGGGATTTGCAGGTATTCAAAATGAATTGTTTGGATTTGATAACACATTAATGGTTTTTGGTGACGCGAAAGCAATGCTCACCGATCTGCACAAAGACCTTAAAAATCTGTAAACCTGCTATTGTATTTTTTTATTATTGAAAATGATTAAACACATCTTTCTATACATAATATTGGGAGTACAACTCATGTCAGCTGAAAAAGAAACCATAGTCCTGGGTGCCGGTTGTTTTTGGTGCGTGGAGGCCGTTTACGAGCGTATAGACGGCATGATCGATGTCGAAGCAGGCTACTCCAACGGCCATACTGAAAACCCCACGTATAAGGATATTTGCAGCGGAAATACCGGCTTTGCCGAAGTAGCTAAAGTGACGTTTGATCCCCAGCGNGTAACGTTGAATGAAATTCTGGATACTTTCTGGCTTGCTCACGATCCCACCACACTAAATCGCCAAGGCGCAGATGTGGGGACTCAATATCGTTCTGGGATCTATTATTTATCTGAAACACAAAAAGAATTAGCAGAAAAGTCACTCAATAATGCTCAATCTGCTTTAAAGAAAAAGATTGTTACTGAAATACTACCACTAACAAAATACACGGTGGCTGAGGANTATCACCAAGACTACTACAATAATAATAAGAGCACTGCATACTGCTCTTACGTCATCACACCGAAATTGAAAAAATTAAAACTAGAATAAAAANCTGTTTAGTATTAAAGTTATACTTTATATAATAAACTATATATTATTNATTTATAATANTTTATNANTTTTTCCCATTAGTTTTAAAAGCTATAATCAACAGACACACCAAAATTTGCCGGATCGCCAAAACTGACATATTTTTTGTCAGGATATTCGTGGTACTGGAATTCCTCATTCCAAATGGGTTCCAGTCCAAAATAAAAACCCCTCGTGGCATAACGGACATCAAGGATATTTTTACCCCATGCGCGTACAGACCAATTTCCAAAATCAAAACCAATATGTCCGTTCAAGAGCTGGTATGGTTCAGAAATTTCATTATGACTGTCTGAAAAATAGAATTCATCTTTCGCTGAAAAGTTTAAATGGGCGAATAATCCATACTTATTTCTATAATTAATATTTAAACTATATGAATATTTTGGTGCGTGGGCCGGCTCCCTGTCACCTTGTTTTGTATTATTTGACGGATCCATGCTAAAATAAAAAGCATTTACCTTGCTGTCAATCATACCAAGGGAAGCAGATACATTCAATTGCGTATTGATTCTGTATTTACCTTCCAATTCCAAACCGCTTAAGGTTCCGCTGGTAGCATTGTCAGTATAAAACATGAAACTATTGGGATCACCAGCCAACTGCTGGCTTGAAATGGAAACTTGCTGATTATTACGCAGTGCGTGGAATGCAGTTAACCTGACAAAGCTGTTTTTTTTGTAACTGCGTATACCAAGTTCAAAATTCAATATGTTTTCTGGATCGTAAGGGCGGTTTTCTTCTGCCAGGTATGGATGTTGATTGATACCACCTGCTTTATACCCTTGTGATACACTGCTGTAAATATTTGTCTCATTATTGATCAAATATTGCACAACACCTTTAGCACCGATAAAGTTATGGTTAACTTTAATTGCAACGGGATCGAGTTCTACCAACTCATAATAATAATCATATCCATAAGATGTACCTGTGTAATTAAGATGATTTTCTTCAAATCGTACATTTCCCATTATTTTTAATTTATCATTAATCCATACTTCATATTGGCTGTACACAGCCTTGATATCAATAATAAATTCACTTGATGCAGCAATAGCGTTACCGCCATACAACCATCCTGAAGCTTCATCAGTTTCTTTCAATTCTTTCAAGTAAAGACCTAAAATAAATTTCTTATACTGTATCCTGGCTTCAGTTGTATTGCTTGTTCGAAATCGATTCATTTCATCAAAAAACTCATAATTCCATCCTTGAAGATTTGGATTAAAGTTGTGCGGGGCTTGTTCCCAATAATAATTATTAGCCCAATCACCGTCATAACTGTGTACCATGTCTGTTTTCGATCTTGAATAAATTAAAGTGGTGTTTAAATCATTTTTATTATACTGTGAGCGCAGAGAAAACGCACTTGTTTTTTGATTATCCTGGCCCTGGTCATTGGTGTATGTCGTCAATTCTTCATTATTATCCGGGGCCCAGGCATCAAAATTATTATCCATAAAAGTATTTACCCTCGTTAAAGTAAAGTTTAAATATTCATTCGCTTCTATGAATAGCTTTTCACGCAGGACTGCTTCTTCTCGTTTATTTGTATCTGTCCGTTGCAAAAATACGTTGGTTCTATAACCGTCTTCATAATTTGTATGATACACTGCCCGTAATGCAATGCGATCTGTCATGGGAATATTGATCATTCCACCGATTCGCTTGGTGGCATACATCCCCCCTGTTAAACTAACAGCTCCCTGAAAATTCTTCTGGGGATCGGTTGATTTTATACTGATTAATCCAGCCATGGCATTCGGACCGAATACGGATGACTGCGGCCCCTTAAACACTTCTATTTGCTCCAAATCGTAAAGCAGCCCAGCCATTCCCATCCCACTTAAATCGATATCATCGATAACGAAACCCACTGAAAAATTGGGAGGACCTTCTGCAAAATAATGGCTGCGCTCGCCAATTCCCCGGATTTGAAAATATCGGGGCCGGCTTGTACCTCCAGCCCAATTCAAGTTGGATACATCATGCATAACATCCTGGAAATGACTGCCGTCAGCATTGCTGATCTGCCGATTATCTATTACCGTTACACTTGAGGTAGATCGCTGCAATTGTTCATCTTTCAGACCAGCAGTGACAACCACTTCACTCCCTTGCAGTACCTTCGTAACCATCCTGACTTTCCAAAATGATTCAGGTGCTTTAGACCTTATTTTTTCATAAGCTACGTGCGAGAAAATCACCCGTGAGTCTTTTTCAGCATGTATAATAAATCGCCCTCGGTTATCAGAAACAGCGCCTGTTTCACCAGACATTATATTTACACCGGGAATAGGATCGCCCGTTTCAGCATCCACAATAATTCCCTCGATTTGCGGATAGAGCAATGTTGCAGTAAATAAAATGATTAATGTGTGTTTCATAATGCTTCCTACGCTGGCATTATCCAGATCAGGTTCATGGGTGTTTTCTCAGCAATTCCATCTGGTTCGGAATAGCACCCCGATCGATGATACAATTTACAAATGTATTAGAAGAAAATGATAGAATGAATAATTAAATCAGTCAATCAACCAATCACTCCCCTTGCTGTTCATCTGCATTTTAGTCTATTTTCGCCGTCAATTAATGAAAGATTCCCATGACAAATAACAACCAACTTCCTGAAATCACCGTCAAAGCCCTGTTTTTAGGTGTAATCCTATCCATGATCCTTGCCGGGGCTAATGCTTACCTGGGCCTTTTTGCCGGTATGACCGTTTCTGCTTCCATTCCCGCTGCCGTTATTTCCATGGGTGTTTTAGCATTATTTAAAAAGTCTAATATATTAGAAAATAATATTGTTCAGACCGCTGCATCTGCCGGGGAATCCCTGGCGGCAGGCGTGATTTTTACTATTCCAGCTTTGGTTTTGCTGGGTTACTGGGAAACATTTGATTATATGGAAGTGGCCAAGATCGCTGCCATTGGCGGTATCATCGGTGTATTATTCACCATTCCATTGCGGCGGGCATTGATTGTAGTAGCCAAACTTCAATATCCTGAAGGTATCGCCACTGCGGAAGTATTAAAAGCCGGCGATGAAGCACGATCTTCAAAATCAACTGATTCCAAAAGCGGTTTAAAAACCATCGCCATAGCCGGTTTGGTAGGTGGTATCATGAAGATCGCAGAACAAGGGTTTGCCATGTGGCANGCCGTATTGGAAGGCGCCATGCGTATGGGTGGGTCCATCTTTGGTATTGGAACGAACCTATCCCCTGCACTTATTTCTGTAGGATATATTGTTGGTCGAAATATTGGTATTCTTGTTGTGGCCGGCGGATTGATCTCATGGGCAGTTGCCATTCCCATTTATTCAGCCATGACCGGTGCTGAAGGTTCTCCCATGGAAACAGCATGGACAATCTGGAATTCGAAAATCCGATATATGGGTGTAGGCGCAATGGTTATTGGCGGGATTTGGTCATTGATTAAACTATTTAAGCCNCTTATCGCTGGTATTAAGGCCAGTTTAGATGCAGTGAAACACGCCAGCAGTGGTGGTGACATACCTCGTGAAGAACAAGATATTCCTATTAACTATGTCGGTATTGTTCTTTTAGCCATGCTTATTCCAGTGTTCCTTCTATATATCGATATTATTCAATCTNTAGGTGTTGCTATTTTATTGACAGTTGTGATGACAGTATTTGGTTTTCTTTTCTCAGCAGTCGCTGCCTATATGGCTGGTGTTGTGGGTTCATCCAATAATCCCATTTCAGGTGTAACCATAGCCACGATTCTTTTTACATCATTGCTTCTTTTGGTATTGCTCGGTACAGATTCAGGCGTAGGAGCCGCGGGAGCTATTATGGTAGGTGCTGTGGTGTGCTGTGCAGCAGCAATCGGCGGNGATAATATGCAGGATCTTAAAACCGGTTATATCGTCGGTGCAACTCCTTGGAAACAGCAGATTATGCAAGTAGTAGGTACTATCAGCGCAGCTGTAGTTTTGGGTTTAGTCCTGGACATTTTGCATACAGCTTATGTGATAGGTTCACCCACCCTATCTGCTCCACAAGCGACACTCATGAGATCAGTGGCGGATGGTGTATTCACCGGTAACCTTCCCTGGAATTTTGTATACTTGGGCGCACTCATAGCAGTAATAATTATTTTGCTGGATATTCGCCAGGAAAAACGGGGTTCTGATTTTCGTATTCCCGTCTTGGCAGTAGCAGTTGGTATCTATCTGCCCATCGAGCTGACAGTACCCATTTTTATCGGCGGTATGATCAACCATCTCGGTAAAAAATCAGGCGCGTCAGAAGCCACCGAAAAGAAAGGATTATTACTTGCCTCCGGACTCATCACAGGTGAAGCACTCATGGGCATCCTGGTGGCAGTACCGATTTTTGTTTCCGGCAACAAGGATTGGTGGCCGCATATCTCCGGATTAAGTTTGATTGGGCCCATCACTTTTCTTGGTGTCATTTATTGGATTTACAATACTGTAACCAAAAAATGAGAGTAACACGATCACTCCTGCAGCGTTTGCCTAAAGTGGAGTTACATTGCCACCTGGACGGCAGCCTGCGCGTTGAA
>PBZW01000045.1 GCA_002730315.1 Fidelibacterota bacterium
GGTGATAGATGTGGTTTTGGGTGGGGTAGTTACAGCTTGAAAGAGCTACTCTCTTCCCCTTTTAATTCTTTATTAATTATGTTAAACAGTTCTTTTGCCAGTTCAGAATTAAGCCATTTTAATATTTCATACTGCTCTAAGGCACAGCCTCAATCGCTTCTTTATTCATGCCTGATTTGCGATAGGCAACACCGAGATTATAATGTGCATCTCTATAATCAGGGTCAATCCTTATCGCCTGCTTGAATGACTCAATCTCCTCTTTATATTTGCCTAAATAGCCATAGGCAAAATACCGAGATTACCATGAGCCTCTGCATAATCAGGGTCAATCCTTATCGCCTGCTGGTACGACTTAATCGCCTCTTCATGCTTGCCTGATTTGCGCACAGTACTATACTAATTGTAATAGATGGTTGATTTTCTATCGAAGGTTCTGGTTCTCTATAATTCCTCCAGTATTCCAGTCTATCCTTTGCCTTCTTACGCAACAACTGGTCTTTTGAACTGTATGGATTATCGGTAGAATACTCAGCTAAGAATTTATCCCACATCTGAATTTTCTCTGTTGGTTTTAATACCTTACCTTCCTCCATATCATGGTTCCTGGAATATCTGCTGAACATATTTCCCTGCCAATTGCTCCACTTACCCATCTTTTTTTTCCGGTCATTCATAATTTCCTCAAAACAATCATTATCTTTGTCAATATCTGGCGGCATTGAAATACCTGAGTTATGATGTTTAAGCATATTGCTGCTTAATGCAAATACAAAATCACCCTTATCCAGATAAGGATTACGAATTTTACCGTATTGAGGATGTTGTGCTCCTTTTGTATAGTTAACCACCGTGGACAGAAGAAACTCTCCCAATTCTGTTCCTGTCACATATCCATCGTTATCCATATCTCCTTCTCCCTCAAGTGCAGACACAAACTGTTCCCTGAATATGCTCTTATCCGATACCTTTTCCTTTGAACTTCCAGAAGTAATAAATTGTCGTACCGGCATTGATGTCTTATATGTAATACTTTTTGGTATTTTTCCACCACAAAATACTAAATATCAAAAAGATAACCCCAAAAGCTGTCATAATATAATATGCAGATTGGGAAGGAAGTGCGTATTTAGCTTCTATAACTAATAGCATAAGTTAAATAACATACCAAATAATGAAATCTCTATTATTTATCTTTGAGGATTGTTTCGTTTGAAGACTTTCCGACAACTGCATTATGTGGGGAATGGGCAATTAATATACGGTCAATACGTAAAACAGCCTTGACAATTTCAGCCGCCGATTTTAGGGCATTAATCTTAATCCCTGCTGAATCAACAACGCCGGCCTCAAACATGTTTTCTTCCTTCCCCGTATTAATATCAATGCCATATTCTCCGGATTTATTTTTGATCTCAGCCATTTTTTCGGAACCATTGAAGCCCGCATTTGTAAGTATTTGACGCATAATACTGGAAAGGGCATGTGCAACCACTTCAATACCCATAGAATCTACTCCACTATTCAAGTTTTCCTCTTTCAATCTCTCACTGATGTAAAGCTCTACTGCTCCCCCTCCTGCAACAATACCCTCAGTCAAAGCAGACTGCGCTGCTGAAATACCATCCTTCACAGCACGCCATCGCTCCTGTGATGTCACTTTTGTAACACCACTGATAATAATCGTCACCATTTTTCGCTGTCCATGATTCTCTAAGAAGAATGACCCTTTCTCTTCATCGTAGTATACACTCTTAAAAGTACCAGCTGAGATTTTCCCCATATCCTCTTTTCTCCTGACCACTTGTACGTCTAAAGCATTTGCAATATTAAGAAGTTCTTCGTTGGAAACATGTATCAGCATAATATTCTTTTCAAGAAGGTTGGATAAGAGTTGTTCATCCGCATGGACAGAAGATACAAATACAATACCTGCACCAGTCTTACAGATGCTATCAGAAATCTCTTTTGTCACTTTTGTTTGACTTTCTTTCATCCGCACGATTTCGTCATAGTTTCTCACCTCTTTGACCAATGATTCTTTAATCTCCTTCAAGTCTATTTTAAGAAGAATCGCCTTAACATTTTCCATCTTATCAGGTATCTGTTGATCAAAGAACTGCCTTTGAATAACTATTCCATCAAAAACCATGTCTTCCAGCATAGGGTTATTAATTAGAAATATACTTTTTTTCAAATCTACCATTTCCTTTTTTCCCTTTGGATTTTTAAGAATGTTAAGGGCTTCACTAACCAAAGAGACAACCTGGTTTCCATCCATTCTACTTCCGGCTGCCGTTGAAATCACTTGAGCAAGACTAGCATCTTTCATGTTAATCTTTACAGCCTTCTGTTTGAAAAGCTCAATAGAACGTTGAATCCCCAGCTCTATACCACTCACAACCAATGTAGGATGAATGCCCACATCAGCAATCAGTCTTTTGCCCTCCTTTATCATTTCTGCAGCCAATACAACGGCAGTGGTCGTGCCATCTCCCACCTTCGTTTCTTGCCTGTCTGCAATTTCAACAACCAATTTTGCCACAGGATGAACCGTTTTTATCGATAGCATTATTGTTGCACCATCGTTTGTAATAAAACGGTTACCTAATTCATCCACGAGTAATTTGTCCAATCCTTTTGGCCCTAGTGTAGTCCGTACAGTATCAGCTACAGACAAAACTGCAGCGCAATTATTTTCGAGGGCAGCATTTTCTGCTCCTTGTGCCTGTATATTACCTGGGTTCTGTTCTGTCATTGATTTTTCTCAATATAATACTTAAATTTTAACATAGTTTATTATTTCCTTAAGTCTGGGGCAGGCTTTCCATGTAATTTCATTCGGATAATATTCCATATTTGCTTGCAAACAAGTTCAACATCATTTGATTTTCTACCCAATATTCGGATAATAATGCCATCCGAATGAGGAAGTACCGTGGACGCCAAATATATATTATCAGCCTTTTGTACAGCTCTTTCTATTTCGGTATTCAACATTTTACTTTCTACTTTCCTGGTTAGCAAATAAATGTTCGCGACAATCTCCCAATTATCCAGAATACCACACGACCTGGGATTACTTGCCTTTGGCGAAAAAACCATATTATCTAAACATCTATAATTTCCCGATAGATCAGTTGCCTGAAAACGCGAATAAAATATTCCATAGAGAAATGACTCTCCATAAGTTACACGTCCCGGCAGCAATATTTCACTATAAAGACAGGTTGCATCCTCGTGAATTTTTAGATTAACTTCTTGATAAAAGCGAGAATCTCTATAAGGTATAATCATATCAGGTAAAAATTCTGCATATGATCCCTTATCCAGGGTAATATTCAAAACCTGAGTTGCATAATTCTTCTCCATACGGTAAATCTTAGTTGCAGCCTGGGTCGTAATGTGAAAAGTTGTGTCCTCATAGCCATGTATGTCTATCCTCAGCCTATCACCCTGCAGTATTCCACCACTCGGGCTCATAATATATATATAAGGCATATGAGGCATATTCTCATCAATATAAAGAGCTTTTTGAACTTGTAATGGAACCTTATGATAATTCTCTATCAGTGTCGTCTTTCCCTCTCTATTTTCCAGGNCCAAGGCCAGCAATCCGACTTTACCTGCATTGCCAATATTGAGTNNTGGAACTTCCAGATCATACTGGCTAAATTCTGATGGAATATTTACAGGAGTATAGTAATCGTGCGAATCAACAACGCTATGTTTTAGCATTTTATGTGAATATTAATCTTCAAATAGTACCTCTTTTTTTATTAACTGGTATACAGCGTCTATTCCCTCTTTGGTATGACAATTAGTAAAGATAAAAGGTTTNTCTTTTCTCATTAACTTAGTATCACGCTCCATTATTTTTAAATCAGCATTTACAAATGAAGCCAGATCAATCTTATTAATAATCAGTAGATCAGATTGGGTAATAGCAGGGCCATTTTTGCGGGGAATCTTTTCGCCAGCAGCCACATCAATCACATAAATNTAATAATCTACTAACGCGGAATTGAATGTGAGTGTCAGATTGTCCCCTCCAGTTTCAACAAAAAGTATATGAGAATCCGGGAACTTCTTTTCCATTTCCTCTACGGCAATCAGATTCATACTCGGATCCTCTCTCACAGCTGTATGAGGGCACCCTCCTGTCTCAACACCCAGAACACGATCAGTCGAAATAACATCCTGTAGCGTTNCCTTTACATGTTCAGCATCTTCCTTTGTAACAATATCATTGGTCAGGATAATTGGATCGTATCCATTCTTCACCAATACAGGTACTACCGCTTCAATAAGTGCTGTTTTGCCTGAACCGACAGGTCCTCCCACCCCAACTCGTGGAATCTTGTTTTCCATTAATGCTCCTTTCTTTAGAAATCCAGCTTTAATTTATCAGTCTAAAATCTTCTAGTTGAAGACATAATCTTAAGACAACATTGCAAACATAGATGTTCACTTAGTATCTATAAAAACATTGTAGATCAGCTCAAAAACATTCGGACAGTTGCCTGTTCATGCCTTATGGACATAATATCTACTAANGGTGCGCAGGAATACATTTCGTCCGGTACTTTATGTATATGCTTTTTTATAAGATCAACTAATAAAGGTTGCAGATCATTGATTATCTTTACTGCCGTATAGTGATCAATTTTAACAAGCTTCATTGCCGCACTAACAAAACTNACACAAAATGAATACAGCTCTATCATCATCACCTCAGTGCACGCTATCTCCAGTAAATACCCGCTTAAACCTAATACAACTGCATAGTTTCCAGGACTGGCCCCCGCACAGACTTTTTCGTTAAAATCACGTATGATTAAGTTATCTGGAGCTATTAAAAGGATATTAGTCAGTAGGCACTTCCCTGTCTTCACAGAACATTCCCTGTTTTCAAATGATAGCTTCATAGCATAAAGCATTTCATCTAGCAACAAAATGGTATTTAAATCAGACTGTTCAGCCGCCCTGTAACCGTTGGCCAATGCAACACAATCAGCAGGAGCAATTTGATGGGAAAGAATGTCATCAAGTAAAACGAAAATATCATCTGCATTCTTCACCANCTCCTCCTGAACATACGATTCCAAACCATGAGAGAAGTTAAACATGCCCACTGGAAAGAATGTATCAGATATCTGAAGTGCATTTGCAAAAGATCTTAAACGGGATTCAGGCACATCACATCTTAATGGTATTTCATTGCCATTATTACTCACTACCAAGTATCCTTTCCTTAATGTTTGTNCTGATGGTGGCCATGTAACGAGTCGTGAGAGAACCCAGACTTCCTATCAGATATCTGTTCCTCCACCACTTCCTCAAAACAATATTTTACGCCTTGAATATTATGCGTTTTCATGACTGATTCCATTACTNTTTTGTCGATCACTATCGGAACATATATCTTTCCTCCAGCAACCTTTATTTGCCAGTGTTGATTACCAATCGCATGTCCCAACTTAACGGCTAACTCAAGCATCTTGTCATCATGGAATTTTTCTGCAAAATGAAGTACCATCATCTCCTCTGCTTCAATCTTTACCACTAACATCTTCTCACCCTTTTCATAATATAGAACATCTCCATCGCACAATATGGCACCCCTTTTGAGATTTATCCCTATCTCCTGGTCAAATCCCGGCAATTTCTTATACAACCGGGACCTTTCTGATTCTTTACGTTTAAACATTATAGTTTGTACATAACCTTTACCACCAGGCTCACTATAAAGTTTTTCCCACTTCACATCTGTATTAATATTTCCCAATATTTCGTTAATAATCAGCATGTTAGTTCTCTGCCCTGTAGTTTCTAGTAATCAAAAAATAAATATCTTTAGTAGATATTCCTCTATCAGAAAAAAAAACTCGTTATCATTTTACCTTTTCCATGAGCAAAAGGCAAATTGCTTTGTTCTTTGAGCCCTATATATCAACTATAAAGAGGGTCATTTTGCTACGATGTCTATTCTTGAGCTGAGTTTTGGAGGCGTTCCATTACCAGAAAGGTTATTTTAGAACGTTTATGAAAAAATACGAATCACAGAACTGTGATATGAAGGCTAGCATATAGAAAAGAATGGGTGTGAGTTAAACTCTTAATAAATATTCTAAATATTTTCAATATGTTTTGTTATCAGCCTCATTTTACCTGGCACCTTTTCATCCATTCAATCCTTCGCGCATCAATATCTACGAATCCAAGGTGTTTGCAACTTTCTTCCTTAACGTGTGCAAAAACAAATCCATCCTGCTTTATTTCTACAGGAGCATGTTTAATAAATCTACTTGCAATAATACATCCGGTTACCCGATGATCCACAAAATCAAGGTTTAGATGAGTTCTGGGATCAATAAAACCAGACAAGGACCATATCTTACCCGCTCTGACAACACCGTGCTTTACCTCGGAGGAATCTAACACATAACCTTTGTCATCAACGTTTGACGCCTCCACTACATGTCTAATGTTCAAGAAATCTCCTTTTCCTTTACACCATAAAATAAAGCTGTGTCAGCGCTAATTCTTTTGCCGGCTCACAAGTAGCAATATTTCCATCAATCTTTACCTGATATGTTTCAGGATCAATCTCTATTTTTGGAGCTACATCATTTCTTACCATATGNGNTTTTGTTAACCCTCTACAATTCTCAACNGCNNCGTATCCACCNTGCATACCAATTTTNTCAGGAACACCTAGTTCCACAGCTANTTTTGAAAGNAANGTCANCTTTGTCTNATGCATCGCGCCTCCGAAAGCCCCAAACATCGGACGATAAATGACNGGCTCCGGTGTTGGAATGGAGGCATTTGAATCTCCCATTAAGGCCCAATTCACGAACCCACCCTTAATCACCATCTTTGGCTTTGCCCCAAAAAAGGCAATAGGCCAAAGAACAATATCAGCCATTTTTCCGGTTTCTATCGAACCTAATATATGCTCAAAACCTTCCGTAATTGCATGATTCAAGTTACATTTGGCAATGTAACGAAGAACCCTGAAGTTGTCATTTCCCGGTTCATCCTCTTCTAACTTTCCCCTTTGCTTTTTCATCTTATCGGCAGTTTGCATAGCCTTAATGAAATTTTCTCCAACTCTTCCCATTGCCTGAGAATCTGAACTATACATGCTCAATATCCCAAGATCATGAAGCACATCCTCTGCGGCTATTGTCTCTGCACGAATACGACTTTCTGCAAAGGACACATCCTCCGGAATTGAAGGGTTAAGATGATGGCAGACCATTAACATATCGAGATGTTCATCCAGTGTGTTTACTGTGTAAGGTCTTGTTGGATTTGTTGATGATGGCAGTACATTCTTTTCGCCAGCCAGGCGCATAATATCTGGAGCATGTCCTCCGCCCGCACCCTCAGTATGATAAGTATGAACTGTTCTACCATCGATGGCTTTAGATGAATCCTCCACAAATCCTGCTTCATTCAATGTGTCAGTATGAATTGACACTTGAACATCATATTTATCGGCCACTGATAGACTCTGGTCTAATACCGCAGGTGTTGTACCCCAGTCTTCGTGATCTTTTAGTCCACAGGCACCTGCCTCTAATTGTTCAATTAACGGTTCTGGTACAGCACTGTTTCCCTTTCCTTTAAAACCCCAGTTAATGGGTAACCCTTCACAAGCCAGAATCATCTTCTGGATATTCCATGGGCCCGGAGTACACGTGGTGGCCCTTGTTCCATCGGCTGGTCCTGTTCCGCCGCCTATGAATGTCGTTATTCCATTTGACAAAGCATCGTAAACCTGCTGTGGACATATCATGTGNATATGACTGTCTATTCCACCTGCAGTTGCNATGAGATGCTCACCTGCAATTACTTCCGTTCCAGGCCCTATAATAAGGTCTGGGTGAACACCGCTCATAATATCCGGATTACCCGCCTTTCCTATACCTGTAATCTTACCATCTTTGACTCCAATATCTCCTATNACTACTCCCTGGACCGGATCAATAATAATTACGTTAGTTATAACAAGGTCTAATGCTCCATTTTTATTGGTTTGGGTACTTTGTCCCATTCCTTCCCGTATAGTTTTTCCTCCGCCAAAAACAACTTCTTCGCCCGGCACACGATAATCTTTTTCTATTTCACATACTAATTCAGTATCTGCCAACTTGAATTTATCACCTACCGAGGGTCCGTATAAATCCGCATATTGCTTTCTTGTTAAATCTGCCATAAGAAAAACCTCTTAATATTTCCTTTAGATAACCATGGATTCAAGCACCCTTGAAACCCAATTCTTTTGCTTTTTTCAATGCAGCTTCCAATGCACCCTTTTCAGAAGTACTTCCATTTACCAAACCGTTTAATCCCATGACCACTCTTTTGCCCCCCAGTTGAACCAACTCGACCATCTTCTCGTCGCCAGGCTCAAAGCGAATAGAGGTTCCTGCGGGTATATTTAACCTCATTCCAAATGACTTTCTTCTGTCAAAATCAAGCGCCTTGTTAGTCTCAAAAAAATGAAAGTGAGAGCCTACCTGAATTGGACGATCTCCTGTATTTCTTACCGACATTCCAAGAGTAACCCGTCCAGCATTAATTTCTATTGGATCATGTCCGACAATATATTCAACAGTTTCACTCATATTTCCTCCACGTCAAAAACTTTATCTTGACCTGTCAATTTCCGGTATTTCTAAGGCTATTTTTAAATACAAAGTGATGAAGTTTAATTTATATAATAGGATCGTGGCAGGAGACTAGTTTTGTTCCATCAGGAAATGTACATTCTACCTGTACCAGATGAACCATCTCCGGCACACGGGGCATTACATCTTCTCTCTTTAGTACCTTTTTCCCTAATTGCATTAAATCAGCAACACTGTTACCATCCCTTGCTCCCTCAAGAATAGTCTCTGTAATCACCGCAATCGCTTCCGAATAGTTCAGCTTCAAGCCACGTGACATTCGCTTTCTGGCTAAATCTGCTACAGAATAAATAAGCATCTTATCAATCTCACGCGGTGATAACATCATTACAAAACAATCTCCCTTCTCAATTATTCCTTATAACAATTAATCGATTATCTCGGCAGATACCGGAATATTAATAATCGGTTGTATTTTACTATTAGTATATACTTTTAATATACCTTCTATTTCCCCAATCGGTGCGTTTCCATTTATCCTGGTTAGAATTCTAAGGGGTATGCTGTTTTTTTCAAGAATATTCTTTTGAGAAAAATCTGTGGAAGCTTCCCAAAAGTTTGAATGCAGGGTTACGTA
>PBZW01000046.1 GCA_002730315.1 Fidelibacterota bacterium
CGAAGGTGGCAAGCGCTTTAGAAAAATTGATATAATAAGGAGTTTTATCATGAAACAGGGAATACATCCCGATTATAAACTTGGCAATGTACATTGTGCTTGCGGACATACATTTGAGGTATTCAGTACGTTGGGCGATCAAAGGATAGAAATCTGTTCTGTTTGTCACCCGTTTTTTTCCGGAAAGCAGAAGCTGGTAGACACAGCCGGACGTATTGAAAAATTCAAGGCAAAATACGCCAAATCAGCCCAGTAACTATACAAAAAAACATAATGGCTCCGGGAAAAGGTACATCCTTTTTGGAGCCATTTTTTTATCTATGAAACATTTACTTCTAACTATAATGAAACCATCGATCCTTGTTGGTGGCCAAGCAGTCATCGAAGGCGTTATGATGCGTGTTCCGGGAGCCTACGCAACGGCTGTTCGTGACCCTGAAGGCAACGTTCATGTGGACAAACACGATTTTACATCCCGGGTGGAAACATCGTGGTCTTGGAGAAAACCAATACTGCGAGGCATGATGGCCTTGTTTGAATCCATGAAAATGGGCATGAAAACGCTGCAGTGGTCAGCGGACATTGCCATGCCAGAAGAAACCGCAAAGCAACCGGGAAAATTGGCCAATTTCCTTTCCATGGTGTTTGCTATTATATTAGCCGTTGGCATGTTTGTGGTGGCACCCTTGGGATTGACAACATGGTTGCTGGATATTGAACGCGAAGCAGTTGCGTTTAACATGATTTCAGGATTATTCCGCATTTCCTTTTTTATCCTGTATTTACTGGCCATTTCCATGATGAAAGACGTTAAACGCCTGTTTCGATTCCATGGAGCGGAGCACCGTGTTGTTTTCAACTTTGAATCTGGAAAAGATGTCAATGTTGACAATGCGCAATCTTTTTCAACTTATCACCCCCGCTGTGGCACCAGTTTCCTGTTTATTGTATTAATATCCGCAATAATCGTTTTTGCGCTTATCGATACCGTTATCATAGCTGTTTTTGGCGAAATTACTATTTTATATCGTATTGCTTTTCATTTGCCGTTGATGCCATTGGTCGCCGGTCTTTCATATGAGGTAATTAAAATTACAGCCCGTAAGGAAAATGTACTTTTCTTCCGTGCCTTGCGTGCCCCCGGTTTATGGCTGCAGCGCATAACGACCCAACCTCCTGAAAATGATATGGTGGCTGTAGCTATTACAGCATTACAACATGCCTTCGGGGAGAAATATGATGAAATGGTAGGCAGGGAATACATAGCAGAGGCCATTGGATGAAGGATAAAATCGAGTCAGTTATAGCCCGTCAAAATGAACTGGCAAATTTATTGGCTGATCCTGCTGTAATGAATGACCAGGACAGGTTAAAAACCACCGCCCGGGAACACAGTCAATTAAGGCCAATTGTTCTTAAGGGCCAGGAATATCTCGAAGTAGTCGAGCAAATTGCGGATGATGAAGCAATCCTCGCAGGTGATGATGCTGATTTAAAGGAAATCGCTCAGGAAGAATTATCCAGGCTTAAGAAACAAAAGGAAGACTTGGAAGATGAGTTAAAAATTATGCTTCTTCCCAAAGACCCTAATGATGATAAAAACACAATTGTTGAGATCAGGGCCGGTACTGGCGGCGAAGAAGCTGCTTTATTCGCGGCGGATTTATTCAGGTTATATACCCGTTTTGCTGAACGCAATAACTGGCAGCGTGAAATTTTGGAAATGAATGATACTGGAATTGGCGGTTATAAGGAAGTTATATTTTCAATTACGGGTAAAGGCGCATATGGCCTGATGAAATATGAAAGCGGTGTTCACCGGGTACAGCGTGTTCCAAAAACAGAGGCCGGAGGCCGGGTGCATACTTCTGCGTCAACGGTGGCTGTGCTTCCTGAAGCAGAAGAAGCTGAAATTGACATTAATGAAGGTGATCTGAAAATTGATACTTTCCGGGCCAGCGGAGCCGGAGGCCAGCATGTCAACAAGACGGAATCAGCTATTCGAATAACACATTTACCCTCCGGTTTGGTTGTTTCCTGCCAAGATGAAAAATCCCAGCATCAGAATAGAATTTTAGCAATGAAAGTACTGCGTTCCAGGTTGCTGGCTCAAGAGCAGGAAAGACTGGCTAAAGCACGAGCCGACGCCCGTAAGTCCATGGTCTCCACTGGTGATCGGTCAGCAAAGATTCGTACATACAATTTCCCCCAGGGACGGATTACGGACCACCGTATAAACTACACTGCCTATAACCTTGAGAATGTAATGGATGGAGATATTGCTGAATTAATTGAACAGTTGAAGTTGGCGGAACAGCAGGAACAACTGGCTGGCGATTAAATGACCAGTACACCCCAAAACGGCCAAATTAATCACTGGCTGAACTGGTCAGCGGCAGAACTTGCCCTTACATTGGAGGAAAATAATAAAGAGGCTGAATGGCTTTTATCATCACTTTTGAATTGCTCAAAATCAGAATTATATCTCCAGGAAGGAGAGTTGTCTTTACTGCAATGTACACAGTTTCAAAATTGGATCAATAAGCGTTTAGCGGGCGAACCGGCGCAATATATTGCCGGTTGGACGGAATTTTACGGTCGGCGGTTTAATGTTAATCCCGCGGTGCTCATCCCAAGACCGGAAACGGAGCGCCTGGTAGATGTAGCCATTCATACTCTCCAGGAATTAGCCCAACCTCAAATTGTAGATATTGGCACTGGTTCAGGCTGTATTGCAATTTCTATAGCGGATGAAATACCAGCGGCAAAGGTATTGGGCTTGGATATTTTCCCAAACGCGTTATCCGTGGCGGAGGAGAATGCAGCGATAAATAATATATCCAACGTGGAGTTTTTACAGTCAGACTTCCTGCAGTTTTTCCCTCCTGAACCTATATACGACGGCTTGCTCATGAACCCGCCGTATATTCCAAATAATGAGATGGATACGTTGACCAAGGAAGTCTTTGATTTTGAACCTGCTCTGGCATTGACGGATGAGAAAGATGGTTTAACGTTTTATAAACATTTATCTGCAACAGCCAAAAAATGGGTAAAGCCCGGCGGCTGGCTAATATTAGAAGTTGGGCTTGGAGGGCATCCTCAAAAGGCAGCTGACTGTTTTCTATCCAGTGATTTTACTAATATTGAATTGATTCCAGACTTTAATACGAATGACCGTATTTTGAAAATCCAGATTGTATGAGTCCAATCTGGCCTCACATAAAACTCTTGCGCCCTATAAATTTGTTTACATCAGCATTTGCTATGGTCGTCTGCGCCAGCATTTTAAATGGGCTCGATGATACAAACACACTATTGATGACTGTCTTAATTGTCGTTTGTTACAATGCTGCTGCCAATGCCTATAATGATGTTGTAGATTATAAAACGGATGTGATCAACCGACCCAAACGTCCACTGGTAACAGGACATGTAAAAATAAACACTGCACTAACTATAGCAGTTATTTTATTTGTTATAGGCAGTGGATTAACATTTGGGTTGAATGGAACAGCTCAATTCATAGCCGTTGGTTTGGCTCTCCCCACCATGATTATTTACAGCAGGTATCTTAAAAGCTCACCCTTAATAGGTAATGCAGTTGTCGCTTTTATTTTAGGATTATCATTCATTTTTTCAGGAGCGGCATTTGGCCAAATAGACACAATGATCATTCCTGCCTGTCTGGCCTTCGGCCTTACCTTTGTCCGGGAGCTGGTGAAAGATATGGCTGACATTGAAGGCGATTTGCAATCCGGGTTAAATACATTCCCTGTGCAAGCCGGGTTAGGCAAGTCTGCTAAAGTTGCTGTCTCGGCAGCATTTATAATTGGTGTGGGCGCTGTCATTCCTTTTCTAAAAAGTTATTATGGCTGGCCTTATTTGCTTATACTTGTTTTAGGAGTGGAAATACCTTTGGCAATGATTGTACTTTCATTTCTGAAAGAACCTGCTGTTGCGCAGGCAAAACGGTTTTCCGAGGTATTAAAATTCAGTACAATTGCAGGATTAATGGCTTTTTTTGTAGATAATTATGTCAGCTGAATTCGTCCATTTACACAACCATTCCGATTACAGTCTGTTGGACGGCGCCCAGACCGTCCAGACACTGGTGAATACCATTGATGATTTGAAAATGGATTCCGTGGCCCTGACCGAACACGGTAACATGTTCAGTGTAGTGCCTTATTATAAATCAGCAAAAAAAGCTGGCGTAAAGCCCATTATCGGTTGTGAGATCTATGTTGCCCACGGCAGCCGTTTTGACAAGAAACCACGAGCTGAAGGCGGCTGGGGGAATAATCACCTGATTTTATTGGTCCAGAATTATACCGGTTACCGCAACTTAATGAAATTGGTTACAATCGGCTATTTAGAAGGATTTTATTACCGCCCCCGCATTGATAAAGAATTGTTAAAAGAATACAGTGAAGGTCTCATTTGTTCTTCCGGCTGTTTAAAGGGCGAAGTTTCAGAAAAGTTATTGAATGGTGATTGGGCGGGAGCCAAAGAAACAGCATTGGAATATGCGGAAATATTTCCCGGGAATTACTACTTGGAGATCCAGAACCACGGTATTGAGGAAGAAAAACACAATGTAGAACTCATGACAAAACTGGCCAAGGAACTAGATCTGCCCCTGGTTGCAACCAATGATACCCATTATGCCAAGCACGAGCACTGGGAAGCACACGATATCCATATTTGTCTTGGAACAGGTAAGGAAAGGAATGACCCTAACCGCCTGCGTTATGCCACACCGGAGTTTTATTTCAAAACACAGGATGATATGTACAAGCTGTTCAAGGATTATCCCGATGCCTTGGAGAATACCCGTAAAATCGCCGACAGCATCGAACTTGAATTGCCCATGGGAGACTATCATTTACCCACATTTCCCATTCCGCAAGACGCGCCTTCACAAAATCCGGATCAATATTTGCGTCATATTTGCGAAACAGGTGTAAGCAGTTTATATGGCGGGATTACCTCCGAATTACAGGAACGCCTGAACCACGAACTGGATGTGATTCAAAAAATGGGATTTGCCGGTTATTTTTTAATTACCATGGATTTTGTAAAATATGCAAAAGATAACGATATCCCNGTTGGACCCGGCCGCGGTTCGGCTGCGGGCAGCCTAGTGTCTTATGCCTTGGACATAACAACCATAGATCCTATGAAGCATGATCTCCTGTTTGAGCGCTTTTTAAACCCGGAACGGATCAGTCTCCCGGATATTGATATTGACTTTTGTATTGAGCGCCGGGGTGAAGTTATCAATTATATCAAACAGCAATACGGTGATAATTCAGTTACGCAGATCATTACTTTTGGGAAAATGAAAGCACGCCAGGCCGTGCGTGATGTGGGCCGCGTACTTGGTTTTTCCTTTGGCGATGTCGATAAGGTTGCCAAAATGATTCCCGTTGGGCCGTTTGTTACATTACAGCAGGCATTGAAACAAAATCCTGATTTGCGTGAAGCTGCTGATGGAAAATATAAGGAATTGATCGAGCATGCACTGACTCTGGAAGGAATGAACCGTCATGCCTCCACCCATGCTGCCGGCGTTGTCGTTACTCCCGGGGACCTGACGGATTATACGCCCCTTTTCAAATCCAATACCGGTGATATCACCAGCCAGTATGACATGAAAGGCCTGGAAGAGCTGGGCCTGTTAAAAATGGATTTTCTTGGATTGCGCAATTTGACGGTTATTGATCATACCCTGAAACTATTGGAGGAACATGGTGATAAAATCGACATAGCCAAAATTGATATGCAGGATCCCAAGGTATACAAACTCTTTGCCAAGGGTATGACAATTGGCGTATTTCAGTTTGAGTCTTCTGGTATGCGGGAATTTTTGAAAAAACTAAAACCCACCCAGATTGAAGATCTCATTGCCATGAACGCCCTTTACCGCCCGGGGCCCATGGAAAATATCGATAATTTCATTAAGCGTAAACACGGCAAGAAAAAGATCACCTATATCCACCCGGCCCTGGAGCATATCCTGGAAGAAACATACGGCATTATCGTNTACCAGGAACAGGTCATGCAGATCGCCCACGAGATCGCCCAGTTCAGCCTTGCTGAAGCGGACATTATGCGCCGCGCCATGGGCAAGAAGATCAAAAAACTCATGGATGAAATGAAAGTGAAATTCATTGAGGGCTCAGTTACCAACGACATCGGCCGCAGAACGGCTGAAGATATTTATGCTTTGATTGAAAAATTTGCTAAATACGGATTTAACAAAAGCCACTCCACTGCCTATGCTTATGTTGCCTACCAGACAGCTTGGCTGAAGACCCATTACCCTGCTGAATTCATGGCTGCGAATTTGACCAGCGAAATGTCCAATATTGACCGCGTGGTGATCCTGATAAATGAATGCCAAAAACTGAAAATCACCGTTGATGCTCCCGATGTGAATGTATCCGCTATTCATTTTCGACCGGTAGATAAAAAAACCATTTCATTTGGATTAAACGCTATTAAGAATGTGGGTGCTAAAGCCCTAGAGCATATACTGGAAGCGCGTGAAAAAGAGGGGCCTTTTAAATCAATCTTCGATTTTACAGCTGCAGTTGATCTGCGTGCTGTGAATCGCAAGGTTTTGGAAAGCCTGATCATGGCCGGTACCATGGATGGCTTGGAAGGTACGCGGGCGGAGAAATTCGCAACGATTGATATTGCCTTAAAATACGGCCAGCAGATCCAGGAAAATAAACACCGTAACCAGGAAGACCTTTTCAGCCAGGCAAGCAACGGCCAGACCGCTATGGTGCCGGAGCTGAAAAGTGCCGACAGCTGGCCGGATAGTGTGGCTCTGCCGAAAGAAAAAGAAGTTCTGGGACTCTACCTCACGGGGCACCCATTGCTGAAATACGCTGAAGACCTGGAAGAATTCAGCAATTTTGATTTCACAGAAAATGTTGAGGAATTAAAACTTGAGACTGTCCGTATTGGCGGATCAGTTCAGGAATTTAAACTCCATTTTGACCGCAAGAATAACCAGATGGCTTTCTTCAAGCTGGAATGCCTCGGCGGTCAGGCAGAAATTCTCGCTTTCAGTTCTGTGTTTGATAAATATAAAAATTTACTAGACAATGATGAGATCGTTTTCGTAAACGGCCGCCCCACTGACACTTCAGACTTTAGTGACCTGAAGATCATTGCCGATGAAATTGTAGCCTTGGATAGCGCCCGGGATTATTACGCCAAGCATGTAAATATCAAATTCGAACCCGATGAAATGAGCCCTGATGATGTGGATGCTGTCTATGCATTGTCACAAAAACACCACGGCAGTTGCGGGTTAATGTTTCATATTGCTGGTAACGAAGGCCGGGATCAGCGCATTTTTGCCCATAATATCCGTGTTTCATCCGGCCGGGAATTCATCAAAAAACTCCGGGATGTTTACGGTAAGGAAAACGTTTGGGTCTCTAATTGATTGCTGTTTTACAGCGGGTCACTTCCGGGAAGGTGACCATTGACGATACCATCGTTGGTGAAATTAGTCATGGACTTGTTATACTACTGGGCNTTATGGGAGATGATGAACAAGGTGACAATGATTTCCTGGTTAATAAGATCACCGACCTGCGTATCTTCAATGATGAAAATGGCAAAATGAACGTATCCATTAAAGATGTGAATGGATCTGCTCTTGTTGTAAGCCAATTTACATTGTGCGCGGATACGCGCAAAGGTAGACGACCAAGTTTTATCCATGCAGCTCCGACTGAAAAGGGAAATGCATTATATGAAGATTTCAAGAAAAAACTGGAAGCTCAAGGCGTTCCGGTTCAAGCGGGAGAATTTGGCGCTATGATGAAAGTCAGTATAGAAAATGACGGGCCGGTAACAATCGTTCTCGACAGCAGGGATTGAAATATACTGATTCAGTTCAACGTATCGTCGTAATTTTCCATATATCGAGTTAAAAAGAATGGATCGTAAAATAAGAATATTAATGGCCAAACCCGGACTGGACGGCCATGATCGCGGTATCAAGGTATTGGCTGCGGCTTATCGTGATGCCGGGATGGAGGTGATCTATCTTGGCCTACGCCAGACACCGGAAATGATCGTCTCTGCCGCCCTGCAGGAAGATGCCGATGTGATAGCGCTCTCCAGCCTGAATAATGCCCATATGACCATTTTTACAAAAGTAATGGAATTGATGAAGGATAAAGGCCTGGACGATGTTCTATTGACCGGTGGAGGTATTATCCCGGAAAAAGATATGGCTGCTTTGGGCAGCATTGGGGTTGGAAAATTATTCGGACCCGGCACGCCGGTCCAGGATACCATCGATTATATAACAGATTGGGTGCAAACCAACCGCCGCTAAATATGGACCTTGCCAGCCGTACAGCCATGGAACTCCATTTTGCTGATAATTTTGAAACACGCCTATTTCCTGTTTTGGCGGATCATTATTTAAAAGACGGGGACTTGGAACGGGCCAAAAAAGTGTGCAAGATAGGACTCGAATATCATCCTGAAAATGCAGACGGGCTGTATATTTTAGGCCAAGCGAACCGAAATAATGGTGATCTGCAGAAAGCAGAGCAATCCTTTAAGTCTGTATTGCAGAACGGAACGGTGCATTTACTGGCCGCTACGGGCCTGGCTGAAATTCAATCCGAACTGGATCGGTCAAATGCATCTTTGCTGAAAACATGGCAGCAGGTATTGAAATGGGATCCGGGCAACAAGTCAGCGCGGGAATGGGNGGACAATCATACAGCTAAAGAACCTCCGCGGAAGATAAAAAAGAAAAGCACCAAGAAAGCATCCCCGCAGAAAAATAATGAACGTTTTGAAATCAGCTCGAGGTTGGCCACGTTTACAATGGTGGCTGTTTTGCGCAATCAGGGCTTGTACCATCAGGCGTTGGCTGTCCTTGATTTGCTCGAGAAAAAAGGGACCGATAAAAAA
This sequence comes from Fidelibacterota bacterium, assembly GCA_002730315.1. GTDB lineage: Bacteria > Fidelibacterota > Marinisomatia > Marinisomatales > TCS55 > UBA2126. The sequence continues at coordinate 8,962 of PBZW01000046.1, forward strand.
CGTATTCAAAGCGAAAAACAAGAATTATTAACAATGATGGAAGAATAAAATGAGTGCCGAAATTTTTTCAAAACGCCAAGCGACATTAAAAAATAAATTGGCCGAACAAAAACTTGATGGCATATTATTGACCAACTTGACAAGTATCCGTTATGTATGTGGATTTACCGGTTCTGCGGCATCGTGTCTGGTTACTCTTGATGGGTCCTATTTTATTTCGGACGGCNGGTATGATGTGCAGTCAAAAGATCAAGTGCANGGACTAGACAGGTTTATAGATTTTGGGACTCATTTATCTATCATTGAAAAGAATAACCTTATTAATAATGGATTGAAACTTGCATTCGAAGGTGACCATACCAGCGTAAGTCAATTCAAAGCAATGCAGGACACCTTCTCAAATGTTACTTGGGAATCCACATCCATGCTCATGGAAAACCTGCAGGCAGTTAAAGATCAGTCAGAACTGGATGCGATTCGTGCGGCAGTTGAAGTTACAGATGCAGTTTATGAAGAAATATTACCTATGCTAAAACCGGGAACAACAGAAAAGGAAGTCGCCATTCAACTGGTTACTCGCTATCGACAGGAAAGTGACGGTGAAGCCTATGACCCCATAGTCGCAGGAGGGCCGAATGGTGCCTTACCCCACGCCATCCCCGGAGACCGTCCCTTTGAAAAAGGCGATTTTATTGTGATTGATGCAGCGGCAAAAATTGCTGGTTATCATGCGGACATGACACGAACTCCTGTAGTTGGTGAAGCATCGGAAAAACACAAGGAAATTTATGCTGCAGTTCAAGGAGCACAACTAGCCGGATGTGAAGTAGCAAAAGCCGGTATATCTTGTAAAGATATGGACAGCGTGACCCGGGATTATATAACAGAGCGAGGATATGGTAAATATTATAACCATGGTACAGGCCACGGCTTGGGTCTGGAAATTCATACTGAACCACGGTTAAGCCATTTGAGCAAATCGATCCTGGAAGTAAATAATGTAGTCACCATTGAGCCAGGGATATACTTGGCCGGCTGGGGCGGAGTGCGCATTGAAGATGATGTTATCATTAATAAAGACGGTTGTGAAGTGTTGAATAAAACCACCAAGGAATTGGTTGTTTTGAATTAGTGNTGTAGCTCAAGCTGTACTGCAGACATTCCTGTCTGTCCTACGTTTCACAAACAAAACATAGCTTAACAAAACCAATTTTGATTAAAGATATTTATTCCGATCCAGAGCTGTACGATATAGCGCATTGGTGGAAAACGAATGATTTAGAATTCATTGCCAATGCAGCCGATGAATTTGGTGGTTTGGTTCTTGAATTAGGTGCAGGAACAGGACGGCTTGCTTTGCCAATACTGGAAAATGGACATACTTATACGGGCATTGAATCCAGCCCTGCTTTTGTTAAATGTGCAAAAAATAAACTAGCAGCATTTGGTGAAAAAGCAACTGTGTTGGAAGGAGATATGCGAAGCTTTGATCTTAATCAGCAGTTCAAATTTATTTTCATCGGATTCAATTCCATTTTTCATTTAATGAACGAAAAAGATGTGTTGTCATTTTTCCAATGCGTAAAAAAACATTTAACGGATGATGGTACATTTCTAATTGATACCTTTATACCAGATCCGTTGTTTTTATACCGGGATAAGCAAAAGTATTATGTGATGGAGTTTGATGATCCTGATGGAACCCATTGTATCGTCAGTGAAACAAATGAATATGACAATGATTCACAAGTAAATCATATCCAATGGTTCTTCAATTATGAAGGCAAGGATGAACCGAAAATATTCAAGTTCGATATGCACATGATTTTTCCTGATACTATGGACAGATTATTAACAGATGCCGGTTTGGTGATTAAGAGGAAGTATGGCAGTTATGAAAAAGCTCCATTGGGACCGGAAAGTCAGTTACAAATTTATGAGTGCAGTAAATGAACGTCAAAAAAGGATTAGAACACTTAAGTAATGTGGATAAAAAAATGGCTCGAGTCATTTATGAGTTTGAAGAACCTACTTTTAGAAAAGAGACCAACTATTTTGAAGCATTGGTTCGCGCTATTGTGTATCAACAGTTGAGTGGAAAAGCAGCTTCGACCATTTATAATCGATTTAAAGAGCTATTTAATGGAGAAGAATTTCCGCCGCCAAAAAAAGTAATGGAAAAATCCCATGAAGAATTACGATCTGTAGGCTTTTCAAATCAGAAAGCTATGTATGTACACAATATAGCTGAAGCTTTTGAAAATGGTTCTGTGTCGAAAAATTTGGACCAATTAGATGATGAAGCGATAATTGAAAACCTAACATCTATTAAAGGNGTGGGNCCCTGGACNGNNGAGATGTTTTTGATGTTCACTTTACATCGCCCTGATGTTTTTCCAGTAACGGATTTAGGTNTCNGAAAAGGTTTTCAATTATTNTGTGGANTGGATGAATTACCCGNNCCNGATTNNATGATCAAAANAGCNGANCNNTGGCGNCCNTNNNGAACANTGGCNTCCTGGTATTTNTGGCGTTTAGTGGAGGGCCCATTTGAATGGTGATTAAACACATCTTTTTTGANATNGGNGGTGTNTTGCTGGANATCGACCATGTGCGGTCATTACAATATTGGAGCGACTGTACCGACCTGTCAATTGATGTTATCAAAGATCATTTTCCCTATGAAGCACATGAACAATACGAAATTGGCAAATTAACCGATCATGAATTTTCCCAGGCTATGAAAGATGCTCTTCCCCAACCTAATTGTTTGAAAGAGGATGATTTCTGGCGGGGCTGGAATAAATTGATTGTGGCAGAAAAAGAAACAGTCAAACTGTTTCCGCTGTTGAAACAATCGTATAATGTATACCTCCTATCCAATACCAATCCCAGGCACATTAAGCATGAAGTGGACAAACGATTTTCTTTCCAAAAAAATGT
>PBZW01000047.1 GCA_002730315.1 Fidelibacterota bacterium
CCGCCGCCAATGATGGGCTGGACAACCCGTATTTTCGAAGGATCCATTTTGAGAACCTGGGACATTTCTCTCTGGTAAAGAAAGGGCACCTGTGTCGAACTATGCAACGTCAGCTGACCATCTACAGGAGAGTAATCTGCCGTAACGTTGCTTGCAGCCATGCAGGCATGAGAAACCTTCGGCAAAACGTATTGCCTGGAAACAATGCAGACGCTTTTCTTTTTTTCCGCTTCCAGATCGCCATGCTCATAATGAAAAGACTCAGAAATATTTTTATTGCCGTTTTCCCCTTTGCTGAATTTGTTAATCTGGGGAGCGTCGTTTTTTAATGCCTTAATGGGATCAAAGATGCCTGCTCTTTCAATATAGTTTACCTCGATTAATTCCAATGCTTTTTCCGCAACATCTTTCGACACCGCCGCCACTGCTGCTATTTCATCGCGAATGCAATTCACTTCACCTTTTTTCAATACGGGATGATCCTTGCGATAGCTCAAGTTGGTTACGTCCACATCATCGGCAGTGATTACACATTCGACTCCAAGCAGTGCTCTTGCTTTCGATACGTCAATAGATTCTATGATTGCAGAAGGAAACCTGGAGCGGAGAATGGCTCCATGAAGCATGCCCGGAAGCTCAATTTCTGTACCGTAAATTGATTTGCCGGCAACCCTGTCGCCTGCGTCAAGCTTTGGGATGCGTTTACCAATAATGTTCATATTCTTTTTCGTATTCAAAACAGTGACTCTACGGCATCAATTATTTTTACGTATCCTGTGCAGCGGCAGATATTACCTTCCAGGCCTTTTTTAATCTCTTCCCGATCAGGTTTGTGATTATCTTTGTGGCACTGATCTTGAAACGACTTGATCGCCATTACCATGCCGGAGGTACAGTAGCCGCACTGTACCGCACCATGTTCCACCATAGATTGTTGAACAGCATCAAGAGATTGTTCCCCGCCGGAAAGTCCTTCAACTGTGGTAACTGATTTACCATCAACGTTCAGGGCCAGGTACAGGCAGGAATTGATCACGGCACCATCCACCAGTACGGAACAGGAACCACACTCCCCCTCCAGGCACCCTGGCTTGGTGCCCTTCAGCCTCAACTCGTCCCTGATCAGATCGATAAGCAGATAGGAAGCCGGAATTGTTCTTTCACAAAGTTTGCCATTAATGGTAAAGGATATGCTGCAGAGGTTCTTTTTCATAACACGCCCACAGAATCTCTACCCTTATTATATGCGGCAATATTTACCGCTTTCCAATGATCATTGGGTGATAAAGAGTGAATGGCATTTTGCCAGATCTCGTCCGGGATCTGACTGAATGGTGCTATTACCGATAACAATCCCAGGACTACTACATTCGCTGTTCTGCCAATTTCATCTCCTAATTCCATAGCCAGACCATTAGCGTCAATCTGGAGTACCTTATAGTTTTTAAGTGCTTTAACTATCACTTTTTCAGATGGATAATCATCCTTTTCAGCAGTTGCCGGCAATACAGTGAATTCATTCAGTATGATTGTACCGCCAGGTTTCAACAGCTCCAAAAACCCCGGCCTTAGCACTTCGCTCATTTCCATGACCACCAATACATCTGCTGAATTCGGCACCAATACCGGTGAAGTGACGTCCCCACAGCTGAAGGTAGAAATAACGGATCCGCCCAATTGAGCCATCCCCAGCGTGTCCCCTTTCACAATGTGGCTATCGGCGTACGGCGTCCTTAAGGCAACCTCGGAGAGAACTTTGCCAAAAAATAGATTGCCCTGGCCGCCGATGCCCCGGATGGCAACCCGTAGTGCATCAGGAAGATTTTTCTTTTCAATTTTTACCAAATCAACCGGTTCCGGCTTGGGCAGCTGCGGCATGCCGTTTGTTCCTTTTTGATCTATGGGGACAATGGCGTCAAAGGGACAGCATTGCTGGCAGACAGGATTATTGGCGGCACAATTGGTGCAGAGACTTGTATAGGAAGGCGTCTTTTCATCATCTGTTTCTATCCCCGGACAGATGCTGCATAAATCGCAGTTTTTACAATTATCATAATCAAATTCAATGTTTCTTACCAGTTTCTGCTTATCTACGTTAAGGATGCAGTCCCCTTCAAGGATAAGCGTTGAGTATACNCCATCCTTGGCCAGGTCCAGAGACGTCTTCAACTCTTTTTCCACTGCTTTCATATCAAATGCGTCCACGGCAACGGTTCTTCCGCCTTCCGCTTCGATTGCCTTTCTTAAATTGAATTTATGCGGCTGGCCTTCCAGGTTGACCTTGGAACTTGGTGCCGGCTGCCCCCCCGTCATGGCGGTTGAATAATTATCCAGAATAACTTTCACCCCGGGAACATTGCGGAATACAGCATTCCGGGTGGAAGCCATACCCGAATGGCATTCCGTTGAGTCACCGATAACACTGATCACCTTATGGGCCATGTCCGGCCTTGAAAGGACAAATCCCTGGCGCATGGAATCGGAAGCGCCCATGCAGGATACCGTATCCAGCGCATCGTAGAAATAAAGCAGTGTAGAACACCCAATATCACCGAATGAAGCATACAATTTCCGCTTTCGCTTGAGCCTGGCCACAGCAAGGGCAAACGGCTTGTAGGGGCAGCCGGGACAAATTGCCGGAGGCCGGGCCATGGGTGTAAAATCGTTAGTTTTCTTATCAGGATTGTAGTTGATATTCATATGCCGGGATAAGAATTCAAGCACCAGTTCCGGTGTCCAAAGTGTAATGGTGCTCTCATCATCCTTACCTGTTGCGTTGATGCCCAAGAGGCGAACTCTTTCTTCCAGGAACCGGTGTCCGTCCTCAATAACAAAAAGCATCCCTGGAACCTTTTTCGAAAAATCCTTTACGCATTTTTCCGGCAAGGGATTGGTCATGCCAAGGGAAAGAATTGATGGATCAGCCTGGATAACGTTTAGTGCTTCTTGCACAACGATTGTACTTGCTCCACTCACAATAATACCCCAATCGTCCTTACCGAAAGTTTCTTCCACAAGATCGCTTGATTCACACCAGGTCCTGATGGCTGGAATCCTTTTCTGGGTGGTAAAATTATAATTTTCCCTGGCAATATTAGGCATAAGCATCCATTCATGCAGATTGTCGTGAAGTTCCAAAGGATCAATCTTCCGCTGCTTCCTGGTGCGGATCAACGCCTCGGAATGGGAAAGCATTCCTGACGCTAGGATGATGACCGGTGTATTAAAATCACGGCTTATGTCCGCTGCCGTTCGGGCAATATCATACATCTCCTGGTGATTGCGGGGCTCCAATACCGGCAAACGAGATGATGAAAAAAAGTAACGGGAATCAATGACGTGCTGGGTGCTTGAGGGCACATAGTCGGTTACGGCAAAGATGACCAGTGCGCCCGCCTTGCCTTTGAAAAATGCTGAAGTTGTAATAGCATCTGCCGCTTGGAATACGCCGGGAATTTTCATGGTTACAAGAGCGTCACAGCCCGCCATGGCGTGACCCAACCCTGTTGAGACTGCCACCGCTTCGTTTACAGACCAACCCACTTTCATATAATCCTGGGCATATGCCAAGGTTCGGTCAATGACTTCCGTACTGGGGGTCCCCGCGTAGCCAGTTGCGGCATGGTAACCGGCATGAATCACCCCCAGGGAAAAAGCAGCGTTTCCCTGTAAAATATAGGCAGTGCCTGGGGAAGCTTCTATCTGCGCCTGCAGTTTGCGATTCTTGCCTGTACTCATATTATACCCTGTTCTTTTAGACCCTGTATCTCATCCTCACTTAAACCTGTCTCCTGCAATATGGCATCATTGTGCTGGCCAAGCCGGGGTGCACACGATAGGCTATTATCACTCTTGGCAAGAAAATCAGTAGCCATAGGTGCCGGGGAAAGAGCCACGTTCTTACCATCGGGCAACTGGGTTTTGATCAGCTGTTTTTTAACAAAATCTAGTTNGGCTACTTCTTTGACCGAATAGACGGGCGCTACTGCAAGATTCTCACTTAAGCAAACTTCGATGAAGGCCTTTGTAGTGTAATCCTGTAACCCTTGCCTGATATCGCTGTAAATATTTTCCCGGTCTGCTTTTCGGTCATTGTTGGTAACCCGACTTTCTGAGGCAAGGTGAGCAAAACCATCTATATTTGTGAGTTTTTCCCATTGCGCATCGCTGCCAATGGCCAGATAAACAAACCCGTCTTTCGTGGAATAACAATTGGAGGGTACAAAACTGCGGTGTTCATTCGCGCTGCGGGTAAACAGATCCGCTTCATCTTCCACAAATTCCAGCTGGGGCAGGGCAGTGATCAACCATGATGCGGCACATTGTGCCATGGAAATATCAATGCGTTTTCCTTTGTCCGTCTCCTGTTTTTCCATCATGGCCAGTAGCACCTGTGAAAAAGCCTCATCGCCTGCCTTTAAATCAATGATAGGCAAACCGCATAGCATGGGATCCCGATCCGGTTCACCTGTGAGATACATATACCCGAACATCGCCTGCAGGGCCGGGTCATACCCTGCACGGTCAGGATAGTCGGGGCCGAAAGCAGAAATGCCGCACCAGACAAGGGATGGATTGGCTTCCGTTAATATGTCATAGTCAATGCCAAGCTGTTTATATCTTTTGGGAAGTGTATTGCATAAAAACACATCAATGTTCAATTCCTGAATAATTTGTTTTAACAAGGCCTGCCCTGCCGGTTTTTGGAGATTAATCGTGATGGCCTCTTTCCCTACATTTGGAGCAAGGTAATAGGCATGTAAATCATTCTCTCCCGTATCCTCGCCGATATAACGATTCGGGTCACCGGGATTTTCCTGTCCTGGTTTCCCCGGAGATTCTATGCGGATGACCCGCCAGCCCAACTGGACAAAACGCTGTGTGGCGTAGGGGAGTGTAAGCGCCTGCTCGAGGGATAATATTGTTTTCCCTGGAATCAACGGTCTCTAAAAGAAAATAGGTTCTTCATATTCACCGTAAACATCCTTCATTACATGGATGATTTCACCTACGGTGGTATAGGCTTTAACTGCTTCAATAACCGTGGGCATTAGGTTCACGTTCTGCATACAATCAGCTTTTAGTTTTTCAAGACAGGATTGAACTTGTTCTTCATTTCGTTTTGCTTTGATTTGTTGCAGTTTTTCAATTTGATAGTTTGCTGCATCTGCATTGTATTTATGAAATTCCACTGGTTTTGGGTCTTCATCTTTCTGGAATATATTTACACCCACTTTAGGGATTTCTCCGTTTTGAATGCCAAGTTCCCGATCATAAGCCTGGTGCGAAACTTTTTCCTGGATCTTTCCGGAAGCCACCGCTTCAACCATCCCACCCATTTTTTTCACCGTTTTCATTTCTTCTCGAATTTCTTTTTCAAGCCGGTCTGTAAGCGCTTCAACATAATACGATCCTCCCAGTGGATCCACTGTATCACAGATGCCCATTTCATGAATTAATATCTGCATGGTCCTAAGGGAAAGCTCTGCGGCTTTTTCTGTGGGGATTGTATAGGCTTCATCATACGAACAAAGCGCCATGGTCTGGGTCCCAGAAAGGGCACTGATCAGCGCATAATACGAACTTCGGATAATGTTGTTTTCCGGTTGTTCTTTGGTAAGTCCGCCGCCACCTCCGCCGGCGATCATGCGCATCCAGGATGACTTATCATTTTTTGCATTATAGTCTTCACGGATGATCTTTGCCCACAAGCGGCGACCGCCGCGAAACTTGGCAATCTGTTCAAACAGATTTCCATAAATATCAAAGTTGAAAGAAAGCCGGGAAGCAAATTCATCAATATCAATGCCCCGTTTCAAGGTTTCATCCGTATAGGTCTTTGCAATACAGAAGGCATAGGCCATTTCCTGGACGGGATTGGCGCCGGATTCTCGAATATGGTAGCCACAGACACTGACGGGGCTGTACTTTGGAACATGATTGGCACAGTACTCTACCGTATCCACCACCAGCTTGACAGATGGATCCACAGGGAATATCCATGTTCCCCTACCGATAAATTCTTTCAGGATATCATTCTGGGCAGTCCCGCGCAGCGTCTTGACATCGTATCCCCGTTTTTCCGCCAGAGCAAAATACATGGCCATGAGCACAATGGCAGCGCCGTTGATGGTGAGCGAAACGGTTATTTTGTTAAGGTCGATTCCATCAAAGGCAATTTCAAAATCATCCAAGGTATCCACAGACATACCCACGCGACCCACTTCACCGAGGGACCGGGGATTGTCCGAGTTTAATCCGCACTGGGTGGGAAGATCAAAAGCAACATTCAAACCTGTCTGGCCATTTTCGATTAAAAACTTGAACCGTTTATTGGTCTCCTCCGGGGATGCAAAACCTGCATATTGACGAATAGTAAATGGTCGTTTCCGGTACATCTCCGGATGAATTCCGCGGGTAAATGGATATTGTCCTGGAATGCTCTTGTCGGCTTCCGAATCCTGCATGTCTTCTCGAGTATAGAGAGGTTTTACTTCAATGCCTGATTCTAGGGTTACTTTCTTTTTGTGCACTGCGTTGTTCTCTTTATCAGCCATTTTACTCTATTTCTTTCAGGTAATGAACAACTTCTTCCACTGTTGTACCCGTTGGAAAAGCTGCTGCGGCACCAAGGTTTATTAATGTGTCAACATCGCCATGGGGAATATTCCCGCCCACAAGCCAGGGAATTGTCAGCCCGCTTTTACTCATCACGTCTCTCATTTTCTCGCATAAAATCAAATGAGACCCGGATAAAATGGATAGTCCAATCACATCAGCTTTAATGTCCGTAGCCTTTTCTACAATTTCCTCAATAGATTTTCTTAAACCGGAATAGGCCACTTCAAACCCGGCATCTTTCACGGCATAGGCTAATACTTTTACTCCAACATCATGCCCATCCAAACCGGGTTTTGATAATAAAACTTTCATAAATTAATTTGGTGATAAATATCCGGCAGGGCGGTTCCTGTATTTTGCCCGCAAGTCCAAAATATGGATTAATGTCACATATCCACCTTGATTACTACAGCCGCCGCCGTATCTCCGGCAGCGCAGCCGGTGAACAACCCATAGCCGCCGCCCAACAATATCAATTCCTCCATCAATTCAATTATCAGGCGCATTCCGGTAGGCCCTTGGGGATGGCCCCATATTAGTGAGGAGCCGTAATTGTTCATCGTTTCTTTATCTATGCCCATTTCCTGGGCAAAATAGATATCATTCAAAGCAAACGGGTTATGTGTCTTGATTGCCTTTACGTCCGTAATACTAATGCCGGCCATTGCCAATGCGCTTTTTGAAGCGGGCACGTTTGCTGCCGGCATAAAACNTTTCTTTGCNCGCCCTTGAGCAAAACTAATCAATTGTATTTTAACATCAGGATCGGAAGTGAGTTCTGCAGCGCGATCCGGCGTGGTGACAATCATGCCTGCATTGCCATCTGCGGGAAAAGTCTGGCCACCAAAAGTGACCGTGCCATCAGGCAACAATGGTTTAAGTTTTTCCAGCCCTGCAACAGTGGTAGGAAAGATGCCCTCATCAGATTCTACCATCCCAACAACTTTGCGCCCGCTGGGATTGATTTCCACTGGTGAGACCATATAACGTTTGTGGAAAGCGGCGTTATCGGCCAGGGCCGCTTGATACTGTTCATAGCGCAGCAGAGCCACTTCGTTCTGTTCTTCGGTAGTGATCCCAGCCTCTGCCGCCAGATTCTCCGCCGTTTGCAGCATAGCATTTCGTGCAAAAGGATCATAGTTAAAATTATCCCACACCCAGTCCTCTGCAGTACCCTTTCCACCTGGTCCCTTTGGATTTGGATATAGAATGTGAGGGCCGTTCGACGTGCGGTCGGCGGTGATGCATAAAATAGCAGGGTTGTTCTCTTCTCCGGATTCCAGCTCTGATGCTGCGCCGGCAATCACCCGGGCTGATGTAGCGCAGGCCTGCGCTACCATAGGACCGGTAATCCCTTCCGCACCAATCATGCCTGCCACCCAGGGTGCGCCATAGAAAGATGACTTTGACGGCACAGTGGTGCCCAGATGCAATGCATCAAATGCGTCCACTTCAATCTGGCGCGCGGCCAGAGCGCCTTGTGCTACGTCCGCAGCAAATTTCAATGGATGAAGATCCGCAAAACTACCTTGCCATTTACAAAACGGTGTGCTCCAATAGCCGCCGTAAGGAATGTAACTGTTGTTCAATAACATATTTTTTCCTTATAACCCGAGTTCTTTACCAATGTTAATG
>PBZW01000048.1 GCA_002730315.1 Fidelibacterota bacterium
CATTTCAGCTGTTAATTCCGCCACCGCTTTATTCGTTTCAGGACTGAATTCATCTCCTCCAAACATACTGCCTGTTATAGTTACGACGTCCTGCACGGGCGTTTTCATGGTTTTAAGTTTCAGTCCACCTGCCGGGTTAGAGGTAACTGTTTGGCTGGCGATTGAGAATAACGGCTGCGAACCGTTACTAGATTTAAGGTTTTCATTAACAGCCCCTTGTTCCGCAAAATTTTCAGGCCTATAGTTTAATGGCTGGTGGGCCTTTTGTGCTCCACTAGTTTTGGTTTCACCACCATTGGTTTCCGGGATAAAATACCCAGTAGTGCTTTGGTCTTCTATGAGGTATTTATTAGCAACGTTTTTTATATCTGTTGCCGTTACCTGTGCGATGTTTTCATTATACGTTGTGTAAAATTTCCAGTCACCTATAGCAATGGATTCGTTTAAGGCAGATGCGATTGAATAAGAGCCGTCCCTGCTGAAGGCAATTTCTGATCGAATCAGTGCCTTGGCCCTTTCAATCTCATTTTTTTCAATACCATTCTGCTTAATGTTTTCATATTCATCAAGGATCAAACGTTCCACTTCACCATGATCCGTCCCGGGGGTGAGGAAGACATACGTTGCAAAAAGTCCATTGTCCTTAAACGGGAAATCCCACATAAACATCCCGGTTGCCAACCCTTTATCAATAATCTTCCTATACAGACGGCTTGATTTTCCTCCGCCTAATATTTTTGATAACACCTGTAGAGAATATGTTTCTTTGTTAAGACCTTCAGGTGTTTTATGGGCAACCCCAACAATACCTGTTTCTCCACTACGTTTAATTATTAATCTTCTTGGTCCCTCCTGTTTTGGTTCAGTGGTATACATTATCGGTATCTCATGTGGGCTTTTTCTATGTTTGCCGAAATATTTTTTAACAAGCTTTAATGCTTTTCCTTCATCAAAATCTCCGATGATTGTCACTGTGGCATTATTCGGCCAATAAAATGTATCATAAAACTCTTTTAGTCGTTCAGTGGAAACGTTTTCTATGTCCGCTCTCCAACCAATGGTTGAGTGATGATATGGGTGCGCCTGATATGCTGTTGCCCAAATATTTTTGTCTAATGCGTCAAAAGGATCGTTTTCCCCTCTTTCAAACTCATTGCGAACCACCGTCATCTCTGGTTGTCTGTCTTCGTCTCTTAGGAAAGCATTGCGCATTCTGTCTGCTTCGATGGCAACAGCAGTTTCCAGGTGTTCGCTTGGAAGAAGTTCAAAATAGTTTGTCCTGTCCAACCATGTTGTAGCATTGATCCGCGCACCTACATTTTGCAATACAGTCCAAATTGCTGTATTACGTTTCTTATTAAAACTACGGGACCCTTTAAACATCAAATGCTCCAACAGGTGGGTCGATCCAGTGTGACCTATGGCTTCATTTCTTGAACCTACATGATATGTAACCATAAAAGTTACCACGGGCGCTGAGTGATCTTCCATTAACAGAATTGTCAGACCATTTGCAGACATTTTATACTCATCAATCCCGCCTGAAGATTGAATATATTCAAAACCGTTCATTCTACTGTTTCCCATTATAATTTCTACCATAATTATTAGTAAAGCTGTCAATTTGCTACATTGATTCATCTTTCATCCCCCCTGCTTATGATTATTTGTCCTCCAGCGCTATGTCTATTTGATGGATAAGAAAGAGGCGGTGCGCATGTGTTTCATCTGCATAACCATACCGTTTGGTAATTCTTTTACGTATCTGTAAAAGGTTGTTATACGCTGATGCTTTTGCTATATAATCGTATTCTGCGCTACCTTTTGATTTCATTATATTAATTAATCGCCTTATATAGTCCGCCTGCAAATTCTGGCGGAAAGTGCTGACATCCGTTTTTAAATCTGCATCAACAATTGCAACCGTCAGGTCGGACATCATTTCTAATACTGAATATTCATTACCATATAACGAACTATTTGTTAGGCGGCGCAATACGTTTTTATGCAAAAGGTGGTCCAGAAGTCCTTTTTGAATAGCAAGAACCTGTTCGTGAATTTTCGGATCCTCGCTTTCAGTAAAAAACCCAAAACCCCTGCGTTGTTTTTGCAGGTAATTATACAATCCCCGCGGAGCTGAAAAAGATCCTGGAGAAAATACATATTTATTTAAAATCTCTATTGCTTTTTTTTGTTCATTATACGGTACCGGTTTGTAGGGTATGTCTCTGTTTTTCTGGCCCGCAAAAGCCCTGTCCACTTCTACGCCCCCGACAAATCGGGAGATAGTATTTGCAGCATTACGGTACTCACGCATGAGAATATTATATACATCCTGAAGTTGATGGTAAGACTGTCCTGTTTTGGAGTACTTATCCAGTATTTTATTTTGGAGTTCCCGTACTAACCGCATCCGTTCTGTGCTATAATCTATTGGATTTGATGTTAAATCATATATCATTGCATGGGGGTCTATTCCCTTCCCTGGAGCACGCATATCATCAGCATCGTTTCCAAAGGTTAGTTCTGGTTCTGTTGACCTGTTTAATACTGCTGCCATTTTATCAGTGTCATCCAGATCGGGAGAATAGCCAAACTCGATGGCCCAAAGATCATAAGGTCCCGTAGCTGTAGTATAATATTCACCCTGTTGTTCTGGGTCGAAAGCAACGTTTATCGTAGGGTATTCCATAACGGATCCTGTTAGACCCACTTTGGATGTAAGTTTTTTATCATGTATGTCTTTCAGGCTGTGTAAACGGCTGGATTTAAAATTATGATTTAATCCAAGGGTGTGCCCGACCTCATGCAGTGTTAAACGCACTAAAGATTCAAATATTAATTCCTTTTTCTGGGTTATACTGCTGCCATAAACATCTAAAGCTGCCGAAGCAAATAAATTACCTTGCTGGATTAATTCCCCGGCGGAACAAATCCATGGTGTCTCTGTGTCGGTAAAAAGTTCGTCATATTTAACACGGTTGGTGAAGTATATCCACTCCAGCATAATATCCGCACCCAATATTTGCCCAGTGCGGGGATTAACAAAACTAGGGCCGTAGCCACCAAAGGGTGGCGTAGGAGAAGAGGTCCAGCGCAATACATTATAGCGTATATCGCCGGCATCCCAGTCTGCATCATCCGGCTGCACTTTAACCACCACGGCCTTTGTAAACCCCGCTGTTTCAAAAGCTTCGTTCCAACGTAATACGCCTTCTGCCACGGCTTCTCTAAACTCGTGAGGGGTTGTATTTTCAATCCACCATACTATGGGTTCTGTTGGATCAGATAAAGCTGCCTTTGGGTTTTCCTTTTTTAGATTCCAGCGATGCAGTAANTCCCGGTACGGCGTTGGGCTCGTTGATGTCATATCTGTTACNTTGGTGGTAAAGTATCCAACCCGGGGATCATCGAAGCGTACTGTATAGTCGTTTTCCGGCACAGCAATTAAACTATGCTGCAATAGAATGCTCACCGCTCTAGCGTCGGTCACACCGCTTGAACCATAATTTGTTGGGGTTGGATTATCATACACATACTCAATTATTATATCCGTATTCTCAGGATAATTATTTATTTCCTGATAGTGGCTTTTAGTTTTATTAAGCGCGCCCAGAGCAAACCTTGATCCTGGTTTTGCTGCAGGGTTAGGGGGTGGTGGCGATGGTTTGACCTGATGTAGATTTTCTGATAGGAAGAGTTCATCAACATTAATTAAATATTCTTTTTTCTGCTTATCCTCAGCTAGTATTTCCAAGCTTGCTAATACAGCTTTGCTTACGTTTGCTTCAGAAGCTTTACTTAGAGGATTGCTTGGGTCGAAGTAAAANTTAGTATTTTCTGCTTCAAATAATATTTTATTGAAATATTTTCTGATGGAAAAAATTTTACTACCCCGATAGGCGCCTTTGAAATGCCCTACATCCACAACTCCATTCAAAGAGTGGGCAAAATGAATATACTCTTTATCTATNTGGTCGTCTCGAAGGACCATCATTAAATTTCCTTTTGTAGTATCCTGATAAAGCATAAATAATCCATCAATTTTACTTGCAGATTTAGTTTCGTCCGCAATTGTTATTATCTTTTTCTCTTCCTCTTCATTTTCATCGGGTTTTTTATCGTCCTCTGTATTTGCAAACAGTGGAAGGGAAAATAATATTAAAAACATTGTTCGTAAAAATGGACTATATAATAATATCACAGTTTATCTCTTATTTATATTTTTACGGCTCGGAATCGGGGGCAGGAAGTTACAAAATAGCTGGNATTTTTATTCTATTTATGCTTTTTTTTATAATTCTTTCTTTTGGGCTTTCCAAGACGGTAAAAACTGTCCTGTCTTGGATTGATACAATTTATATTTTTCACCAAACAATTCTAGCAAATATCGTTCTTCTTTTTCCACCAGCCACGACCAGATGAAAGCTATTGGCAATACTGAAATCAACAGTGCCCAAGATTGTTTCCACAGCGCCAAGGCTCCTGTCGCTGAATAAATAAATCCACTGTACAGTGGATGGCGAATGTATTTAAAAGGCCCTTCAGTTATCAATGTTCTTCCTCGCTTTTTCACGGGCAAAGATCGATTGCTTCCTACAATCAAATACACTGCTTCTACCAAAAACATAATTAACANAATTGTTTTGAATGTGGGGTGGATTTTCATTGTCGGTAGATCTAGGGCCNTTTCTATCTGTNCCGTTGCNAGCCATACAAAAAACGTGATTACAGCGCCAATCGGCCCAACACAAAAAATGCGTTTAAAGTTTGATTCTTTGTCCATATATATTTCGTGAAAATAAAAAAACAAAAAGCATTACATTTCCCCNGGGCCAATTGTGCTCTGCTCGTTATCTAGCCAATCACCAACAAAGCCATGCGCTTGGCGTAGGTTCTTAAGGGATGACACCATAACAACCATGTCTTGTTCTTTTCCTTTTTGATCTCTCACATAATCCGGCAGCACGCCTTCAATTGTAAAGCCCAAACTGTTATATATGTTCATTAAGTCGTTTTGTGGTCGCATGAACTTTGTAACTATTTTATCCAAATGTTTTTCAGTTGCTATCTCAACCAAATCATTTGCCATAATATATTGTATTCCTTTTCCTCTATGACTTTTAGGGATAACAAGGCGTAAATATGCTGTCCCGCTTTTCCATGTGTCCGTATCTATTTCTAATGAAGCATCGCCGACTATTTCATTTTTTATTAGCGCTATGCGTCTTACAATTTTTTTTTCTTTTGCGTCCTTTATTCGTTTTTTAATATGCTCCACCTTTGTGACGTCGCTGCGAAAAAAACGCCTTTTTGTTTCCGGAAAAGACATAAAAAATTCATGTGATTTTTTTACATCATTTTCTTTTGGATTTCTTATAATAAGAGCAATATTGTCTTTTAGTTTGTATGTTTGCTTCATGGCTAATCCTCACCAGCAATTTCTTGAAGAAGTTTCCAATTTTTAAGTCTGTCTNCTTGTGTTNTTAAAATTTGTTCATCNGGATTTCCTTGTTTATCAAAATGTTTAGCAAAACGNCCTTCTGTTTTTGCAAAATAAATAAAATCAATTTGTTTTTTTGTTTTGGGATTAATATACCAATCTTCTTTTTTTGCCGGGTTGCCCTGCAGAGATAGGCGTTCAGAAAATCTATCACCCTTATTTGGATCATAAATAAAGACCGGAAACGCCCTTGAGTCGGCAGCAAGTTTCGCTTGATTCATTGCCATATCATCTGCAACACCATGTTCTGGTTGGCAGGTAGTATAGACATTAATTACGCTTGGTCCTGGATATTCATTTGCCGCCATAATTGCTTTATAAAAATGATTTGTATGGGCAGAGGTTGTCTGGGCCACAAACACATCTGGATGCATCATACAAAGATTTGCAATTTCTTTTCTTCGTTCCGTTTTACCGCCAATTGCTTTTCCAATCGCAGACATTTTCGCATCCTGCCCAGTAAAAGTTGCAGTAGACGCTTGTCCTCCGGTGTTTGAATAGACCTGAGTATCCAAAATGAGCACATTAATATCCATACCTGATGCCAGCATACGAGACAGGGCTTGGAAACCAATATCTACCATGGCGCCATCACCGCCAATTGCCCATAATTTTTTGTCATACCATCCCATTTGGTCCCATCTCGCTCGAACACCCATGGCATCTGCAGATACATTTTCAAACAAAGAATTTGTCCATGGTACCAGAAAAGGATTGTAAGGATATGTTGAGCCATAAACTGTATTACAGCCAGTTGCGGCTACAAGTCCTATGCTCTCTTTACCATATACAAAACCTGTTGCAGCCAACATCATCCTTAAGGCTGTTCCTTCTCCGCAACCCATACAAGAACCAGCACCACCAGTATACAACATTGAATCACTGGTTAACATCATATCCGCCAATACTCGCTCATTGATATAATCAGAAGGTGTTTCGCCTAAAGATGTAAAAAAGTCAAAAGCTCCTTGGTAAGTTGGGATTGTATCATCCTTTTTAACAATCATGGATAGGGCTTCATGTTCTCCGCAAGCATCCACGCATTCTGCGCAACCTTTACATTTTGTTGGATCAACAAAAATACCAAACNTTGCGGGTTCTTTTCCTTGTTTTTCGGGAACTTTAGAAAANTTNTTTGTGTCGGCCCATTGNTTTGAAATCCAACCTTTTAATTCTCCAGATTCAAGTTTTGAGAGCGTTTTTTCCAATTTTGATTCTGGGATTGCTTTTCCAAGAATAGCTGTGTCTGGGCATTGGGTCACACACTCCATACAAGCCACACAATTTGCTGATGTGAATTCTGGAATATCAGGAGCAATATAACTAAAATCCCTAAGTGCAGCCGTTCCCACCGGAATTAAACTTCTTGCTGTGGTTGCATCTGCCGGCAAACCTTCATCTGCCGTCCCATTATTATACGCGCCAACAATACGTTCGTTGAAGTCCTGAACATCTAAAATATCATGAGCTGTTTTTTTATTCAATTNTGATACCGGGGTGCTCATGCTGATGTTTCTTCTCTTGTGTTTTCTTGTTTAACCTCAAATACTTCATTAAAACCGCGTTTTACTGCATTCAAATTATCTTGAACGACTTGTTCGCCTCGTTTCCCAAAATACTTCCTTAACGATTTTTCTACCTCAACCATTAAATTATTTTCACTGATNCCAGATNTTTCTAAAAAGGGTGTGGCTTTTAGGAAGATACCTAAAAGAACAATTCCCTGCATTCTTTGAATTAAATNAGGACGCGAAGAAACTTCTTTGGCTATTTTCACCGTATTTAGTGCCAATACAGTAATCTTTTCTTTTTTAATTGTTTGTTGTGCCCATTTGGGGAAATCTTTCCAAATTTCATTTGATTTTGTTTTTGCGCTTTGAACAAACAACATTCCCTCAGACCGTAATCCTTTCAGAGGGTTTGCAAGATTAAAAGCGTTGATGTCGTTTAGTGGAACAAACTCAACGAATTCAAGTTCATTGTGTGTTTTAACTCGTTCAGGGCTTACGGTTAAATAATAGGTTGTTGGTAAGCCCTTTTTTTCTGAACCATATTTGGGGTAAGCCTGAACATACATATCAAAAAGATCTGCCACGATAGTCGCGATGATTTTATTTGTCGTCACAGAACCGTATCCGCCCACAGAATGGCCTCGCATTGAAAACGTACCATCACATCGAACGTCTGTAGGCTCTCCAGTGTCAAGCGCTAGTTCATGATTGATGCCGATGGCAAAATATTTTTTATCCTCTTTGAACATATTTTCAATCGCTGCCATAATATCATCGGGGCGCACATCCCGAGAGCCTAATCCTGCAGAACCGGAGTAAATTTTTGGTATCTTTATACTTCCCTTTTCATTGGGAACCATGTTATCAGTAAAGGCTGCTTTAATCTCGAGCGTTAGTGGGTTGCTTTCTGCGAGAGGATTATCCATTCTTTCTAATATGGTCAACGCCTTAACGTTCTTTAGTGCTTCAACAATCTGTTTACCAGGGAAAGGCCTGTAAGATGTTATATGAACAACACCTACTTTTATATTTTGTTCTTGTCGAAGATAATCTGCAGCCGCTTCAGCTGTTTCTATCATTGAACCTAGTCCAACAATGGCATAATCGGCATCTTCTGTTTTGTATTCAGATATTAATCCATACTGCCTTCCCGTCAAACCGTAGAATTCATCCATAGCCTGAACAAGCGTGTCTTCAATTTTATCTGTATAAAGACGTTGGGCAATTTTGCCCTTCATATAGGAGTCCTGGTTTTGAACAACTCCTGACATAATTGGATGATATGGATCCATCATGTTTACTAATTTGTCTTGTGGCTTATTTACAAATTCATCCATCATCTCTGGTTCGTGTAACAATACGTTCTCAATAGTGTGGGTAGTTAAAAAACCATCCATAATATTCAAAAAGGGAGTTTGGGTTTCTTCAGCCGCTCTTCTGCAAATAAGGGCAAGGTCGCCTGTTTCCTGAGCGTTTCTGGCAAACAACATTCCCCATCCAACATCAGACACCGCCATAACATCGTCGTGACCCGCGTGAACGTTTAATGAGTGTGATGTTAGCGCCCTAGCGCCAATGTGAAAGACAACAGGAAGTCTCTTTCCAGAAATAGTATAAAGAACTTCTTTCATCAGTACAAGCCCTTGGCCGGAGGTAAAGTTGGTTACGCGTCCGCCTGCAAGGGCATATCCTTCACATGCTGATGCTGAACTATGTTCAGATTCAGATTCTATAAAAGCCATTTTCTCACCCCAGATATTCGTTCCACCGTTTGCGACGACCGCTTGGTACCCTGA
>PBZW01000049.1 GCA_002730315.1 Fidelibacterota bacterium
TTTATCTTCTGGTCTCTTATATCTTCCTTCATCAAACTGTCTTGGATTCGTTAATTTTGCCCTTAACCACGCACGCCTTGCCTCTCCAATATTCTCATGTGAACTTTTAAGTCCAACTCCGTGAAGTAACTTTTTCTCTAATAAACCAAAATCAAACAAATGTATATGCTTGGAGCCTATCTCGGAAAGCTCTACACCTATCTTGGTTTTTTCTTCCATTCCCTGTATATTATGGCAACCAAAACAGCCATATCTGTTTATCAAATCCTTTCCCTTACTGGCGGTTTTCTCATCGGTTAGCCGGACTTTATCTTCATCTGATAAAACTTCAAGATATCCACCTTTTAAACTCATTAGAAATGCTGCTACATACTGTGCATCTTCCTCGTCAAGCCTTATATCAGGCATCCTTGTCCTGGGCTGGTGCTTTTTGGGTTCCAATAACCAGCTGACCAGGTATTCATAGTTAATCTTTTCGCCAATCCTGGCAAGATTCGGACCATGAATTTTTCCATCTTCCTCTATATCACTATGGCACGCCAAACATCCTATACTCTCGAATATAAACGCACCTTCATCTACAGTTTCTTCGTCAAATTCTTCCGGCTCACCAGGTTCAAACCCTTCTGAATTCTGCCAGAGATAAGACGTTATAGCCATAGCATCACTCTCACTCAACTTAAAATCAGGCATCCTTGTACTTGTCCTGAAACCTTTAGGTCCCTGCAGCCACGAAACCAACCATCCCGGATTAACCTTACTGCTTATCTCGATTAAATCAGGCCCTATCATCCTATTTTTATCTTTATCAAATCCTTCAATCGGATGACAACCATAACACCCCAACTCTTCAACCAACTTTATTGCCTTCCAGGTCTCTTNACCACCTACCAATTCCTCACCCTTGTCATGACATTTTACACATGAAGATTGCGCCATCTTACCTTTATTCATGGGCTCCAGCCAGTACTCCACCTCTCCATGNGCCTTTTTCGNNCTTGTGGTTGCCCTTGCCTGTCCCTCATGACATATNGCACAACCAAACTGCTCCGGCGGATGTTTACCAAGATACACTTCTTTTCTCGGATGTCGTGCATAAGGATGCTCCTCGGAAACACTCTCCCTCTTGTTTATACCAACGTGGCAAGACATACACCTGTCTACCTCATTCAGCTCCTCAAGATGCACCTGGTATACCTGAAGCCCTGGACGNCTTGACCCTAAATTNGCCATGGCTTCTTTGTATTGAAGCATATTGCTGGAATGTGACTCCAATTCTTTTGTNTACTTTGTAATANCACCCTTAGCTCCGTCNAACTGCNTTTGCAGCTCNGCTCTCTTCTCCTCGATGCNCTTTATCTTTTCCGCTAAAGCCTTACTCTTGTCATCCAGCTCTAATATANTTNTCTTTGATTCATCTCTCTTNTGCTTGCCATACTGGTATTCTTCCTCCAACATTTTATTACGTATAACTATTGATTCAAATCTTAATGGTGCTAACTCTTTCTTATCCAAAGCACGCAATTCCGCTAAAGTTTTCTTATATTCGCGTTGTATCTTCGGTTNTTTAAACTCCTTCTTAGCCTTATCTAGNTTTTGTTCAACCGCATTGTACANATCCTGTTCATCTTGTTGCTCAAATGCCAATACAGCATCGTCATATTTCTTTTTTGCATTCTCATATTCCAGCTCATAATAACGAGCCTGATAATCCTTCCACGGCCTTTTCCCTACAATTTCATTCCATAATGCCCACACGTTTGTGGCTGCAAGNATAAAACTTAAAAACACGTATAAACCAACATATGACTTTTCTTCTTCTTTTTTCATAATNAAAAAGCCCTCAACCTAACGGAATTTTTGAATCANATNTAAGTATAAAACAACTATTAATCTTTCACGTTATCTGTATTTCAATGCTTAAATGCATAATCAGAATCTTGAAATACAATTTTGGCTCAGTAACACGCCATCTATAGGTCACTACCGTGCAGATTGAAACGTAGTAATTTCGCAACTATAATGCCAAAATCGGAAAGGTATCAAAATCATCATCCTGTTTTCTGTAAGTACAGCTATACAAATAGCTAAAAACATTATCAGCTAATAATTTATTTGTAATTTAGCCCTGACAAATTTCACATTTGACAAAATGTCAATTGTGACTTTGCCACTCAAAATTTTTGAAGACACAATGTCAAAAGGCAAATTAAGACAATTTTGTATATATAACATATATACTGCTCCATCTTAGAAATTATAGCTAAGCATATGTAATCTAATGATGGATTTCTTATATGATAAACAATTTATGTACACTTTATTAAAGAACCTCTCTTACTGCAATATTCACTTGCAATCAAATAAAACTTGATTTATCATATTTATTTATTTTCATTAAAATGAAATCTATACCTCACGTAATTTCCTGGAATCTTACGAAAGCATGTAATTTATTATGCTCTCATTGTTATCTTCTGGCAGATAATATCCAACAGCTTGACCAAGCTAATACCAACCTGTCAAGTGCCACACCCAGCCAAGGCACTCTCAACTTTAACCAGATGCAATGCGGTACAGCAAGTACTGNTGATGAGTTAGATACTGACACCGCACTTAAGGTTATAGACGAGATCGCAGAGCTAAATCCAAACTTAATTCTCATTTTGACAGGCGGTGAACCGCTTTTACGAAAAGATATTTTTGATTTGTCCCGTCATGCATCCCGGAAAGGAATGATGGTGCTTTTGGGCACCAACGCCTGCCTTATTAATGACGATATTGCTAAGAAATTAAAAGACAACGGTTTCTCTGGTATAGGTATAAGCCTTGACTCTACACACCCTGATGTTCACGACTCAATCAGAGGCATGAAGGGCTCATGGGAGAGTGCTATCGAAGGAATGAAGGCGTGTAAAAGACAAGGACTGGAGATTCAGATACAAACCACAGTATTCAAAAAAAACTATGATGAAATTCCGGAATTGGTTTCATTTGCAAATGAAATGGGAGCAAGGGTCTTCAATCTTTTCTTCCTCGTCTGTACAGGAAGAGGCCAGGATATAACCGATATCACCTCAAAACAATATGAAGATGCGCTGAAACAAATTTACGAACTCCATAATCAGTACGAGGGAACGATGCTGGTCAGCGCAAAATGCGCACCACATTATAGAAGGATAGCATATGAGATGAATCCGGAATCGGCTTTAGTTAAATACTATTCAGGCGGATGTCCTGCGGGAACTAACTATTGCAGGATTACACCGGAAGGAAACGTCACTCCGTGTCCATATATGGATACATCCTGCGGAAATTTACGGGAAAAAAGTTTCGCGGAAATCTGGAATAACTCCGGTATATTAAATGAATTAAGAGAGGCCGATCTCAAAGGCCGGTGCGGCGAATGCGAGTTTGAGTCAATGTGCAAGGGTTGCCGTGCAAGGGCTTTGGTTACTACAGGTGATCAAATGGAAGAGGACTCATGGTGTGATTATGAACCTGGAAAATATGGAGGAAAGAAACTGACTTTCAAGGAAGAAAACACATTTGGCTTAGACAAAGAATTTGAGCTACCATGGAGTGAAGACGCAAAGAAAAGGCTGGGCAAGGTACCTTCATTTGGAAAAGGAATGGTAATAAAACGAGTAGAACAATATGCAAGGGAAAAAGGATATTCTGAGATTACACCAGACATAATGAAGGAAGCAAAGGAGAAAATGGCAGTAGACAAGAAGGCCATGTTCCCATTTATGAATCTGCTTAAAAAGAAAGCTGCCAAAAACAGAAAGATTGAGTGGGAGACCGAGGCACTGGAACGGGTAAAAAACGCCCCTGATTTTGTAAGACCGGGAATTTATAAGCTTATGGAAAAGCGTGCAAAGGAAAAAGGTTACAAGGTAATTACCTCAACGTTCCTGTCGGAGATAAGGGATGAATCTATGCAGTTCGCATCCAGGAGGATGAATAAGCTGGGGTTTGACGAACTCGATATGGAAGCATTTGATACGGCAAAGGCAAAAACAAAGAACAAAAAGAAAAAAGAGGTTATCGATGATATCAAGGATTTCCTCACCGAAAGGAATGTGAAAAACACAGAAATTATTAACAAATTTCAGAAATATCTGTCAACAGGAATAGAAGAGAAGGATAAGATTAAAAAGCTGGGAGAATAAAAGACTTAAGAATACACGAATTGGACGCCACAAAGAACTTATTCTATTTAATGCATGCGTAGCTTATATATTAAACCATGGAGTTACCCATATATATTTTAANTGAAATACTAATTTTAAAACCATTTTGATAGGTAACCCNAACATAGACAAGAACAAAAATGCAACTATCGAATATCTAATTATCCCTAATTTCTCAAGTATCGGACTATTCTTCATTTTCATAAGAAGATATGGTACCGCCATACCCAGAAAGAAATAAATACTAACAAGACCTCCACCAATGATAAAACCCAGCAAGGATTTTGAATCAATACCAATAAACTGCGTTAAATCGTAATTAGTATCGGCTACTATTCTGTGAGAGTCCCACTCCTCCCATGGCCAAAACCACAACCAGCCGGGCCCACGCATAAATACTCCAACTATTATCAATAAAATCCAGAGGACATGAAATCCAAAACAAAACGTCAATATCGCAAACTTTCTCTCCTTGAATGTATAATAACCATTACCCTTGGGATTCATGTCAACATAAGGAATTACCATTAACCCCATTACTATCAACGAAGGAAACACTACCCCCGCAATCCATGGATCAAAATATACAAGCATTTCCTGTAACCCAAGGAAATACCAGGGGGCCTTTGCCGGGTTAGGTGTGAGGGAAGGGTCTGAAGGTTCCTCTAATGGTGCATCAAGTGCAATTGACCAGATCATCAAGATTATCATTACAATTATCGCTGCAAGAAATTCCTTCCTCAGCAAGTAAGGCCAGGTCTGGAGTTCATCCTCGGACACCTGTAAATCCTTCTCCTTCGCCAGCGATTCTCCCTTGACAAACGCCAGTGCACGATACCTTCCCTGATTAGTCTCTTTCTTATCAGGCATTTAACATTCCCTTCACAAAATTACTAAAAGTTTGTTGTGCAATACTAACACTAACACAAATTATGCTGTAGCTTCAGCATAAGAAAACCTCTGCATCTTTATTGCGTCTACGGGACACCTCTTTACGCAAAGGCCGCATCTTATACACTGCTCTTCATCTATGGCCATCACTGCATCCCAATCATCAGGCACTGCCCCATTGCGCACACCTTCCGCTTCTATCTTATCCCGGGAAACCATCATAATGCAATCTTGAGGGCAAATATCTATACACCCTCCGCAAAGGATACATTTGTCCGCATCTATGAAAATATTGTAGTGGCAGAGCAAGCACCTGTCGGCCTCTTTAGCGGCATTCTCCTTTGAAAAGCCAAGCTCAACCTCCTTTTCTATTTCCCATCTTTCACCCATTTCGACTGAATCCTGCTCCTGACGCGGTATGGCCTCATAACCAGAAACTTTCCTCACAGGATCTTTTTCCATTAACGTGTATTCAAACCTTCTTTCCTTACCGCCACTCAAATATTTGTCTATGGCTCTGGCCGCCTTTCTGCCATCACCTATTACTTCAATAGCGTTTCTAGGCCCTGTTATGAAATCTCCTCCTGCAAAAACACCCTCCTTGCTCGTTGTAAAACTCTCAGGATCCACTATAACAGTACCCCATTTTGTAAATTCAATACCTGATTTTTCCGTCATAAAACTTGCATCCGGAGCCTGACCTATTGCTGCAATCACCATATCTAAAGGCAATATAAATTCACTGCCGGGGATAGGCTCCGGCCTTCTTCTGCCGCTCGCATCAGGTTCTCCCAGTTTATTCTTTATACATTCTATAGCCTTTACGTTTGAACCTACATCTCCCAATATCTTTATTGGTGATGTCAAATAAAGTATTTTTATCGCCTCTTCCTCTGCCATGCTTACTTCAAGTTCACCTGCCGGCATCTCTTTCAGCGTTCTTCGATATATAATAAAGACCTCCTTGGCACCCAACCTTAAGGATGATCTTGCACAATCTATTGCAGTAAACCCTCCTCCTACTACCGCAACTCTCGATGGCACCTTCTTCTGATTTCCAAGGTTAATATCCTTCATATACGTAATACCGTGTAGAACTCCTTTAAGGTCTTCTTCTCCCTGTATATCTAATGCTACCGATTTATGTGCACCTGCTGCTATGTATACGGCATCGTGTTTCTCTGCCAATGCATCAAACTCTTCTGAACTGTTTACAGGACTATTCAGTTTAAGCTCTATTCCAAGTTCCTTAACCCAATTAACTGCATCCTCAATCTTATTCCATGGTAACCTGTAAGGGGGGATACCTACACTTAACATACCCCCTGCCATAGGAAGCGCCTCAAAGATGGTAACATCGTGTCCCATAATAGCCAAATCGTTACCGGCAGCAAGTCCGGAAGGGCCGGCACCTATTATGGCTACCTTCTTTCCTGTACTTTCTTTTGCGATCGAACTTCTTAAAGGAGATTTTTTGTCTGCAAAATCTGCCGCCGCCCTCTTAAGCGAACAAATTGATACCGGTTCATCAATTTTGCCCCTGCGGCAGGCACTCTCACATGGATGGGTACATACCCTGCCGAGTATGTGAGGGAACAAGTTTGCCATATGGTTTAAACCCAATGCACCATCATAATCCCCCTCCTGGATCCTCTCTATATAGCTTGAAGCAGGAGTATTAACCGGACAGGCACTCTGGCAACTTACGTTCTCCTTGAACCAGCTTTCATCAGCATGAACGATCTTATAATCCACTAAATCATTCCCCTATAATTCAAATATTATAATTAATCTTTTCCTTCTTCACTAAGCCGGTCATTCTGAAATGCCTGGCTAAATGATAACCACGTAAAGAAAATCAACAGGACTATCAAACCAACTATCGGTATATTGTCAGGTTTGCTTATTATGTGCCAAAGGTTTTCCACTTTTCTTCTCCTTCTATATTATTACACTTCAAACTTGATCACTCTACAGTTTACCCGAAATGCCTCCGTCCTTACGTATTCTCCAGAAATGCACTATTAAAAATGCACTTACTATCAGAGGCAAACCTATGCAGTGCCATATATATGCCCTTAAGAGTGCATTACCACCAACCATCGAACCACCCAATAGTGCAAACCTTACGTCATTATAAGCAGTCATACCAAGTAACTCACCAAAAGGACCCTCATGCCCCAGTCCTGGTGTAGCTCGAGCCATATTAGTACCTACTGTTACAGCCCAGAATCCCAACTGATCCCATGGAAGCAGGTAACCCGTAAAACTCAAAAGTAACGTAAAAACCAGAAGGACGACACCTATTCCCCAATTAAATTCTCTTGGAGGTTTATACGAACCTGTCATAAATACTCTGAACATATGAAACCACACGGTTATCACCATCAGATGAGCGCCCCACCTGTGAAGGTTTCTCAAAAGTAAGCCAAAAGGCACATGGTATTCCAACCCCTTCATATCCCAGTATGCATCTCTTACATTTGGATGATAGTAAAACATCAAAAAAACACCGGTGATTGTTAAAACAAGGAATGTAAAGAATGTGATACCGCCCATGCACCATGTAAATTTAAATAACAGAGCATGTCTTTTTACCTTGGCCGGATGCAGGTGGAGAAAGGCATTGCTTATTACGGTCTGCATCCTTGTTTTTGGTGTGTCCTCCAGGCCATGACGAAAGAACGAACGCCATACCTGAGAATTGAGAATCAAATTCTTGCCTACTTTGACTATACCGGCAATATCTTTTGCCTTTATCAGCGCTCGTATATCTCGTATATTTAACTTATCTTTTCCTTCTCTATTACTCAACTTCTCCCCTCCCCCCCCAACCATTTCCCGTTTATACCAGAACAAGCAGGCTACGCCACTTGACGGGACATGGTAGATAAAGCTATACTGCAAAGAAATACTATATAATGGCAAAGTTTCGCTTCGCCGTTACCGAAGGGCACAGCCCTTCGGTAACAAAGACAATTAACGACAACTACAAACATTCACTGCCAAATTGTACACATAGAAAGCTAAGAAAACAATTCACAGGCCGCCTTTGTCACGCTCAGCGAGGCTTGTCGTGACACACAGACAGGCATTTACACTGAAAGAAATGCACCTGATTTATCCCATTCACCACGTTCGCCCCTGAACCTTACGCTCTCATCAACCATAATCTGCCCATCATCTGTTATTGCCACTTTAAATCTCTCTAACGGCCTTGGGGCAGGTCCTTCGATATTTACACCGTCAGGGGTAAAACCACTCCCATGACATGGACATTTGAATTTCCCCTCGGATGCCAGCCAGTTAGGCGTACAACCCAAATGAGTACATTTAGCCTGGATCACATATATCTTATCAACCTCTCTAACTATCCATACTCTG
>PBZW01000062.1 GCA_002730315.1 Fidelibacterota bacterium
TATAAAACATGTTTCTACATGCAAAAAAGCGCCCACCATCACAGTTAAGCGACCATAGGCCTTTGTTCCAACCGACCCTGTAAGGCGGTCAGCCATTTCTTTCTGAACCATGAAAAATGCGTCTGTCCAATTGGCTCGCTGTTCAATCAGCCAGAACAGGATGGGCGAGGTAATATTGTAGGGAATATTGCCGATCACCTTAACTGGTGTTGGAATTGACAACTCATGCAATTCCTGCGATAATACATCCTTATGAATGAATTGGCATTCCTGCAGATCAATTCGTCCATGCAGATATTCAATCAGTTTAGGGTCAATCTCTACGGCTGCCATGTGTTTAACTAAAGGTAGTATACGCTCAGTCAGTGCACCTTCTCCTGGACCAATTTCCAATATTGAATCAGCAGCAACAGGATTAATGGTGCTAACGATCTTACGCAGTAAATTGGTGTCGGCCAGAAAATTCTGGCCCCATTTTCTCCTGAATGTATGCCGTGACTTAACAGCCATAGAGCAGATTATAGACAAAAGAGTGCTGTAGCATTGGCAGTTGTTTTTTCTGCAATGACTTCCAAGGAAACATCATGGATCTCCGCCAGTTTTTCCGCCACATACCGCGTTCGCCCAGGTTCATTTGATTTGCTGCGGTGGGGGACGGGGCTTAAATAAGGTGAATCTGTTTCTACAAGTAATTTATCCAAGGGCAGTTCTTTGGCTACGTCAGGTAAATGACTGTTTTTAAAAGTGAGGTTCCCGGAAAATGAAATGTAAAAGCCCAAATCAATGAATGCTTTAGCCGTTTCCAAATTACTGGAAAAACAATGGGCCACACCAATCACATCCGGAAATTCAGATAAAATCCTTAGCACATCTTCATCTGCATCGCGGTTATGAAAAATGACCGGTTTATGCAATTGACTGGCAATCTGCATTTGTTCACGAAAAACCTTGCGTTGAATTTCCGGTTCTGAAATATTGCGGAAATAATCCAAACCCATTTCTCCTACGGCTACCATGGAATCGAAAGTCATGAGGTCGTGAATCTGGTCAACATAATCTTTGGGTACATCTTTGGCATCGTGGGGATGAACACCGGCAGAAGCGTAAATATTTTCATGGGTTTCCCCTAAAGCCAGGCATTCCCGAGAGTCCTCCATATTTGTCCCCACACAAATAAAGCGGTTTACGCCCGATTCTTCAGCACGCTCGATGACACCAGGCAAATCATTTTTCAATTCGTCATAAAAGAGATGGCAGTGGGTATCTATAATCACGATTTTAGGTTTTTTTTTTGACAGCGAAGGTAACCGCTTGGCTTTGCATTCAATTCATTAGGTTTCAATTCAATAACTCTCGAAGAATTTCTGTTCCAATTTCTTTTTTGACAAGCCTGGGTCAGCCTGGACGGTATTCGTCTTCTATGATTAGCAATACCAATTCTAAATTATTTGTCTGCATAGCAGTCTGGCAAATGTCATCTGCGCTTAGTGTCATGGCTCCGGCCCTTTTTACCAGATCAAAATGGAGGGGTCCTTTGACATTGAATGCCCGGTAAATAATTTCCGTAAGATCATGTTATTTCTTGTGGAAATAAAAGTCAGTAGGCTTTTTTTCCTGAACTGACTTTTTCTTTATCAACAACAATAAGTGACAAATCTTTTTTCCGGGAAGCAGCCAAAAGCATGCCCTTTGATTCAACTCCTCTGATTTTCGCCGGTTCTAAATTTGAAACAACAACAATCATTTTACCGATTAATTCTTCTGGTGAATAATGTTCAGCGATTCCGGCTACGATTTGCCGTTCCTCATCTCCAAGCTTGATCTGCAACTTGAATAACTTATCAGCACCTTCCACCTTTTCAGCAGATAGCACTTCGGCTGTTTTTAGACCCAAATTTTTAAAATCTTCATATGTGACTGTATTTTTATCCTCATCAACTTTAGGGGTCTTTTCTTTTTTGATATTGATCCTTGGAAACAGAGGTGTATGTTTTTGAAGTTCAGTTCCGGGTGCTAATTTTCCCCATCTTAATTCTTTTCCTTCATCCTTAAATGTTTCCAATACAACTCCCGTTCGGTGGGGCATGACCGGGCTCAAGAGCAAGGTGCCGATTCGTAAGGCTTCCGCTGCTGTATACAAAACTCTGCCGGCTGAATCTTTATTCTCTTTGACCAATTTCCAAGGCGCTTGATCTTCCATGTATTTATTCACTCCGCGGATGAATTGCAGTGTTTCTTCAATGGCCTCGTTCACTTTCATGGCATTAATCAATGATTGAACATTTGAAATTGTTCTCTCCGCAGATACAATCACATCTTGTTCTGTACCCTCTTTTTTTCCTGAATCAGGGACAATACCGCCAAAATTGCTCTGGATCAGCTTGGTTACACGGCTCAAAAGATTCCCATAATCATTCGCCAAGTCACTGTTATACCGCTTAATGAAAGATTCCATGGTAAAACTGGCATCCTGTCCCAGGACCATTTCGCGCATGAGGTAATAGCGCACCGGGTCAACACCATATTCCTCGATTAAATCCAAGGGATTAACCACGTTGCCCAGGGATTTACTCATTTTTGATTCACCGCTCAACCACCAGCCATGGGCAAAAATGGATTTCGGCAGGGGCATTTTTGCCGACATAAGCATGGTCGGCCAGTATACGGCGTGGGTAGTCAAAATATCTTTCCCTATGAGATGATATTCACAGGGCCACCATTTATTGTATGATTCATCATCCACACCAAACCCTGCTGCTGTAACATAATTGATTAGTGCATCAAACCATACGTAGGTGACAAAATTATTGTCAAAGGGCAGGTCAATACCCCAGTTTAAACGAGACTTAGGCCT
The DNA here is from genome assembly GCA_002730315.1 of Fidelibacterota bacterium. Taxonomy (GTDB): domain Bacteria; phylum Fidelibacterota; class Marinisomatia; order Marinisomatales; family TCS55; genus UBA2126. The sequence goes on from PBZW01000062.1 coordinate 2,855, forward strand.
GGAGATACATAAATCACCCAGCGGTTTTCTTAAAAATCCCAAAACTTCATTTTTGCGGTGTTCCGGTTGTATAAAATTCGGATTGTCATTGATATGATCAATCAATGCTTGCTGGTATTTGGACATCTTAAAGAAATAATTTTTTTCCTGTAGTTTCTTAATGTCCCTGAATTCGCCGGATTCAGCTTCCTTTTCTGTAATAAACCGTTCTTCTGAAACAGAATAAAGTCCTTCATATTCGTCTTCATAAATATCGCCGTTATCAAAAACGGTCTGCAGAATATCCTGTACTACCTTTACATGGCGGCCTTCGGTGGTGCGGATAAAATCATCATTTTCAATATGCAGCTTTTCCCACAGTTCCAGGAAACGAGGTGCCATTTCATCGCAGTGTTCTTTTGGGGATACACCCCTTTCTTCTGCTGCCTGCTGCACCTTCTGGCCATGTTCATCCAAGCCGGTGAGGAAAAAAACTTCATTTCCTTCTGCTTTATGATACCTAGCAAGAACATCCGCCAGGATGGTGGTATAGGCATGGCCGATATGTGGTTTGTCATTTACATAATAAATGGGTGTCGTGATATAGAATTTGTCAGCCATTTCAGGTTTTATCTTGTAAATAGTGTTGAATATCCACCAGCATATTTGTCAGCGCCAAGGGCATATAATAATTTTTCTGCACAGATCCCATGGTCGTTTCAATTACGCCATTGACTGCAGTCAAGTCAGCACTGGGATAAGAAGTTGTGAATAATTGCAACCCTTCTGCAAAACCATTTTCTGCTAAAGGCCCAGCAATATTCCGGCGCAAGCGATACGCTTGCTGAAACCAGGTTTGGAGTAGAAATAATTGAAATTTGAATTCATCAGGATCGCTGCGCACCATCCTGGACATATTGTTTATGTAGGAACGCCAGCCATGGCCATTGGAATTGACCACAGTTTCAACTTGATCTTTCATCAATTTCAAAATATCAGCAATAGGGCGGCCGGATAAAAACCGGGCCCTGTGCATATTGCCATCGGCCAAATATGCGTAAAATTCGGATTCGGTTGCTGGTACTCTTGCTTCCTCCAGGAATGCACATATCGTATTATTTTCTAAGGGAGGAAAATCAATGTGCTGGCAGCGGGACTGAATTGTGGATAAGAGCATTGCTTTATGGTCGGTTACCAGTATAATAATGGTTTTATCCGGTGGTTCTTCCAGAATTTTCAGCAGTGCATTCGCAGAAGCGCCATCGCCGTCTGATAAAAAATGGGCATCAAAAATCAATACTGTTTTATACCCATAGTCAACGGATTTGAGGTACAGTTTTTTGCGTAATTCCCTGATAGAGTTAATTAATATTCTTTTTGCCTGGGGCAGTTTAATTTTTTGAAAAGGGTCCTTTCCTTTCTTCTGCAGCAGGTCAGTCAACAATGCAGCGTTGTCTTTGCCAATAATGGTGAGTACATCCGTATCCTTATCAATACTGTCTTTCTTGCGGGGCAGGGGCACAACTACATGGAGATGCTCGTGCTGCAAAGTGGCAAACCGTATACATGCTGAACATGTGCTGCAGACAGTTTCATTTTCCCGGCAATTTAATGCTGCACCCAGCGCCAAAGCTGCGGCTTCCTTGCCGACACCTTCTGGTCCGCTGAATAAATAAGCACTACCCACGCGTTTGGAAACAGCAATTTTTGCAATGCGCTGCCATACGTCTGGCTGGTATTTTTCCGCAGAGAATATCATTTTTTCACCAGCCATTTCTCCGGATCAAGTTTCTGGTCCTTGCCCCAGATCTCAAAATGCAGTTTAGAACCGTTGATGGAACCCGAATCACCCATATAAGCAAGTATATCTCCTGCTCGTACTTCACTGTCCACAGTGGTTTGAATTTTAGTTACGTGGCTGTAGATCGTGAAAAAATCACCGCCATGGTCGATAATGATGATATTGCCGTAACCGCGTATAAAGGTGATGGTTGTAACGATACCGCCCATGACTGCATAAATCGGTGTTCCAGGTTTACCCTTAATATCAATTCCGGTGTTGTTGGTCGTAGTTTTCAATTCAGGATTCCACTTGCGGCCGAATTTGCTGATCACCCTTCCTTCAGCAGGCCAGGTTAACTGACCTTGCAGGGCGGCAAACGATTTCGTTTTTAATGCTTCCTGCTGGCGGCGGATACGTTCCGCGCGCTCCACGCGTGCTTTATCATCCTTTATCTTGCCGATCAGTTCTTCCAGCTGTTTTACACCTGTTTCTTTTTCTTCAATGTATTGGGCCAGTTCCGTTTTGCTGTTACGAATCTTTTCTAATTCACGCTTTTTCTGCTGGCGCTTCACGCGCAAATCGGCCATCTGTTTTTCGCGCTCATTTTTCAAACTGTTGCTTTTACGGAGCATGGCCTCAACATTTAATTTCTTTTTACCGATACTCACCAGTAAGGAGCGGATCTGCTGTTTATGTTTTTTATCAATCCCTGAAATTATTTTCTGGTACTTTGTACGGTAAATAGCCTGCCGCCAGGATGTGGAACTCAATACTTTTTCAATATCGGATAATGAACCTTTTTTATACACATGTATCGCCCGATTTGCGTACCGCAGCCTTAATTTCTTGAGTTCATTTTCATTTTCCGCTATTTCATTTTCTAGTATTGCAATTTCTTTCTTTGCTGCAGCTTCCTCTTTTTTCAATTGAGAGATCAAGCGCTCTACCAAAGAAATTTCTTCCTCAAGGTTGGCAATTGTCCTAGCGGCGGATTTTTCCCTGTCTTCTGCAGAACGCAGTTTTTTTCGATTTGATTCTATTTCATTTTTAAGGTCCTGAACCGCTTTGGATTGATAATTCAGTTCCTTTTCGAAATCCCGATCATCTGTTTGCGCCCAGCTAACCTGCGCCAACAGTATTAATATACATGTAATTCGGTTGAACATAGACTTTAAAAGTAGCCAGTCCATCAATCTTGTTACAATGTGTTTCATATCATTTTAATTGAACGTATTCTTGACTAGTCATTGATAAGGTGTCTATTTTAGACCTTTAAACCACAGGAGAGAATTGTGAAAAGTCCATTTTGGTCAAATTTATTTCGTAACTGGAATTCCCAGGAAAGCGAAAAGGTAACAGCCTTGCGGCAGGTTCCGGTTTTTAACAATTTAAGTGATAAAGAACTGGATGAAATAGAAAAACTCACCCACGAGAGAAAATACCAGGCCGGAGAGCATGTGTTTAAAAATAAGGCGCCTTCTGAAGGTATGTTCATCATTATATCCGGCTCTGTGGAGATATACCTGGACAGCGATGGATCCAAAAAAGTTCTTGCTGAGTTAAAGGAGCAGGATTTCTTCGGGGAAATTGCCCTTCTGGATACCGAACCCCGTTCAGCGGGAGCCGTCGCTACAGCTCCGTCTACATTGTTGGGCTTTTTCCGGCCGGATTTGCTGTCACTCATGGAGCGTAATCCTGCTTTGAGCAGCAAGATCCTGACGAATCTTGGAGCTGTGCTCGCCGAGCGCCTGCGCAAAACAAACCAACTTTTGGCTGCTAAAAGCGATAATTGATGAACCAGCAAAAAGATTATATCCAGCTGATTTACAGGTTACTGGTCGGGTTGCTTGGGATTGGTTTTCTATATGTTATTTGGCCTTACATATCATCTGTTTTATTAATGCTGGTGTTTGCCTTTCTTTTTACTACTGTCCTGCTTCCCAGCGTTGATGCCTTGGAACGAAAGATAAGGAATCGTGGCTTAAGTGTTCTTGCAGTAACTATAGGGCTGATTACCGCCATATCCATTTTTATCGGCAGCTTTGCTACCAATCTTGCCGACCAGGCTGGGGATTTTTCCCAGCGCCTGGAAACAGAATCATTCATGGATGATTTCAACACTTTCATTGATAATACAAAAGCTAAATTACCTTCTTTTGTACTAGGAGAAAGCGATGCACAAGATCCGGCTGAAAAGCTCAATGATATTATGGGTGGTTTAATGTCCAAATTGCTAACATTTGCAGGCGCTTTAGGAGGATTTGTGTTTAACATGATCATGGTAATTATTTTTACGATCATCCTGCTGTTGAATTATCATCAATTCAAGAAAACGCTCGTTAGTTTTATACCCAATAAATTTTTTGAAGTAGGCTTACGGCTCATTTTTAACATTGAACAGCAAGTGTCTAATTATTTAAGAGGTCAATTTTTGGCCGCTACCAGCGTGGCAATTATGTCTATCGTTGGCTTGTATATACTTAATTTTTTCGGGGCTAATTTGACCCTCGTGGTTTTTATCGGCATTATTGCCGGGCTAGCAAATATGATTCCTTTGGTAGGACCGTTTATTGGTATGCTTATCGCTTTTGCAGTAGCACTGATGAATAACCTAGGTATTGAAGCAGCCCAGGCCCATATGCTGTTTAATACTATTCCTTCACCGTTTTATATACTTGACGTTGTATTGTTGTTTATTATTGTACAGCAAATTGATAATAATTTTATTACACCATTGCTTGTAGGCGAAAGTGTTGGTCTCCATCCAATGATGGTCATGATCGCTCTATTGATCGGCGGAACGCTTATTGGTCCCATGGGCATGCTTTTTGCTGTACCTGCGGCGGGAATTATAAAAGTGGTTGGCCAGGAAATATCATTCGTGACCAAAAACGCCCACTTGCTTTAAGCACCCTTTTCAATCTTAAATAATTTAAAATCCTTAAACGATAAATACATATCTCCGCCTTCCTCCAAAGGGTAAATCCACATTTCAATTATTGAACCATCACTATCTTTTTTTTCGATAATTTCATGTGGATAGCCCAGCAATGACTGGATATCGGGTACAGTCATCCCAACTGTCAGCGGTGGAACAGTTTTCTTTTGGACAGCTCGCTGGCGAATAGTTTCCATCCTTCGATCGATTCGTCCTGATATTTCACGGTCTTGGTCATGAGAAAATTTGCTCAATAATTCATTAAGTATTTTTTCATTCTCCTCTCCCAACCCGCCTGTAAGATTGCTAGCATCTACCAGCATTTGTATAGCAGCACGCAATTCAGAATGATCCGTCACCTCATTGGCCATTGCCACCAAGTGGGTGGCTACCTGGTAACGAAGAGTGCTAACTTCAAATTCAAGACCACTGTCCTTCTGCAGCGCTTCATCAATCAAAGTTAAGGATTTACTGTAAAAGCCATAGCGAAGTGCTTTTTCTCCCTCCTGTAGCAATTTTCTGGCTTCAAAATAGGGTATTTTTTCTCCGGCTGCTTTTGAAAAATGAGCAATATTTTCCATAAGTTTGATCGCTTGATCAGCTTTTCCCTGTGAAGCGAGTAATTCAGCTTTTTCAATTTCAAGGATAGCAATATGATCTAATTTCCCTTGGATCAATTCCTTTGTTTCACCTTCCGCCCTCAGCCGCCCGGCTATAAATCTTTCGATTGCTTTTTCAGTCATTCCTTTTCGTTCAAACTGGAGTCCTTCCTTATATAACTGTATCGGAATTTTCTTTTTACTTTCTGCTAAAAATTTTTCTGCTTTTCTACGATTAAAATGTTCCGGATAATTATTTAGAAATGTTTCGAAATATTCCTTGGCCGATACAAAATCTCCTCTGTAATAATGGTCTTTTCCCTGGTCCCCGGATGAAAGCATACCACCGTATAAAACAGAAAAGGTTATATGTAATCCAAAATCCTGAAGATGAATTTTATTAATAGGTGTAATGTCATCCGGGTCATTAATAGAATTAAGTTTTGTATATGCATAACGAAAATCCAGCCCTAGTGAAAAACGATTATGGCGTGAACGTGTTTTTTTACCTTTTTCATCCCCGTATTTCATACCAAGGTCTATAACAACCCGGGGGCCCAGGGAAATGGACATGGATGGCCCTAGCCCGGATAAATTTGATAAAAGCACATCATCCTTATCCATGTAAAAATTGGAGTAACCATAACCCCATGTATACCTAATATCAATATACCAGGGTTCAAACCATTGCAACATGGTCGTATGGCTTATTCCGAATGTTAATACCCTGGGTGCAAAACGAATTGTTCCCGGATTCCAGCTGCTTTGTATTTCTCCCCAACTGGATATTTGTTCAATTTTCCCGGGGACAAGCACGTTACTATAGCGGATGTTCAGACCAGTGTTCATATCCAGCCAGCTTGCGTTTAATAAATAATAGAATAAATTCAATTTAACAACATCCATATCCAATTGGTGGCCAATCCTGCCTTTTATTGAACCACCGTCAAAACGAGAAACTGATGTTTCATAAGTTATCCAGTTTGATTTCACATTATCATCCATACCACCGCCATAAAAAAATACGCCATATCGAATTTCAGCTGGTAAAAATGTTACCGGCTCATGAAATTCACGGCGGAAAAGAATTTGATCTTTCCAGTAGCCCGGCTCGTAATTAATTGCTTTATCCGAGCTAAACTGAATTATCCCCCAAAGATAAGATTTTATGGAATCTGCATCCGCGCCATTTAAAGGGCAAAGAGTGAAAAATAGGATGATGATATGTTTTAACCTCGGATGCATAGCTATTCAAAATAAAACCTCCGTACATTTTGAGCAAGAGAAAGAGAATAGCGGATGTAAATTATCACCCTGCCCGCTGATGGGAACAATTTTATAAACTGTTTATACTACAAATGATATGAGATTAAGGCAATTGACTATATTGATGATGCTCATTGCAACAGGTTATGCGCAACATTTTACCATCGCCCGCCTGCATTACGGCGGCGGCGGCGATTGGTACAGCAATCCCAGCAGTTTGCCAAATTTATTGAATTATTTACAAACCCATACCACTATCATCGCCGCCGATAAAGAAGCGCGTGTAAAACTGACGGATGAAAACCTTTTTTCATACCCATATTTATACATGACCGGCCACGGTAATGTTCGCTTTACAGAAGCGGAGATCATCCGCTTAAGAACATTTTTACAGCGCGGGGGCTTTTTGCACGCGGATGACAATTATGGCATGGACCAATCATTTCGCAGGGAAATGAAACGCGTTTTCCCCGAAAAGAAATTTGTAGAATTACCCCATGACCATCCTGTGTATTCCCAGGTGTTTGACTTTAAATACGGTCTACCCAAAGTCCACGAACACGATAATAAACCACCCCAGGCTTTAGCGCTTTTTGAAGATGAACGCATCATGATCCTCTATACTTATGAATGCGACCTGGGCGACGGCTGGGAAGATATTGAAGTCCACAATGATCCCCAGACTATCCGTGAAGCAGCGCTGCAAATGGGCGTCAATATCATTCATTTTGCACTGACCCAATAATGCAGTCCATCGAAAAACAACTTAAATCAATTCGCAATGCAGCCCTGTTAAATGATGTGCGAACTGCAACCTGGATTCTTTATTCTATTGGACTACTTGTTGTTATTAGTGCAATTATACTTGAGGCTGTTTTTTACTTTACACCGGAGATCCGTTATGGTTTTTGGCAGCTTGGATTGGTTGTTTTTTGTGGAGCAGTTTTTGGTATTATTCTCATTTATATACTTGCAGTCAATAATAAGATCAACCGTTATCGCTGGTCTACATTAGCCAAGGCTGCCGGAAGACTGGCTTTTCCTAAAGAAGATACAATCATCAATGCCCTGCAATTGGAACGGGGTTTGGAAACGAGCACCTCCAGGCAGTTGAGCAAATCGTTTGTAAAAGAGACGAATAAAAAACTTGGGAAACTCGATACAGCTGATTTATTCCATTCCAGCCGCGGGCAGCAATGGAAATCCTCTTCGCTGGTTATACTACTGGCGGGTGTATTCATCTTTTCAATAAATTGGAATAATAATGCCCAGGCTGTTTTTCGCTGGTCCCATCCCCGTACCACTTTTCCAGTACCACAACCATTTGCAATTCAAAATTTATCCGGGAATATCAACCTTTTGGGTGGGGAAACTGCTGAACTTGCATTTACCGTTATTGGTGAGGCGCCCGATTCACTGTTTATAGACCTGCAGCCCTACACCACCCCGGACACCAGTCAACCTGTTTTAATAGCTAAAAAAGACAGCACAGGCATTTTTAAGTACACTATCAAAGATATCTCCCAGGATTATCGTTACCGGGCCTATTACAGTGCAGTTCATTTTTGGGAAGTATGGTCAGAAATATCTTCTCCTTTTCACGCCATCTCTGTTACAGACCGCCCGGTTATGGAGGATTTGACCATAACTCTTACACCACCAAGTTATACTCAGCTGAAGCCGGTTATTCAAAAAGGGAACCAGGCTGATATCAGCGGATTGGTCGGATCGAGCGTCCACGTATCTCTGCGTAGCAACCGTCCCTTAAAAAAAGGTGCTTTGATTATAAATGATAAAGCATTGCCAATGGCAATCAATGGCAAGAAAGCCACCGGGGAATTCATCATTAGTGAAGATGGCCAATTTGCTATACAACTGCAGGATATACGGGGAATTTCAAACCGTAATCCAATTCCATTTTATATTACAGCTGTCCAGGATTTATTACCGGATATATCCGTTTTTCAGCCCGAGCCGATAATGGAACTGGGCAGTGATCAAATAATACCAATGCACGTGCATATTGAAGATGATTTTGGATTTTCCAATTTGCAGGTTGCCTATGAAATTCACCGTCCTGCTTACATTGCTGTAGATCCTTTACTTTCCCTGTTTACGATTCCCATAAATGAACCAATGAACGTAAACCAGGAATTGATCCATGTCTGGCAATTACTTGAGCTTGGCTTGATGCCTGAGGATGAAGTGCATTACCATTTTGAATTATCTGATAATGATCTGATCTCGGGACCGAAGAAAACTGTCACAAATGAATTCATAGCCCGTCTTCCGGGCCTGGCTGAATTATTTACCATGTTCGAGAATAAAGAAGAGACCATATTGGATGAGGTTACCTATTCTCAAGAAGAGCTGGAAGCAATACGTGAAAATATGGAACAACTGGAACTGGATATACTAAAGCAGGATGAATTAACTTGGGAGCAGCAGCAGGATCTGCAGAATATGCTGGAAGGTGTAAGAGAAGAAATGAAAAAGATGGAAGAAATTGCTGACGCATTAAACTCATTACAAGAAGCTGCAGATAAACACGATCTTTTTTCAACCGATTTATTGGAAAAGTTTAACCATCTGCAGGAGTTGATCGATGAATTACTTTCCGAAGATTTAATGAAAAACCTGCAAAACATCGATGAAATGATGGCGGAGATGGATCCCAAAAAATTGCAGGATGCGCTGCAGTCCCTATCCAATAATCTTGAACGTGTTGAACAAGAACTGGACAGGTTTATTGATATTTTTGAACGCATTAAAGCTGAACAGAAAATGGATGAACTGCTCACTCGCCTGGAAACTCTGGCAGATCAGCAGGAAAAATTACATGACCGCATCGATCGCACCCATGAACAAACGGACCCTTCAACATTCTCAAAACTGAGCGAAGAAGAACAGCGCCAGGTCGAAGAATTTTCCAATATTCGCAATGAAATGGAAGATGCCGCTGAAGCTGTGGAAAAATTTCACGAAGAATCAGCTGATCTGCTAGAGGAATTAAAACGCGATCCTTTAATGAATCAAACCTATGCTGACCTGCAGCGCACCGTAAACCAACTGCGTAGGCAGAATTCGGATGATGCTTTAGAATACAGCGCCTCTGCCCTGGAAAATTTGCAGAACCTATTAAACGAAATGCAAAATATCCAAAAGGGATTCCAATCAGCAACGACCCGGGAAATGGCGGCAAAATTTCAGCAGATCATGGGTGATATATTGAATATTTCAAAATCCCAGGAACAACTGCAAAACGAAACTGGATCAGTACCATTCAATTCACCCCGTTTAGGAAATATGGCTGGACATCAGCAAATGCTTCAGGACCAGCTCCATCAAATCATGGAACAGCTCATGGAATTGTCACGGGAGACATTTGCGGTTACACCGGAAATTGGCCGGGGGATGGGCATGTCCAACGCCATGATGCAAGAAGCCATCAATGCCCTGGCACAACGCAACGGCCGCGGTGCCGCCCAGCAACAGCAGCAAGCCATGAAATCATTAAATGAAACAGCTATGGCCATTCACCAATCCATGAACCAAATGCGCTCATCCGGTTCAGCCAGTGGCTACGAACAGTTCTTGGAACAAATGCAAAAAATGGCCGGCCAGCAGCAAGGTATTAACAGCCAAAGTATGCAGTTGGCCATGGGGCAAATGGCTGCGGCTGCACAGCAAGGATTATTGAAAAAACTCCTGCAGGAACAAAAACAAGTGCGCAAATCCCTGCAGGAAATGATGAATGAAATGAAACGCTCCGGAGAAAAGGGCTTGGGCGATATGGGTGGAATTGCCCAGGAAATGGACGAAGTGCTGAAAGATTTCGAGCGGCAGAAAATTTCCAGGAAAACGGTTGATCGACAGCAACGTATCCTTTCCCGCATGCTGGACAGCCAGAAGTCAATGACCCAGCGGGGTGAAAAAGAAGAACGCAAAAGTGAAACAGCAACAGAAATATTTATCAGCGGCCCGGCTGGGCTGCCGGCAGATATGGGCCAGCGCCGCAGTTTGACAATGGAGGCAATGAATCGCGCCCTGAAAGCCGGTTACCCCCGGGATTACCAAGCAATGATCCGCAGGTATTTCAATGCCATCAGTGCGGAAGATTTCTCGATATCACCAACAGATACTTCAAATGCAAATTAAAGCACTTATATTCATTTTCCTGATCTCCATTTGCTGTGCTCAAGTACAGGTCCAATCACTGGGTAAAAGCGGGCTGGAAAATGCCTTACTTATGGAACGTAAAGGTGATCTGCAGGAAGCACAAAAGATCTATGAATTAATATTGGAGACCAAACCCAAGAACAGGCAGGCGTATAACCGCCTGAAAAATATTTACAAGCGCCTTGGTAATTACATGGCCGCGGCTGAATTGATCAGCAACTGGTTAATCCATTCCCCCCATGACATCCAGCAGCGTGTTGAACTTGGAGAAATATTTTACATCAGCGATAACCACGAACAGGCAGAACGTGTTTGGGATGAGTTTATTATGCAGTATGGCCAAAACACCAGCGCTTACCGGATGCTTATACATACCTACAGCCGTTTAGGGCTTGGTGAAAAAATGATTCAACTGGTTTATGACGGACGGAAAATATTCACCGATCCGGACTTTATGGCGCTGGAAATGGGACATTTTTACCAATCCAGGCAAAACGTTGAAAAAGCGCTGGCAGAATATCTGGTTTTTGCACAGCACAACCCCCGCCAGCATAAAACAATTTTGGATAAACTTTTAATTATCAGCGATGATGAGGAAGCAGTGCCGATTATTGAAAATTATTTAATAAAGCAAATCGGTACTATTCCGAATATCGGTCACAGTTTCCTCGCAGCACTATATTTCAAGACAGGCAGATATGAAGAATCCCTCCAGCAACAACTGCAAATGAATGGCGACCAACAAAACCACTGGAAAAGTTTAAACACCTTTGCCATGAATCTTCGCCAGGAAAAACAATTCGACCTGGCTATTCACACCTATGAAATCCTTTTACAGGAAATTCGGGGTAATCCTGATAAAATTGAGGGCAAAGAACTGGGCAAAGTTCTGCTGGGGCTCGGACAAGTTTATGAAGACCAGATTATGCCGTACCAGATTAGCAATTCACTCATTTTGAACAGCGTTAATAACGTGTTTTTTTCCAGCGGCTTTTACCAAGCCAACAGCATTTCCACAGCATCATTGGAACAAGCGATTGTTTTGTACAACACTATATTGAATGAACTTGAAGCAACTTCCTTTTCACCCAAAGCCCATTTTCGCCTGGGTGAAATTCAATTCAATGTGCTTCAGGACCTGGATGGCGCCCGCCAGGCTTACGCAACAGCCCTGGCTTCAAACCCGGATAAAAAACTGGCGTTTAAAATCCACGCCAGCTTCATCGATCTATTGCTGGCGGAAGGTAAAATTGATGAGGCGCAATTATACATTAATCAACTTCCCAGGAATATAATTAAGGGCAATGAAAGCCAACTCATCATTAAGTCATTGAAAGCATTGCTTTTCAATGGTGAAATAGACAGCTCAATTATAATCCTTGATAATTACCTGGTACACTTAACGCCCATGGATAAGCATTTCAACGATTTCATGGAACTCCAAGCCACGCTGCACGCCCATATGACAGATGGCAATGAAACAGATAAGGAAGCATTGCTGCATTATTTCACAGGTGAAAAACTCATTACACAACATAAATTATCGGAAGCTGTATATATTTTTGCAAATATGCGCTTACATCTCCCCCAATCCAAAATAACTGTAACTGCTGCTGTACGGGAAATTTTCAGCCGCCTGCAACTGGGGCAAACAGCGGAACTGGAACAATCGCTGGCGTGGCTGATCAGTTCCAGTGATGGCGCTAAAGGTCTTGCCCTTTCTGGTGAAATTTCTGAATTCATCAATCATGATACCCTGGCAGCCCTGGGTTTCTATGAGCAGTTGTTGCATGACCACCCCGAATCGCTGCTGGTTGAGCCGGTCCGCAAGCATATTCGCAAACTAAAATCTGAGGTAGAAAGCTGATGAAACGGTTTATCCTATTTATCCTGTTATTGAATAGTATAAATGGCCAGAAAATATTGCTGCCCATGGATATCAGCCAGCGCGACCATTTGAAAGCCTACGGACTGGCGTTTTGGATCTTGGAGAATGATGTTAATGTAGAATGGCTTTTGAATTATAGGGGCGGATCATTCCTCACGGATACGAACCCTGTAATTGAAAAAGAATGTCGGATCCGCGGTATCAATTATGAATTGATCAACGCCGTGGAGGTACTGAGCATTTACGGCCATATCGAGCAAAATAATATGGATATCGTGCTGCTGGAGAAAGCACCAAAAATTGCTATTTACACGCCGCCAAATAAACAGCCCTGGGATGACGCCGTTACCCTAGCCCTGACTTATGCCGAAGTTCCTTACGAAACATTGTGGGATGAAGACGTGTTTCAGGGCAAACTCGATAATTACGACTGGCTACACCTCCACCATGAAGACTTCACCGGCCAGTACGGGAAATTTTATCGGAATTATCATTCAGCCCCGTGGTATATTCAGCAACAAAAGGAATTTGAAGCCATGGCAGCAAGGCATGGTTTTTCTACGGTTCATGAAGAAAAAAAGGGTGTAGCCAGGGCTATAAAAGCTTATGTAGGTACAGGCGGCTTTCTTTTTGCCATGTGCAGTGCCACCGATTCCTATGACATTGCATTAGCGAGTGAAGGCGTGGATGCGGTTCATTCTGTATTTGACGGCACCGCAGTTGAACCCGATGTTCAGAAAAAAATGGACTTTTCCAAAACATACGCTTTCACTGGTTTTAATATTATGCCTGATCCCATGGTCTATGAATTTTCTGATATTGATTATCCTCCCAGCCATGATCCTGTCCTCCGCGGAGCCGAAGCCGACTATTTCACCCTATTCGAATTTTCCGCGAAGTACGATCCCGTACCCACCATGTTAACCCAAAACCACGTGCCAGTGATCAAGGGTTTCATGGGACAAACTACCGGCTTCCACCGGGACCGCATCAAAAACCATGTGGTGGTCATGGGCGAGGACCCCACCACGCCGCAGGTGAAATACATTCATGGAAATTTTGGCAAAGGATCCTTCACCTTTCTCGGGGGGCATGACCCGGAGGATTACCAGCATTTTGTGGGGGATCCGCCCACCGATCTTTCATTGCATCGAAATTCCCCGGGCTATCGTCTTATTTTGAATAATATCCTATTTCCTGCCGCTCGTAAAAAAGAACGTAAAACATAAATGGGATTCCCCCATTTCACTGATATTGAAAAGGCAGCTGAAACAATAGCGCCTTATGCTGAACGAACACCTGTTCGGTTCAACGCTGCAATCGATGAAATGTTTGGAGCGGAGATTTTTTTCAAATGCGAAAATTTTCAAAAAGTGGGTGCATTCAAATTTCGCGGAGCGTGCAATGCTGTTTTCAATTTGAGTGAGGACGAAGCAGCCAAAGGTGTAGCCACTCACTCATCCGGCAATCACGGGGCAGCTCTTTCATTGGCTGGATCTTTGAGAGGAATCCCTGTTCATGTGGTGATGCCCAATAATGCTCCCCGGATAAAGATCGACAATGTGGCCCAATATGACGCCAATATTACACTGTGTGAACCCACTCTAGATGCCAGGGAAACAACGTTAGATAAAATCATGGAGAAAACCGGAGCTGTGATGATCCATCCTTACAACGATGATAGGATCATCTGCGGCCAAGGGACAGCAGGGAGAGAATTACTCTTGGAATATTCTGATCTGGATGCGGTTATGGCTCCTATTGGGGGCGGCGGTCTCATATCCGGCACGTGCATAGCTGCCAAGGGCTTGAACCCTAATATCTCAATCATTGGTGCTGAACCAAAAGGTGCCGATGATGCATATCAATCTTTTATTAAAGGCGAGATCGTCCCCCAAACAAACCCGCAGACTATGGCCGATGGACTCTTGACCTCGCTGGGCGAAAAAACTTTCCCCATCATACAGAAATATGTAAAAGAGATCATCACTGTCAGCGAAGAACACATCACCGAAGCTATGCAGATCATTTTTCAAAAACTTGATATGATCATTGAGCCCAGTTCGGCTGTAGTACTGGCAACATTATTAGAAAATAATTCGTCCACCCAAGGTAAAAAAGTTGGAATGATCATTACTGGTGGAAATGCGGACCTGGATGATCTTCCATGGTAAATCAATTTTCATGTAAATGATCATTATTAAAACAGAAGAATTACAAACAGCAGTTGATTTATCAACACAGATCCCGGAATTCGACGATCCCTATCCCGTAGAAGTATATTCTGATCGAATGAAAACGGGTCGTCTTATCTTGACAGCATATGTAAATAATGAGATCGCAGGATTCAAGGTGGGTTATGATCGTTTTGAGGATGGGTCATTTTATAGCTGGATGGGGGGTGTCCTCCCGGAATTCAGGAAACAGGGTGTAGCAAAAACATTAGCTGATCACCAGGAAAAATGGGCCAAAAAAAAGGGCTTCAATTCCATCAAAATGAAAACCCGGAAGAAACATGAAGCCATGATCACTTTTTCATTAAAAAGAGGTTTTGTTATCACGGGGGAAATTCCCAAAATTCCAGAAGAAAAATCTAGGATTTGGCTGGAGAAAAAACTGTAGGAGCGAGACATGCCTCGCCTCTATAAAAAAATAAATGGTAATTCAAAAACAGATCACCCTCACCCAATTCCCCCGGGGATTTCATATCATTACCGATGAAATTGAGAACGAAATTCCTGAAATCAGGGATATTTCTGCCGGCTTGCTCAATGTCTTTATTAAACACACCTCAGCTTCATTAACAGTTAATGAAAATTATGATCCCACCGTACTGGCAGACTTTGAGTCCCATTTTAACCAAATGGTGCCGGAAAATGCACCCTACTACAAACATACCATTGAAGGTCCCGATGATATGCCGGCCCATTTAAAGTCAGCCATTTTGGGTTCTTCAGTAAGTATTCCCATTACAAATGGAAAACTGAATTTGGGGACATGGCAGGGAATATATTTATGCGAGCACAGGAATCGTGGTGGTCAGCGGAAATTGTTGGTGACTATTCAGGGAGAATAATTATTTTCTCTTGATGTCATTCCAGATCTCATCCATTTCCTCCAAATTTGAATCTTCCACCGTTTTGTCTCTTTTTTTCAATTCTGCTTCTACCTGAGCAAAGCGGTCCGTGAATTTTTGGTTGGTTTTCCTTAACGCGTCTTCAGCTGGTATGTCCAAGAATCGGGCCAGGTTTACAATTGCGAATAAGACATCGCCTATCTCTTCCACAATATGGTCTTTATCTTCGTTGCTCTGGGCTTCCTTCAATTCCTGGATCTCTTCATGGACCTTATCCCAAACCTGTTCCACCTTGTCCCAGTCAAACCCAGTATAACTGGCTTTTTGCTGGAGGCGCTGGGCCCGAATTAAAGCTGGTAACGTTTTGGGTACACCGTCCAAGCGTGATTCCCGCTTCTTTTCCTTGTGCTTGGCCGCTTCCCAGTTCTGCTTGGCATGAAAGGCCGCATCGGCTTCAGCATCACCAAACACATGGGGATGGCGGCGCACTAGTTTTTCATTCACATTTTTTAATGATTCTTCAATAGTAAAATGCCCATTCTCCTCAGCGATGGCCGCTTGAAATACGGCGTGCAATAGAATATCTCCCAGTTCCTCTTTCAGCTCCGGCCAGTTTTCATTATCCACGCTTTCGATAACCTCGTAGGCCTCTTCCAGAAAATAAGGGAGCAATGACGCGTTGGTCTGTTCCCTGTCCCAGGGGCAGCCATCCGGCGCTTTCAGTCGTTTGACAATCCCAACAAGTTCAGAGAATTTATTTGCTGTAGAATCACTCAATGATCAAATCCTGCCAATTGCATTGCTGTAAAAATTCATCTTCCTTTTTGGTCATGTTTTCTTTTTCAGCTTCTGTCCGGTCATCATAATTCAATAAATGCAGGCCACCATGGATGACCAGCCTGCAGACTTCCTTGGTAAATGGTTCATTAAATTCCTCCGCATTTCCCCGGGCCCGGGGAATACTGATATATATTTCACCTTCCACAATCTTTTCCTCATAATTATTGAGTCGAAAGGCGATCACATCGGTGAAATGATCTTGATCAAAATATTCTTTTTTCAGTTCATTGAGGAGTGCATCACCACCGAAAATCAAGGACACATTTTCCGCAACAGCTCCTTCGGCATGGAATACTGTATGCAGAGAGTTTTTTATTATTTCCTGATCAAAACTGTCGAATGCCGGATCAATATCAACAGTAATGGCCATCAAGCTTCAACTTTTGCTTCTGCTTGCTGCTCTTCCGGGTATTCAATGCGAATATGATAAATTCCGCGCAAAACCGGCAGCATCCCGGTTTGACCATCAATTTCGCCTTTGATCTTGCGTAGGTCATCGATGGTTAAGGGGCATTCATCCAATTGACCTTCTTCAAGGCGGTGTTTGAATATTTTATCGAGCATTTCTTCAATCTTGAATACATCCGGTTCCTTGATGGACCTGACCGCAGCTTCGACGGCTTCGCAGAGCATAAGGATGCCCGTTTCCTTGGAATTTGGTTTAGGCCCGGGATAACGAAATACCTGATCATCTACAACTTTCCCATTGGATTTTTCCAGCGCCTTGCGGTAAAAATATTCAACACGTGTGGTGCCGTGGTGCATGGGAATAAAATCGCTGACAATTTTCGGCAGTCCGTACTCTTCTGCCAGTTTTAACCCCTCGCTCACATGGTTGCGAATGATCTTGGCGCTCATGGCCTCCGTAAGTCCGTCATGTTTATTTTCCCCGCTGTACAGGTTTTCGATAAAATATTCCGGCCGTACCATTTTGCCAGTGTCGTGATAATATGCGCCAACCCTGCACAATAAGGCTCGTGCGTCAATGGCATCGGCACTGGCCTCGGCCAGATTGCCCACCACGATGCTATGGCTAAACGTGCCGTTGGCATCCCGCTGCATGCGCTTCAACAGGGGATGATTAAAATCCAGCAGTTCCAGGAGGGTGAGATCCGTCGTGAGGCCAAAGGTCACTTCCACAATGCCGATCAAACCATAGGTAATTAGGGGCGTAAAGAGACTGGTAACCATGAGGTACACCAGGTCGAGCTGCATGTCCGGCCAAACGTGGCCTTTATAGAGTCCATGGGCAATAACAACAAACAAGCTGGCTGCGATCATGCCCAGGATGGTGGTTATAAACTGGCTCCTGGTCCTTAAACGGCGGACCATATACATGGCTACCGATGAGATGAAAATCATCGTTACGATGAATTCCAAGTCATTACCGATCAAGATGCCGCTTAAAAGCGCAATAGATATAGTGCCCATAAACCCAATTCTGGCGTCAAAAAGTATGGTCAGCAGCATGGCCGCTATGCTGATGGGAATCAGGTATTCTGATAATTCAAACCGGAAAACAAACAGGTCCGTTAAGCTTATGATGATGGCAAAGATCAAGGCAATCAATAAAACCAATTTCCACTCATTAAAGATATAGCTTCGATAGGTCAGCAAAAATGTGAAAAAGAATGATATCACCACCGCAACCATCATCAACCGCCCTAGGTAGGAGATAACCTGTTCCCAGCCTTTTTCACGCTTATTCTGTTTAGTTATGGCAATGGACAACGATGACAATTTCTGATAAATGTCCGGCGTAATGCGCTGGTTGGCATCCACGATCATTTCATCCTGGAGCATAATACCCTGGTTTCGCGGAACACGGTCCAGCCTGTTTTGCTGGCGGCGCTCGGTGGTTTCCTTATCATAAATAATGTTGGGTTTCATGAATTCCACCAGGATGATGTACCCCAACTCGCGTCGAATGTCCGTTTCATCGATGTATAATGAATTGATCTCCATTTTGGAGCGTGTCCAGGCATTATTCAAATCATTCAATTCTTCCGGTTTCAGCAAAATGGGAATATCGCCCTGGTCGATGGACACATCGTAACTATTAATACCTGCTGTTTGAATATCGATAATTCCCTCTGCCCACCTGTTCCTGCAAACCTGCAATAAATCATCACGAAATGAATCAATCTCTCTATCCACTTCGAAGGGTTCCTGGACATTAAAAATGGAAAAACGGCCATTATCTCCCGACAGTGCCGGGTAATCCCCATTGTATTGATTCTGCAAAACTGCCAGGGTGGCGCTGTCGGCCTGGTACATTGAACGGACTTCCTCGTATTTTTCATCATGGCGGTAACGGTAGAGCAGTTCTTTCGTTTTTTCCAACTGCACCATTGCAGAACGAATCTCTTTGACCATGAGAAAATATTCCTGCAGGGCTGCTGCTTGTTCATTAACTGCTACCTGGTTGCGCTGAAACAGGTAAGGTTCAGAACGGAGCGCTTCATCCAGGTCTGTCTGCAGTTTTTCTTCTGTTTTCAGAATCGGAAAATTAAAAGGGGCAATCACTGGTTCACGGGCAATATCATCCACTTGATAGCTGTACTGCAAGATCCGACCCTGATGGAAGAAAAGGGAAACTATGATCACCAGGGCTGTAAGCACGGTAATTTGGCGTGCATTCTGTTTTAAGACGTCTTTTGCTGACGCCATGGATTTTTGAATCTGTCTGGAATTGATCACGCTGCTTTACTGAACGTTTTTACCAGTTCCCGGGCAATGATCATGCGCTGGACCTCGCTGGTTCCCTCGCCGATCTCCAATACTTTAGCATCCCGAAAAAAGCGTTCCACTTCGTATTCCTTGACATAGCCGTACCCACCGTGGACCTGAATAGCTTCCGTGGTGATGCGCATTGCTGCTTCGCTGGCAAAGAGTTTTGCCATGGCAGCTTGTTTGTGCACATCCATGCCCTGATCCTTCATCCAAGCGGCATGGAAGGTCAGTAATTTGGCTGCTTCAATTTCCGTGGCCATGTCAGCCAATTTGAACCCCACGGCCTGGAAATGATGAATTTCCTTACCGAATGCTTTTCGTTCTGTGGCATATTGAAGTGCCTGCTGATAAGCGCCTTCGGCAGTTCCGCAGGATAACGCTGCAACAGAAATACGCCCGCCGGTAAGCGTTTTCAGGAATGTTTTGAATCCTTGTGTCGGATGTCCCAGTAAATTTTCTTTTGGTACGCGCATATTTTCAAAAAACAACTGGCGTGTATCGCTGGCCCGCCAACCCATTTTCTGTTCTTTAGGACCAATATTCAACCCGGGGTTATCCGTGTCCACAATAAGTGCGCCTATGCCCAGATTTTCACCATTTTCAATAATATTTGCTGTCAAGGTCAGCAAGCCTGCAAGCCCGGAATTGGTAATAAATATTTTTCCACCATTAACCACGTACTCATCACCATCTAATTCAGCGCTTGTTTTTGTGGAGCCGGCATCGCTCCCTGCTTCCGGTTCTGTCAGTCCAAAGGCGCCGATAACTGCTCCAGATGCCAACTTGGGTAGATATGCCTGTTTTTGTTCTTCCGTACCAGCAATGACGATGGGCAGGGTTCCAAGGGAAGTATGCGCAGCCATGGTAATGGCAACCGAAGCATCTACTTTAGCCAATTCCATTACAGCGGCGGCATAGGCCACTGTATCCATCCCGGCGCCGCCATATTCTCCCGGGACAGGTATACCCATGAGCCCCAATTCAGCCATTTGGGCAATTATCTCTTTGGGAATCTCACACTTTTCATCCATTTCTCGAGTGATAGGAGCAATTTCTGTATTGGCAAAATCCCGGACCATGTTGACCAACATGGTATGTTCTTCGTTAAAAAATAAATTATCCATCAATAAACATTACCATTTTATAGCTGCCGAAGCCCAGGTGAATCCTGAACCAAAGGCCGCAAGAATGATATGATCTCCTTGTTTAAATTTTCCTTCCTCAAACGCTTCACACATGGCAATGGGGATCGTTGCCGCTGTCGTATTGCCATAACGATGTATATTGCTGTAGACCAAATCTCTGGCTACCCCCAACCGTTTTGCAACAGCTTCTGTTATCCTGTGGTTGGCCTGGTGGGGAATGACCTGGGATATGTCATCCATTGTCAGATCGTTAGCATCCAGTGCTTCCTGAATCACTTCCGGGAAGCGCGTGACCGCATGCTTAAAAACTTCCCGGCCATTCATTATTAACTTATGCCGTCCTTTTTCAATCATGTCATTTGAAAACCCACGGCCTTCCAACCTAAACGAAGGCAGTTCACACCAGAGTTCTTTTACATATTTCCCTTCAGAATGCAGGTGGGTGGACAAGATTCCCTCTCCATTTTGACCAGGTTGTAAAATGACCGCACCGGCACCATCACCAAACAATACGCCTACATCACGGCCATCGGGAGATTTCTCCAACGCCGGGGATAATACATCAACACCTACAAGCAATATGGTTTTACATTGCCCTGTTTTGATGAAATTATCTGCGATAGCCAATCCATATATAAAGGCAGAACAGCCTACGCGAATATCGAAAGCTCCGATCGTATTTAAGGACAGCATATCCTGCAGTTGAGCGCCGATACCGGGAAAATAATAATCGGATGATGCAGTGCCCACAATGACCATATCAATGTCCTTGCCGGTTACACCCGCTTGCTCCATGGCCTTTTTACTGGCCACGAGTGACAGGTCTGACCCCCCTTCATCATTTTCGACCCAGTGGCGTTTTTCTATACCGCTGCGGGTGCGTATCCATTCATCGCTGGTATTCATCATTTCTTCCAAGTCAGTATTGGTAACAATTTTGTCCGGAACATGAAAACTCATTCCTGTTATTGCAGTTCTATTCATAATTCTGCTTGCTTAATATCTCTTACATTCAGTTGTATTGATGTATTTCCTTGCCACTCATTGGTTTCCACCACACAGGCAATATCGACAGGTTGTCCTGTGATCAGTAATTCGTATTTACTGGATAAACCAAAGCCAACTGCGGGAAACGATTTTAATCCCTGTTTGATTTTAAACCTGATATGTTCACCTGTTTTGCCAATTACTCTTGGAGCACCAGAGACCTCTGCGTTCCGAATTGCAAACTTCGGACGCATATTCCCCGGACCATAAGGGCTTAATTTATCCAAAAATTCCATAAAGCGTGGCGTAATATCCTTGAGTGCCAATTCACTATCCAAAACCAGGGTTGCCTGTAAATTTTCTACTGTTAGTGATTCATTGGCAACATCAATAAATGCTTTTTTAAAACTGCCCAGTTTATTTGTCGAAACTGTCAATCCCGCAGCCATAGGATGTCCGCCATAGCCATCAAGATGTTGCTTGCAGGCTGTGAGCGCTGTATACAGATCAAAACCGGGGATACTCCTGGCGGATCCTTTTCCTGTCCCGTTTTCCAGGGCAATAATCACAGCGGGCCGGTTGAATTCTTCTTTGATCTTTGAGGCCACAATACCCACAACGCCAGGATGCCAACCCTCGTTGGCTAAAACCAGGGCATGTTCATTTTTTAGATCCGCTTCAGCATTTACTTTTAACAATGCTTCATCCACCACAGCCTGCTGGATCAATTGGCGGCGTTTATTTTCCTCATCCAATTCCTTGGCCAACACACGGGCGTTGTGTTCATCTTCTGTAACCAATAATTCAACCGCTCGATTGGCGTCTCCCAGGCGGCCGGCAGCATTGATTCTGGGCGCAATATTGAATACCAATTGCCCTATAGAAATATTACCCTTTAATCCTGCCAGTTCCATTAATGATTTCAGGCCCGGCTTTTCCAGTTTATCGAGCATATTTAATCCATGGTGGACAATGGTCCTGTTTTCGTCTTTTATGGGCACAATATCCGCAGCAGTCCCCAAGGTGATCAAGGGGAGAATTTCATCATATTCAGATAAGGGTACATTTAATTCATTCCCTAAAGCTGAAATCAGCTTAAAGGCTACGCCCCCGCCGCATAGGCCCTTGAATGGATAGTTACAGTCCGATCGCTTTGGATTAAGAATAGCATGGGCGTTGGGCAGTTGTTCATCGGGAGTGTGGTGATCGGTGATGATAATATTTATCCCCTTTTCATTTGCGTAATTAACCTGGTCAAAAGCATTAATGCCGCAATCACAGGTTATAATAAGATCAATATTATTATCCCTGGCAACTTCTATACCCTTTAATGATAAGCCATAACCTTCTTTTTCCCGGTCCGGTATATAATAGGACACATTAGCTCCAAATTTTTGCAGTGCCAAATGAAGAGAAGCTACGCCCGTTGTACCATCCACATCGTAATCGCCAAAAACCATGATCGGATTATCAGATTTGATATTTTTCAATACGCGTTCGACCGCCTTATCCATGTCCTGCATTAAGTAGGGATCATTGAGTTTTCCCAATTCCGGGTTAAAGAAATTGTCAGCGACCGTTTTTGAATGGATATTTCGATTGGCCAATACTATGGCAATGACTTCCGTAGTGCGGAATGTTTTTTGAATGGACCTGACAGTTTTACTATCAGGATCTAAAAATGACCAATGCATAATATATAAAGAAACATCTGAGCCGGCCTGTAAGCCGAGTTTTGTCCCTCCCATCTGCCAGCTGGCGGATGAGAATCAGTGGTCATTCCTCTGGGCCCAACATCACTGTCGGGATCAAGCAATCTACCCGCCCCTATTTGCGACGCGAACAACGTCTCGGAGCCTATTCGATCTTGCACCGGATGGGGTTTACCAAGCTCCCCGATTTGCAACGGGGACTGGTGGTCTCTTACACCACCGTTTCACCTTTATCCCGACATTTTTAATATCGGGAAAGTCTGCTTTCTGCTGCACTATCCATAACCCACCGTAATGGGCCTCCTCCCGTTAGGAGGCATCCTGTTCTGCGGTGCCCGGACTTTCCTCCCTGAACTGCTCCCGACACACGTGTCAAGACAGTTCAGAGTAACCACTCAGCCGACTCAGATTGTCAAATAACGGTGTAATTTACTTTATTTATGAAATATAATAAAAATCAATCATTTTCTGCAGGCCAGTACAGGAAGCGGCTACATACATCACAGGTTTGCAGGTTTTTACTTTGCTTCAATTCAGCAATTTTTTGGGGCGGAACAATTGATCCGCAGCCTCCACAAGATGTACCAAATGTTTCGACAACAGCCATGCCATCCCGCGCTGCAAAAACACGATCATATTTTGAAATAATTGGAGCTGAAATATCTTTAATTATATTTAATCGTTCTTCTTCCAGATTGTTTTTCTCTTCTGAAGACTCTGCAATTAATGTTTCTAAATTTGTTTTCCTTGTATGGAGGTCGGCAGTTAATGATTCTAAATTATTTTCCCGTTCTTCTGTTTCGCTGGAAAGATTATCCTTTTCTTCTACCAGTTCGAGTTCATTCAATTCGATATTGTTTAATTCTTCCTTAAGAAAATCTATTTCCTGGGATAAGGCATCGTATTGCCTGTTTGTTTTTACCAAAAATAACTGATCTTTCAACTTATCGATTTTAACTGTAAGACTTTTTACTTGTAGATCTTTTTTGGATACCTCAAGATCTATTTTCTTAATTCGACTTTTACGCTGCTCAATGTCTCCTTGCAGTTGTTGTTCCTCTTTGGTCAGTTCATCGACTTTTACAGGCAAGTCACCCAGTAATTCACTGATTTCCAGTAATTGGGTATCAACATCCTGTAATTCAACCAATGAAGATGTTGTATTCATTTAATGTCTCCTATGCAGATACAAAAAATGCACCTGTGCAGGTGCATTTGAAAATTGGTTGGAAAAAGTGTTCCGAGGTGTTCGATCCATGTTCAATTGAGAACACCCCTTTCTCTTCGGATTATCTTATTCATGTAGCCTAGGAGTTTAAGCATAATTCGTATTATTATAAATAACCCATTTCTTTGATTTGGGCTAAAATCTTTTCAACAAGAATATCAGGTGAAATATTTGCAGATGTTATTTCAATTTCAGGATTTTCCGGTTCTTCATAAGGATCATCAATTCCCGTAAATTGCTTCAGTTTTCCTTCGCGGGCTAAGGCATATAATCCTTTCACATCTCGTTCTTCGCAGACTTCCAATGATGTATCCACGTATACTTCGATAAATCCACCCAGGGGAGCTATTAATTCACGGTTGAAGCGGCGGTCTGACTTATAAGGTGCAATGGGCGCACACAGAGCAATACCGCCGTTTTTGGTGATCTCACTGGCCACAAAACCAATACGGCGCACGTTTAATTTGCGGTGTTCCTGGGAAAAACCCAATTCACTTGAAAGATGGGTGCGTACAATATCACCGTCCAATAGTGTTACGGGCCGCCGGCCGTCTTCCATTAGTTTGACCATCAGTCCATTGGCCAGGGTCGATTTGCCCGACCCTGAAAGGCCTGTGAAGAAAACAGTAAAACCGCGCTTATCCAGCGCCGGCCGAAAGCGCCGCAATTCGTCGACAACTTCTGGATATGAAAACCATTCAGGAATTTCTTCATCATTGCGGAGGCGACTGCGCAGTTCTGTCCCGGAAATCATTTGAAATTCATCATTTTCTGCCAACTCGTCCTTGGGTAAATATTTTTCCTTTGCGGGTACGTAGACCATTAAGCGGAAAGGAACCATTTTGATGCCCAGTTCTTCTTCATGTTCTTTCAGCAAATCCTGGGCGTCATAGGGACCATAGAATGGCTGGCCGTCTTTGCCAGCACCCGGACTGGCATGATCACGGCCTACAATGAACATATTACAGCCGTAATTCTTGCGGATGATGGCGTGCCACAGCGCTTCCCGTGGTCCGGCCATGCGCATAGCCAATGGCAATAAACTTAATAGTGCTGAATTTTCCGGGTATTTTTCCAGAACATGCTGATAACACCTTACACGGGTATAATGATCCACATCCCCGGGTTTGGTTAAGCCAACGACTGGATGAATGAGGATTTTGGCGTCATGTTCTGCTGCAGCGCGCTTGGTTAATTCCACATGGGCCCTATGCATGGGATTTCTTGTTTGAAAAGCCACCACATTTTCCCAGCCATTCTGCGCAAATATTTCACGTGCTTGCCGGGGCGTGTGGCGCAGTTCCTTGTAATCATACTGCTTGGGCAGCATGAGCCCTGTTACAGACCCCCCAACATAAACAGGGTTGGATTCGTTTAATAAATAATTAACTGCCGGGTGGCTTTCATCTGTTGTAAGTAATATTTTTTCAGCTTCTTCTGTTTTATTAGGGCTCCAGATGGATCCCACAGTCATAACAGCGACGATAAATCCTTCTTTATCTTTTAGAGAAAATTCAGCACTAACATTTATTGTGGATGAGAATTCTTCAGTTACATCAAGTGTGATGGGTATGGGCCATATGGTTCCATCCTCAAGGCGCATGTTCTCCAGCACGGTGTTGTAATCACCTTCATTCAAAAAGCCGGTTAATGGTGAAAAACCGCCATTAAGGATCATTTCCAGGTCGCAGATCTGGCGGTCATTCAGCGTCCAGGAAGGCAGTGCTTTCGCTTTCTGCTTCAATACTGCGGATGCATCGCTGTCCACGACTAAATAACGCAGTTTTCCGCCGTGTGGTTCAATTAAAGACATAATTTTTCAGAATGAATGTTAATATAATTGATTAATAAAGGGGCGGAAGTTATGAAGAAAAAGAACAACTCTAAACGAATCCTTTTACGTGTCTAAATTATCATTAATGAAAAAGGCAGTTTTCCTATTGTTGGTATTATCAAGCGCTCTATACTTCGTTCAACACAGCTGGTTTTCCGCTACTGATACGGCTCAATCTTTAACAAAATTGAACAATGATTTAAAAGAGATGGCTACGTCGCCACATAAAGATCTATACCAGGAAGAAATACAAAAATTAGCTTTTCGGCTGCAACAGGAGCCTTATGTCCAATTAAACCAACGCTACAGCAGGAAAATACTAACTGCTGTACAAACCAAGAATAAAACTGAAGAATTGGTTCAAGTTGTACCAAATGATTTGAAGTCTGAGGTGGTAAATGAAGAATCTTTAAAATACACGATTCAGCGTACTGAACAATTGTCAGGTTCGTTCCAGCAAGCAAAAATATATGCCACTGTTAATAGCAGGGATAAAGGAGTTTTAAAATTATTATGCCGGGAAATCCAGGAACAATATTCTGGTTACAACAGTTTGGTCATTTGTTTATACAGAGCAACTGAAACAGGAATTGCCCTGGCCAAAGGAAATAATGTGCAATATTCCGAACAGGATATTATAAATACATGGCTTGTTTTTTATTCATACCATCCCGTTGAAGGAGATTATTTTGATGGTGAACCTGGAAAATACCTAAAGATGTGATATGGATCCATCTACACAATATAACAATTGCTACGATGGACAAGTGTTAGATGTTGGACGTAATAGCAGCAGTGGCTGTGCGTAATGAAATTAAATTGAAGATTTTTGATTGAATAAAGTTATCCAAAGTTTATAATTGAAAATATTGAACAAAAATGAAACAATACAAATATATAAAAATTGATAGTGAATAATCAATATAACGTTTTAGCTTTACTTTTTGTAATACATGATTAATTTCAATTTTTATCACCCAGGAACAAAATGCGGACACTACTCATAATTCTAATGCTTTTTTCCGGCTTATTTAGCCAGAATGCAGCAGAAATCAAGAAACAGATCAAGAAATCGGGCTTATCCGAAACCCAAATTCGGCAGTTGGCCAAACAGCGGGGTATGACCGATGCGGAAATTGACGCTAAAGCTCAAGACCTTGGAATTACTTCGCAGTCAAGGGGTGATATATCTGCACAACAGGAATTTGATGGTATAACACCATTCTTACCATTTGAAAGTGTTATTCAACTTCCGGCAGATACCATTTTTGTCGAGGTTCCAATACAAGGTGATCTGCGTTATTTCGGTTATGACATGTTTCAAAGGGATCCAGCTATTTTCCAGGGATCAGGCCTGGGGGCGTTGGACCCGGGATATAACATTGGGCCTGGTGATGAAATCATCATTATGCTTTGGGGTGAAACTCAATTTCGTCAAGTGTTAATTGTTGACCGTGAAGGATTTGTTTTTATTCCGGAAGTGGGCCAAGTGTTTGTGAATGGATTAACCATGAACTTGCTGGAATCAAAATTATTTAAAGTTCTTTCTCAAAAATACTCAAGCCTGATAGCTGCCAATGGCGGAAACCCAACTACATTTCTGGATGTAAGTCTGGGCAACCTGCGGCCCTTGCGCATTCTCGTGGTCGGAGAAGTTAATCAACCGGGAGCGTACCAAGTTAGTCCCGCCACTACAATTTTTACTTCCCTTTACTATTTTAATGGACCGAAACCTTTGGGAAGCTTGCGGGATATTCGTTTAATCAGAAATAGCAAAACAACTGCGTCTATTGATTTTTATGACTACCTGCTTTCAGGTAAAAAAATGAATGATTTACGTCTGCAATTGGATGATACGATATTTATTCCTCCTAGAGGAAAAACAGTTACAATAAATGGAGAAATCAACCGTCCTGCCATCTATGAATTGAAAGATAAAGAAGGGTTACTGGATTTGGTTAGTATTGCAGGAGATTTTACCACAAAAGCGCATTTGGATCGGATACAAATTGATCGCATTGTTCCTGCCGAACAAAGAAAAACCCTGGGCATGGAGCGCATGGTGATTGATGTTAATATGAATCACTTGCAAGCCGTCGGTACCCATTTAGAGTTGCTGGATGGAGATACTATTATTGTTTTTCCTGTACAAGATTTAAGAGAAAATTATGTAGACATTTCCGGGAATGTATCCAGGCCGGGGAGATACGAAATCAAGGAAAAATTAAAAGTAAATGACTTGGTTGAACTGGCCGATGGAATTATTAGTGATACCTATTTGGAAATGGCGCACTTGGTTCGCTTTAACAACGATTTAACAAGAGAAATGTTTGAACTGCACTTGGGTCAGGCACTCCAGAAAAATGAACAGGATAATATGGTTTTACAACCTCACGACAGCTTAATTATATTTAACAAAAATAATATTCTAAATGCCTTTAAATCCGTGAACATTCTTGGAGCTGTAAAATCACCCGGTGAATATATATTCTACGATAGAATGACTATTAATGAACTGCTTGTCCAGGCAGGAGGTTTTGCCAAAAATGTATACAAGGTAAAACTGGAAGTAATGCGGGTAGACCCGCAAACCACAAGTTTAAACAAATTTGGTAATTCCTTGGAAATGCAGGACTTTGTAACCATTGAAGAATTTGGGCAAATTTCTCAAAATGAAAAGTTCAATACTTTACAACCCCATGATATTGTGTTTGTCCGTGCAGATCCTAATTTCAAACTAAATCAATTAGTGAGTGTTACCGGTGCAGTAACATTCCCTGGTGAATATGCTTTATTGTCACCGAAAGAACATGTGTCTGATTTAGTTAAGCGTGCAGGCGGAATTACACAGGATGCTTACCCGGAAGCATCAGCTCTAATTCGGGACAGCATTGAAGTGAATATTGATTTATTAAAAATTATGAAAAATCCAGGATCAAACATTGATTTTAATGTTTTATCAGGGGATGAAATACATATCTATAAGCATCCCAATATGGTTTTTATTTATGGAGAGGTCAATAACTCCGGAGCATATAAATATATACCAGGTCGTTCGGTGAACAAATATATAAATGAAGCGGGTGGATATTCATCGAAAGCTGATAGAAGAGATGTCTCCATTCGCTACCCAAACGGTGAAGGTGGTGAAATCAAAAGGTTTTGGTTTTCCCCTTCAGTAATGGATGGCTCTATCATTTCTGTTGCCACAGAAGAACGGGAAGAAATTAACAGAACTGAATTGGCTAAGGAAATTGCTTCTATACTTTCTGACTTCGCTCAAATAGCCTTGACACTTGCTTTAATTGCAAATATGTAGGTGGTTAATAGTATTTAAATAATGGACGAACAGCAGTACCCTCCCCAACCACCGCAGCAGCCGCAGTATTATTACGAAGAGGATACCATTTCCCTGTCAGATATTCTCCTTGTTTTAGCTAAACAGCTGAAGCTGCTGATTATTACGCCACTAGTGTTCGGAGTTATCACTGCATTTTATGTCTTATTTATGGTTGGTCCCACATATGTATCATCAGCCAAAATCATGTCGTCCAGTGGTGGCAGTTCTACGTCGCAACTGCAGGGTTTGGCAGCACAATTTGGAGTTGCAGTTCCGGGCGGTAGTGAAGGTGCTCAATGGGTTTACCCGGAAATCGTAAAAAGCAGAACACTAGCAAAATCTGTATTGAAAAGAAAATTTGATACGGAAAAATATGGTCCGCAAAAATCCCTGCTACAGATATTGACTTATGGAGATGAAGAACCGACTGTCAGCATTGATACATTGGAGATACATGGGGCAAATGCATTAATCGACATGATTGAAATTGAAAGTCAAGGCTCTTTCTACAATCTATCGGTAAGTACATTTGAGCCGCAGTTTGCTGCGGATCTTTGTGCTGTACTTATCGAAGAACTTGATCGGCACCAGCGTGCATACAAAACAGAAAAAGTGAAAGAAACGCGGCTGTTTATCGAAGGGCGTATAGTTGATGTTCAAAAAGAACTGGAAGAAGCTGAAGAAGCATTAAAAGATTTTGTTGATCGAAATCGTCAAATACAGGGATCACCGGCATTATTACTGGAACAGCAGCGGCTGACCAGGGAGGCGTCTGTTTTAACGGGTGTTTTTACCACTCTTAAGCAGCAGCTGGAAATGACCAAGATCGATGAAGTAAAGGAATCTGCTCTTGTTCAAGTCCTTGACCCTCCAGAAGCTCCATTATACCGGGATAAACCGAAAAGAAAACTCTCTGTTTTATTATCGCTTATACTAGGTTTTGGATTTGCAGTTGTTGTGGCTTTTGTAAAAGAATATGCCAGCAACAGTGATGATGAAGAAAAAGGGAAACTGCGAGAGATTACTGAACTGACTAAGTCGAATATTGCTGATCTGCTTCCGTTTAGAAAAAAGAAGCAGTTTTAATTTTTAGAAAATATCGTCATTCCGAGGAATAGAATGACGA